>CANQJZ010000020.1 GCA_947624385.1 uncultured Oscillospiraceae bacterium
CACAACGCCCTGCACGCCTTCGCCCACGCGGACGGCAACTATCACCTGATGGGCTGCATGCTCTCCGCCGCCAGCTGCAACAAGTGGTGGATGGACGACATCATCGGCACTACCGATTACGCCGCCGAGCAGACGGCCATTACGGACGAGAAGCTGGGCACGAACCACGTGCTCTTCCTGCCCTATCTGATGGGCGAGCGCAGCCCCATCAACGACACCGACGCCAGGGGCTGCTTCGTGGGCCTGACCATGGACAACACCCGGGCCGACATGACCCAGGCGGTCTTGGAGGGCGTGGCTTTCGGCATTCGGGACTGTCTGGAAGTGGCCCGGTCGCTGGGCGTGGACGTGAAAACCAGCCGTATCTGCGGCGGCGGGGCCAAAAGCCCCCTGTGGCGGAAGATCGTCGCCAACGTGTGCGGCCTGACTCTGGAGCGCATCGAGTCCGAGGAAGGACCGGGCTACGGCGGGGCCATTTTGGCGGCGGTGGCATGCGGCGAGTACGCCTCCGTGCAGGAGGCCGCCGGCAAGCTGGTGAAGGTCGTGGGCACAGAAGAGCCGGACCCGGCCATTGCCGCCCGGTATGAGGAACAGTATCGGAAGTTCCGGAAGATATACCCCGCGCTGAAAGATGTGTTCCCGGCGCTGAACGGCTGAGAGCCGTGGCGATAAATAGACAAAAGGAAGGAGAGCCTATGAAGATCGTATCGGTCTATGACCCCGCCTTCGCGCCCTACGGCAAGGTGTTGGCCGGCTATGACACCACCTGCCTCGTGAAGGCCATGGGGACCATCCCCCTGCCGGAGAACGGCACCGCCTACGAGCCCAGCATCCCCGCGCTGGAGGCCACCTGCCTTTACGGGCAGTTCCAGAACAACGCCTACGGCGGCATGCCGGTGCAGCTGGGCATGTGCTGGGGCCGGAACACCAGGCTGAACTGCCTGGAATACCACCGGGACAGCGAGGTGAACATCGGCGAGGGAGATTTTATCCTGCTGGTGGCCAAAGAGGACGACATCGTGGACGGCGTGCTGGATACGGGGAAGGTGAAAGCGTTCAAGGCCCCCGGCGGCGTGCCCGTGGAGGTTTACGCCACCACGCTGCACTACGCCCCCTGCCAGACGGCCAAGGACGGCTTTTTCCGGGTGTGCGTGGTCCTGCCCAAGGGGACCAACGGTCCCAGGCCGGCCATCGAGGCCAAAAACGACGAGGACAAGGCCCTGTGGGCCTGCAACAAGTGGCTGCTGGCCCATCCGGACAGCGCCGAGGCCGCCCAGGGGGCCGCGATCGGTCTGCGGGGCGAAAACATAGATATTGCCGCCGATTTATAAGCGGCGGGAAAGGAGAATAAAATTATGTTAACTAACATCCCTGTGGTAAAGCTGGGCATCGTGGCGGTGAGCCGGGACTGCTTCCCCATCGAGCTGAGCCAGCGTCGGCGCAAGGCCATCGTGGAGGCGTACAAGGGCGAGATCTACGAGTGCCCGGTGACGGTGGAGAACGAGAAGGACATGCTGGCCGCGGTCGAGGACGTGAACAAAGCCGGGTGCAACGCCCTGGCGGTGTTCCTTGGAAACTTCGGTCCGGAGACGCCGGAGACCCTGATCGCCAAAAACTTCGACGGTCCCTGTATGTACGTGGCGGCGGCCGAGGGCGACGGCGACATGATCAACGGCCGGGGCGACGCTTTCTGCGGCATGCTGAACTGCTCCTATAACCTGGGCATGCGGCATCTCAAGGCATACATCCCCGAGTACCCGGTGGGTACGGCGGAGGAGCTGGCGGAAAAGATCGGCGGGTTCATCCCCATCGCCCGGGCCATTTTGGGCCTGAAGGACCTGAAGATCATCACCTTCGGCCCCCGGCCTCAGGACTTCTTCGCCTGCAACGCGCCCATCAAGGGCCTGTACGAGCTGGGCGTGGAGGTGGAGGAAAACTCCGAGCTGGACCTGCTGGTCAGCTACAAGGCCCACGCCGGCGACGAGCGCATCGAGGGCGTGTGCAAGGAGATGGCCGCCGAGATGGGCGAGGGCAAGTATTATCCCGACCTGCTGGCCCGGATGGCCCAGTTCGAGCTGACGCTGCTGGATTGGGCGGAGGCCCACAAGGGCGCACGGAAGTACGTGGCGTTTGCCGACAAGTGCTGGCCCGCGTTCCCGGAGGCGTTCGGGTTTGAGCCTTGTTATGTAAACTCCCGCCTGGCAAGCCGGGGCATCCCCGTGTCCTGCGAGGTGGACATCTACGGCGCGCTCAGCGAGTACATCGGCATGTGCGTGTCCGGGGATACCGTGACGCTGCTGGACATCAACAACTCCGTGCCCAAGTACATCTACGACGAGGACGGCATTGAAAAGCTGGGGTACAAGCTGACCGACACGTTCATGGGCTTCCACTGCGGCAATACGCCCGAGTGCAAGCTGTGTTCCAGCCGGGCGGTGAAGTATCAACTGATACAGCACCGGCTGTTGGAGCCCAAGGGGTCCGAGCCCGACTTCACCCGTGGGACGCTGGAGGGCGACATCGCCGCCGGGGACATCACGTTCTATCGGCTCCAGTGCGACAGCGAGGGGACCCTGCGGGCCTACATCGCCCAGGGCGAGGTCCTGGACGTGCCCACCCGGAGCTTCGGCGGCATCGGCATCTTCGCCATCCCGGAGATGGGGCGGTTCTACCGCCACGTGCTGATTCAGAAGCGGTACCCGCATCATGGCGCGGTGGCTTTCGGCCACTACGGCAAGGAGCTGTTCGAGGTGTTCAAGCTGCTGGGCGTTTGCGACATCGCCTACAACCAGCCAAAATCCCTGCCCTACCCCACGGAAAATCCCTGGGGCTGAGTGGGAAACAAAGCAAACTGCAAAGCATTTAAGCAATTAAGACAAGCGGCGGATGGTGCTGAGATGCACCATCCGCTGTCCGTTGTTCTGTTCCAATTCTGTAAGACAGTTTCCCGATTTTTCGGGTCCTGTCATTTTTTGCTTGCGTTACACCGAACAATGCGCTACAATAGGCATACGAGGTAAACAAAAGGCGGGACTTGGAGCGCGCCAACACTCCAAGCCCCTATGCAGGAGTCACCCCTCCCACACAGCAGGATAAACTGCGCCGGACCCATTATACCCGTAACCCCCTGTTTTTACAAGGACGGGTTATATGGGGGCAGTGCTGTCGTTCCACGGTGTAGGGAAGTTTCCCTGCGCCGTCTTTTGTTTGTCTCGGTGGGAAGGTCCGCGGGCGGGCGAAACCCCCGCCCCGGACCCGACTGCCGGGAAACAATTTAAGAAAGGAACGGTATGGCACTATGGCAAAGCGCGGTCTATGCATTCTCTTGGCGCTGGCGACGCTCTTTTCCCTGAGCGCCCCAGCGTTCGCGGAGGAAGAGCCGGTTGCAACTGAGGAACCGGTTGTAACGGAAGAGCCCGCGGAGACGGCGGAAGTCGTTGAAACGGAGGAAGAACCGGTCGCTGAACCGGAAGAAGTAGTGGAGGAAGAAGAGTCGGAACCGGAAACAGCGGCGGATACGCCTGGCACCGTAGGTATTTTGTCCTGGTCCTATGCGGATGGGGTCCTGACGATTTCCGGAAACGGACCGATACCGGACTTTGGCGACTATGGGAGTTGGATGGGAGCGCCGTGGTCCAGTTATAACAATGAAATAGTCAGAGTTGACATTGGGGAAGGTGTGACCAGAATTGGCAACGGGGCCTTTCGCCCGATGCCAAACCTGGCCAGCGTGGCTATTCCAGAGAGCGTTCAAAGCATCGGCAACGCAGCTTTTGCCGCTACTAAAATAAGCAGCATCGAAATTCCGGACAATGTTTCCAGCATTGGCACAGATGCTTTTCGTAACTGCACCAGTTTGACACGTTTAGCCTTGCCAGCTAGTTTAGTCAGTATCAGCGCAGGAATGTTTCAAGATTGTTCTCGCCTGACAAGCGTTACCATTCCTGACTCTGTTACGGACATAGGGGCATACGCTTTCATAAACTGCGCCGCCCTCACGGACGTTGTCATCCCAGGTCATGTAACTAGCATCGGATACGAGGCGTTTTGGAACTGCTCGTTGCTGCCCAGCGTGACGATACCGGGCAGCGTGACCACCATCGGGACCTATGCATTTTGTGGTTGTAAAAAGCTGGCCAAAGTTACCTTCTCGGAAGGCCTTCAGACCATGGGAGATCGGGTGTTTCAGTCCTGCGAAAGCTTGACTTCCATTGCCCTGCCAAACGGTCTGACCAGCATGGGCGAATACGCGTTCACCTCTTGCACCAGCCTGGCCAGCGCCATCATCCCCGACACGCTGAACGCCATCGGCGAGGGAACATTCTATAATTGCGCAAGCCTGACCAGCATCGACATCCCCGGCAGTGTCCTCAGCATCGGGGAAAATGCGTTTTCGGGTTGCAGCAGACTGGCCAGCGTGACGTTGCATGACGGTCTGAAAAACCTTGGCTCCAATGCATTTCAGAATTGTTCAAAGCTGACGCGGATCGCCCTGCCCAGCGGCGTGCTCAGCATTGGGGCCTACACATTCAGTGGCTGCGGCGCGCTGGCAAGCGTGACGATACCCGATACCGTGACAAGCATTGGCGGATTGGCCTTTTGTCAATGTAAGGCCCTTGCCAGTGTCACCATCCCCGGCAGCGTGACCAGCATCGGAAACCAGGCGTTCGATCGCTGCGCGGCTCTGACCAGCGCGGTCATCTCCGAGGGCGTGACCAGCATTGGCAATTCGGCATTCAATGATTGTGACAATCTAATAGCTGTATCTATCCCTGGTACTGTTGTCAGCGTAGGTACTTATGCCTTTAAGGGCTGTGAAAAGCTCGCCAGTGTGACGCTGGCAGAGGGCGTGGTTTCCCTGGGCGAATATGCCTTTGCCGCCTGTCCCAGTTTAAAGAGTATCACAATTCCCGCCAGCCTTGCCAGCATTGGGAAGAGCGCGTTTGGTGAATGGCAGTCTGGCTGCACATCTATGACGGCGTTCTATGTGGCCGACGGCAATCCGGTCTACTCCGCGGCCAACGGCGCGCTGCTGGACGCGGCCGGGACTACGCTTATCACCGTGCCTCAGGGCATGAGCGGCACATTCGTCATCCCCGACGGCGTGACGGAGATCAACGCCGACGCTTTTGATGGTTGTGGCAAGATCACCGGCGTAGACGTTCCCGAGAGCGTTCTGGCCCTGCCAAACAATGTGTTTTCGGATTGCAGCGTGACGACGCTGATCGTGAGAGGCACTGCCTGTACGCTCAACTCAACAGGGGTCAGCAGCCGTGCGGTCGTCTATGGCGTCGCGGGTTCCACAGCGGAGGAATATGCCAAGTCGAAGAATTTGACCTTCAAGACACTTGAGGAACTGAACCCCGAACCTACCGCTACCCCCGAGCCTACGGCGGAGCCTACCCCCGAACCTACGGCAGAACCGACGGCGGAGCCTAAGCCCACGGCCACGCCGGAACCAACGGCCACGCCTACGCCCAAGCCGACGGCGACGCCCAAGCCCACCAATACCCCCGTGCCCACGGCCACGCCTAAGCCGCAGTTGGCCGCGCCGACGGTGAAGATCGAAAAGGTTTCTACGGGCATCAAGGTAAGCTGGAACAAGGTCGCCGGTTCGCCGCGGTATATGGTGTATTACAAGGAAGGTAACGGCGGGTGGAAGAAGATAGGGACCACGACCAGCACGACGTATACCAGGGCGGCGAAATATCTGAAAAATGGCGTGACGTATCAGTTCACAGTGCGGTGCTGTGCCAATGATAAGAAGACTATGCTCGGGCCGTATAAGGCGAGTAATAGTTTGAAGTACGTCGGCCAGCTTGCCGCGCCCACGGTGAAGATAGCGAAAGTGGCCGGGGGAATCAAAGTGTCTTGGAATAAGATCGCAGGTTCGCCGCGGTATATGGTGTATTACAAGGAGAACGGCGGGAGCTGGAAGAAGATCGGGACCACGACTTCCACCACCTACACGCGTGCGGCGAAGTATCTCAAAAATGGCGTGACGTACCAGTTCACGGTGCGGTGCTGTGAGAATGATAAAAAGACGCTGCTGGGGCCGTATAAGGCGAGTAATAGTTTGAAGTATACGAAATAAGATTTTTGGGCGCGGCAAAAGCCGCGCCCTTTCTCTCCCTCAGTCGCCGCCGAAAGGCGGCGACAGCCCCCTCGTCAGAGGGGGCCTTTGAATAAGGAAGAAGATTTAAAATATCTCTCCCATCCTTGACAAGGGGATGGGAGAGGGATATAATAAGGGTACAGAAGAGGCGCCGACGTAAGCGGTCAGCCCTTTATTTGCGGTGAGAAATAACCGCCCTAAGGACCACCAGGGCGGTTACTTCTTTTTTGCCTGTATGAACAGGCTTATGATGCCGATTATGACATGGACGGCCCCCTTGTGAAAGGGGGCTGTCATGCGTCAGCATGACTGGGGGATTGGCGTGTATCTTACAGCAATCCCCCCGTGCCGCCATCCGGCGGCCCACCCCCCTTTAACAAGGGGGGCTTTCAAAGCGGAAATAATAAAATTCTCTCCCTCAGTCAGCGCCAGAGGCGCTGACAGCCCCCTCGTCAGAGGGGACCTTTGAATAAGGTATAGTCACCGTGTGAAGATACGCTCGGGTTGGCGCTCGCCGTCGTAGCCCGTGCCGCCGGAGGTGTACACCGACACCACGGTCTCCGGCTCCACAAGACGGTTGAACACGTACATGGTCCGCCACATGCCCTCGTAGGCCGGGTCGTCCCGGGGGTACTCGGTCCAGATGGCGTCGGTCACGCCGTCGCCGTCGTCGTCCTCTTCGTGCTCGATGCCCGGCGCGCCGAAGTCGTCCGGCGCGGTGAGCTGGCCGAACTGGGTGTTGTGTACGTCCCGGCCCCGCACGGTGTAGACGCTGCCGTCGGCGTAGGTCAGGGTCATCTCGTGCAGCCCGTCGTACCAGTCGTCCAGCACCACGCCCATGGGCGACACCGAGGCTGTGTGGCCGTCCTGGGCCGTGAACAAAACGGCGGGCACCAGGTCCTCCACCCGGAAGGAGATATATTCCTCCGTCGTATCCACATCCTGCTCGGTGCGCTCTTCCCCGGTGTACGGGTCGGTGTAGGCGTGCTCTTTGCCGTTGTAGAGATACTCAGTCATGACCAGCTCCAGCGTGTCGCCCGGTTGCAGTTCCATGGGGCAGTAAAAATACGCGGTCAGGTGCTTTGACCTCTCGGTAGAGGCGGCGCTGTCCAGGTATATGTGGCTGTTGATATACGCGTCATCCCCCGCCAGGCGCAGGTAGGGGCTGGCGGCGATCCAGCCCCGGGATTCGTCGATCTGGAGCATGTTGTACATCTGGCCCTCGTAGCCCTCCATGCGGGGGAACCCGTCGGGGCAGGACATGGTGAAGGTCAGCGCGCCGATGCCGTTTTCGTCCGCCACCAGGCTCTCGGCGGTGAAGGTGACGCCCTCCATGGTAAAGCTCTTGCGGATGTCCGTGACCTGCGCGCCCACCAGCTCTTCCGCTTTCTCCTGGTCCACCGGCTCCCGCTGGTAGGCGGGGACGGTGACGATCTCGCCGCCCGGCTTGTCCGGGTCCGCCAGGGCCTGGTAGGCCGACCTGCTGTCCACGCCGGTGTCGCCGAAAACGGTGTCGAAAAAGCCCGCGTGGGCGCCGATGGCGTAGGCCGTTATGGACAGGGCCAGGACCACCGCCGCCGTGATGAGCACGGTCAGGCTTATTCTGCGGGTCTTCTTCGCGGGGCTTTGGCCGGGGCGCAGCTCGATGATCTTGCCGCCTTGCTTCTGGGCCGCGGCCAGGGCGGCGCGGATACGCTCGTCCGCCGCGGGGGACAGCGTTAGCTGGTCATAGGCTGTCTTAAATTCCTTAGCCATAGCGCACCTCCTCCAGTTTGCCCCGCAAATGCCGCCTTGCCCGGTCCAGACGGCTGGTGACGGCGGTCTGGGAAAGGCCCAAAATTTTCGCCGTCTCCGCCGTGGACCAGCCCTCGTAATAGTATAGATACACCGCCGCACGCTCGTTGTCCGACAGCTCCATCACCGACCGGAACACGTCGCTTTCCTCCGGGGTCTCAAACGCGATGTCCTCGGTCAGCGGCTCGGTGCGCCGACGGTTCGCGGCCCGCAGCATGTCCCGGCATAAATTGGCCGTCACCGCCGCCAGCCACGCCCGCTCCTTGCCGGGGGCGATGGTCCCCCGGTATTCCAAAAGCCGCAGGAACACCTGCTGCACGGCGTCCTCCGCGTCCGGTACGGACTTCAAAAAGCTCAGGGCCAGACGGTAGACCATGTTCTTGTGCGTGTCGTACAGCGCCAGCACATCCAACGTTCCTCACCTCTTTCGTTCGCGTCCATATAGGAGACGACGCAGCGCGGGCAAATGTCACGGGCGGGGGAAAATTATTTCGGGACTAGGCAAAATGGGGTCCGTTTGGTATAATTATAGCATTAATTGAACATAAGGAGGGCATACCATGATCCTTTCCAAGCTCAACGGCAAGGACGACCTTGCCGTCTACCCCGCGGCCATACGCCGTGCGCTGGACTGGTTGAAAACCACCGACGTGCTGGCGCTGCAGGCCGGGACGGTACACGTCGAGGGCGACGACATCTATGTGCTGGTCCAGGACCTGACCACCAAGGCCGACGCCAAGGCCGAGGTCCATACGAAGTACATCGACCTGATGTACTGGCCCCAGGCCGGCGAGCGCATCGGCGTGGCGCCCTACACCGGCCGGGAGGCCGTGGTGGAGGATAACCCGGAGAAGGACAAAACGCTGTTCGACCAGGTGGAGGAAGAGCGCTTTTTCGTCACCGCGCCGGGGGATTTTCTGGTGCTGTTCCCCTGGGATGTACACCGGCCCGGTCTGCGCATCGGCGACGAGCCGGTCAGTTTCCGCAAGTGCGTGGTGAAGATCGCCATGAAGCTGCTGTGAGCGCGGCGTGCAGCGTGGGGGCATGAGAAAAGAGAATGGGCGTTCCAACAGGGAACGCCCATTTTACTGCCAAAAAATGGCGTTATTCGATGCTGTCAGCATCCAGGTTGTGCAGGTTCTCATCGCCCCAGGCTTTCATGTAATTGAGAACAGAGACAAAACTTTTTCCCAATTCCGTAAGTGTGTACTCCACCTTTGGCGGGACTTCCCTGTGATCGTACCGCAAAATGAAGCCGTCAGCTTCCAACTCGCGGAGCTGCTTTGTCAACGAGGACTCTGTGATCTCCCCAATATGCCGCCGCAACTGCCCAAAGCGGTGAACATCCCCGATCGCTATATAGTACAGAATCTCTATCTTCCATTTTCCGCCTAAAACCCGTTGAAGGGCAGACATCGTTTTACAGCGTTGTATAGCGCCATCGCTCTTTTTCATACCACAGCCTCCTTTATCCCATTATATATTACTTGTGCCACAAAATCAAAGTACTGCAAAAAAGTTCAGTACTTGTAAATTTATTGTACGTTAATATAATTGGTGTTGAAAGGAGCGCGAGAGATGCACTTTACGGGGAGAACTTGGCGTCCGCCGTATGAAGCCAATACACCCATCATTCAGGCTACGTCCGGCTGTGCCTACAAAAACTGCCGGTTTTGCAGTTTATATAAAGACGAGCCGTTTCGTATGTCGCCTATCAGCGAGTTTGAGGCTGATTTGGCCGAGATAAAGCAATACCAGCCTTATGCCAGAAGATTATTCTGGACTGGGGCCAGCCCTTTTGTTATGAGCTACGATAATCTGAAGCTGCGGGCGCTGACTGTCCGGGACTATCTCATCAAATGCCAGAGCATAGCGATGTTCGCAAGTGTCCGGGACATTATGAGCAAAGACGTGTGGCAACTGAGAAAACTCCGCGCCATGGGGATCAACGGCCTCAGTATCGGTGTAGAGAGCGGGTCGGACGAAACATTGAAGCTCGCCAACAAAGGCTATACCGCCGCTGACATCTTGACCCAATGCAAAAAGCTGGATGAAGCGGGCATAGAATACTACCTGGTCTATATGACCGGCCTTGCCGGAAAAGGGAACGGATATAGAAACGCGGTCGAGAGCGCAGAACTGTTCAGCCAGCTAAACCCTTATTTTATTTCTGTGGACTCTCTGACGCTTTTCCCCGATACTGAATTATACGCTATGGTCCAGCGCGGAGAATTTACACCTGCCGGGGAAAAGGAACGTATTGAGGAACTGTGTACTTTTATCAGCCACCTTCACATCCGAACACATCTACTGGCAAATTCTGTGTCAAACTATCATCCCATTGCAGCCCACCTTCCATACGAAAAGGAGAAGGCCTTGGGAGAGTTACAGTATGTTCTTGAAACAAAAGACGAGAGTGAAATGCAGGCGTTCCGTGCAGGGCTGAGATCCTTATGAATTGAGCGCGTATGGTCAAAGACGGAGCGGCCCCGCTCGGTGAGCGGGGCCGCGGTGGTTTTACATGATCCTTTTACACGAGGGTGTCCAGCAGCTCGTGGAGCAGGTCGCAGAGCTGGCGGACCTTTTCGGGCTCCATTTTGACGCAGGCGGCCAGTTTTTCGGGAACGTCCATCGCCTTGTCCCGCAGAGCCTCGCCCTTTTTCGTCAGGGAGACGATCAGGTTGCGCTCGTCCTCCTTGGAGCGGATGCGGTTCACGAGCCCCTTTTCCTCCAGCTTCTTGAACAGCGGCGTCAACGTCCCGGAGTCCAGGTGCAGATACTCGCCGGCGGCCTTCACCGTCAGGCTCCTGTGCTCCCACATGACCATCATGGTCACATACTGGGTGTAGGTCAGGTCCAGCGCGTTCAGATAGGGGGTATAGCGCTTCACCACCTCACGCGAGCAGGCGTAAAGCGGGAAGCAAAGCTGGTTGTCGAGCTTCAGATGGTCGTATTTTCCGGTAGACATGGAGCCATCACCCCTTCGGCTGTAATACCTGTACTATAGCATGTTCCGACGGTTTTTGCAAATGCCAGACGCCCGTTCCGCCACAATTTGACCCGGTGGGCTTTGTGCAAAATGCCGAAGCCTCTGTCCCGCGCAAAAACTGGCTTTTTACACTGTTTTCGGGCTTTATCCATTAGCTTTTCTACTATCCCATTTTGGACAATTCCGCCAAAATTCAGCAATTAAATTGTACGGTTTAGTCTATCTGTTACACACCCGACCGCCGGCTGTTGCTTTTGCCGGACAGGTATGGTATGCTCATGCCGACAGAGTAGGGACGGCCGCGTGACGCCGGGGTTTATCCGGCGGCCAGTGCCGGGGGAACGGGAAGTTGTCCCCCGGACGAAACGGCGGCGCCAAAATCTTGCCTTGGCGCCTATGCCTGCGGTGGCCGTGCCCGCATTCCGCTGGAGGGAATTTGATATGAACGCCAAACGTCTTGTGACCGATGGGCTGTGCGCGGCCCTGTACGTGGTCCTGTCCACCTTCCTGAGCCTGAGCCTGGGACCCATCAAGCTGTCCGTGGACGGCCTGCCCGTGCTGCTGGCGGCGCTGTTGTTCGGCCCGGCGGACGGGGTAGTGGTGGGGCTTCTGAGCGGCTTTCTGGGCCAGCTTCTGGGGCCCTATGGCATCTCCGCCACCACGCCGCTGTGGATGCTCCCCGTGGGGGTGCTGGGCCTCATCGTGGGCCTTTACGCCAGGCGGCACGGCCCGGACATTTCCAGAGACCGGCTGGCCGTGCTGGTGTTGCTCGCGCTGGTGGCGGACACCACGGTGACGACCGCCGTCATGTACGTAGACTGCCTGGTCTATAAGTACTCCTTCATCACCTACTCCCCCTACATCGTCTGGCGGTACGTGGCGGACGCCATCAAGGCCGTGATATACACGCTGGTGCTGCCGCCGCTGACGGGGGCAATACGAAAGGGAACGGGTAACACATGAGAGTGATGGCCATTGATTACGGCGACGCCCGGACCGGCGTCGCCGTGTCCGACCTGACCGGGACGATCGCGGGGGAGAGCTTCGTCATCGCCCAGTGGGACGCCGAGGCGCTGGCGGACCAGCTTGTCCGGGCCGCCAAAGAGCGGGACGTGGGCACGCTGGTGCTGGGTCTGCCGAGGAACATGGACGGGACGGAAGGGCCAAGGGCGGCAAAGGCAAGGGCCCTGAAAGCCCTGCTGGAAGCGCGGGGCATGGGCGTGGTCCTGTGGGACGAGCGGCGGACGACTGTGGACGCGCACCGCATTTTGCGGGAAAACGGCAAGCGGGAGAAAAAGCACAGGGCCACCGTGGACGCCGTGGCCGCGGCGCTGATACTGGAAGGGTATCTGGGCAGCATAAGTTGACGGAAAAGCGATTTTGTGTTACAATTGCAATTCGATTTCACGTGAGAAAGCAAGAGGTGGTTCTTCCAAATGGATGATGGCAGTTGGCTGTCTATCCTGTTTTTAGTCCTTCTCGTGGGCATGGCTGTTTACTTCGCGCTGGCGGAGACGGCCTTTGCCTCTGTGTCCAGAAACCGGGTCAAGGTCCGCCAGGAAAAGGGCGACCATAGGGCGAAAAAGGCCATGTGGGTGCTGGACAATTTCGATAGGGCCATCACGACCATTTTGATCGGCACCAATATCGCCCACCTGGCCGCGGCGGCGGTGGTCACGGTGTTCGTGACCCACCACTGGGGCATGGGCGCGGTGGTATGGGGCACGGTGGTCACCACGCTGGTCCTGTTCTTTCTGGGAGAGATGCTCCCCAAAAGCATAGCCAAAAAATACAGCGAGCGGTTCAGCCTTGGTACCGCCGGTTCGCTGTGCTTTTTTATGCGCTTTTTCGCCCCCGTCTCGGCGGTGCTCACCGCCATCGGTCAGGCCGCGGCCAAGCTCAGTAAAGGCGAGGGCGAGGTGTCCGTGACGGAGGACGAGCTGTACGACCTCATCGAGGACATGACCGACGCGGGCAGCCTGGACGAGGAACAGGGCGACCTGGTCCAGTCCGCGCTGGAATTCGCCGGCATTACTGTAGAGCACGTGCTCACCGCCCGGGTGGATATGGCGGCGGTGGACGTTGCCTGGCCGGCGGAGAAGATCGTCGCCTTCATCCGCTCCCAGCGGCACACCCGCCTGCCCGTCTATGAGGGCGACACGGACCATATCATCGGCATATTGCAGATACGCAAGTACATCAAGGCGTGGCTGGCCCAGGGGGACGATGTGGACCTGCGGGGGCTGCTGGACGAGGCATATTTCGTGCCCGCCACGGCCAACGTGGACGACCTGCTGCCCGAGCTGAGCCGCAACCGGCTCAATATGGCCGTGGTCACCGATGCCTGGGGCGGGACATTGGGCGTGGTGACCGTGGAGGACATACTGGAAGAACTGGTGGGCGAGATCTGGGACGAGGAAGACGAGGTGGAAGAGTACTTCCGGCCCGTGGGCGGCGGGCGGTACGAGGCCGACGGCCGGCTGGACGTGGGGGAGCTTTTCGAGCGGCTGGACTGGAAGGACCCGGAAGACGACGAGGCGCTCATTCACAAGCCCCTGGCCGAGTGGACGCTGGAGCACTTCGACCTGATGCCCGCCCAGCGGGATACGTTCACATACCATGAGCTGGAGTTCACCGTCTCCGACGTGTACCGCCACCGGATACGCAAGGTGACGGTCCGGCGGCTGCCCGAGCCGGCGCAGGAAGGGGGCGAGGGGAAATGACGGCCTATATCCTGGCGCTGCTGGTGTGCCTGGCCCTGTCGGCGTTCTTCTCCGCCTCGGAAATGGCCCTGTCCTCCGCCAACAGATTGCGGCTGGAGGGGCTGGCCGAGGACGGCAACAGCTCCGCGAAAGCGGCACTGTCCCTGCTGGACGATTTTGATAGGGCCCTGGGGGCCATTCTCATCGGCAACAATCTGGTGAACGTGGCGTCCAGCTCCATAAGCTCCGTCATCGCCATCGGCGTGGCCGTAAAAACCGGCGTGGCGGACGGTCTGGCGTCCACGGCGGCCACGGCGATCGTGACCGTGCTGGTCATCATATTCGGCGAGACCATGCCGAAGATCCTGGCCAAGAAAAACGCCAACCGGCTCACATTGGCCGTGGCGGGACCTGTCCGGGCCCTGGCGCTGATACTCTCGCCGCTGGTGTGGTGCGCGGTGCGCCTGACGAGGCTCATTACAAGGCCCTTCAAGGGCGAGCGGCCGGAGGACGTGCAGGAGGCGGCCGTGGAGGAGCTGCAGTCCATCATCGAGACGGCCCAGGACGAGGACGTGCTGGACGACGACCGGGGCGAGCTTTTGCGCTCGGCGCTGGACTTCGGCGACGTGTCCGCCAGTCAGGCCATGACCTCCCGCGTGGACATGATGGCCCTGGACGTGGAGGACAGCCTGGAGGATATTTTGAAGCAGGTGGAGGACTCCCCCTACTCCCGGCTGCCGGTGTACGAGGGGGATACGGACAACATCATCGGCGTGCTGCATTTAAATACCCTGTACCGGGCGCTGCTGGAAGGCGGAGAGGTGCGGATACGGGACCTGCTCACCCAGCCCTGCTTCGTGTACAAGACGGTGAAGCTGCCGAACCTGTTGGAGGAGCTGCGCAGACGCCAGACCCACATGGCCGTGGTCACGGACGAGTACGGCGGCACCGCCGGGGTCATCACCATGGAGGACGTGCTGGAATACCTGGTGGGCGACATCTGGGACGAGACGGACCGGGTGGAGGAACAGGAGATCGTGCAGACCGCGGAGGACAGCTGGGAGCTGGACGGGGACCTGCCCATCGGGGACTTTTTGGAGCTGGTGGGCCTGGACGAGGACGGCTTCGACTTCGACAGCGAGACCGTGGGCGGCTGGGTCATGGAGCTGAACGAGGGCTATGCGCCACCGGGATGCTGCTTGGCATACGGGGACCTGGCCATCACGGTGCTCCAGGCCGACGGCAAGCGGGTCGAAAAGGTCCGCGCCGTGCGAAAGGGCGAATAAAAAGGTCCGGGGAGCGAAACGCTCCCCGGAGATTTTCATTATTGACGGCCCCCTTGTGAAAGGGGGCTGTCAGCGCCCTTGGCGCTGACTGGGGGATTGGCGTGTATCCAACAGCAATCCCCCCGAGCCGCCATTCGGCGGCCCACCCCCTTTGACAAGGGGGGCTTTTTATAGGTATTTGACCACGGCGTCGCCGGAGGCGACCAATTCGCCGTGCTGGTTGGCGCAGGTGGTGCGCAGCTTGTAGATGCCCTTGGCGGGATTCAAAACCTCCGTCACGGTCACGGCGGCGGTGACGGTGTCCCCGATCTTCACCGGGGCGGTGAAGTCCAGGCTCTGGTGCAGATACACCGTGCCGGGACCGGGCAGGAGCATGCCCAGGACCGTGGAGATGTACCCCGCGGGCAGCAGCGCGTGGGCGATGCGCTCCCCGAAGGGGCTCCGGGCCGCGGCGGCGGCGTCCGTGTGGATGGGGTTATAGTCCCCGATGATGTCCGCCATCGCGTACACGTCGTGCTCGGTGACGGTGCGGGAAAAGCTGGCGGTCGCGCCCGGTTCCAGGCTCATCAGCCCACCTCCGCCGCGTGGCGCATGTAGGGGTTGAAGCGGCGCTCCCGGTCCAGGGTGGACGTGTCCATATGGCCGGGGTAGACCTCATATTCGCCGGGAAGGTCGTAAAGCCGCCGGAGGCTCCACAGCAGCGCCGACATGTCCCCGCCGGGCAGGTCCGTGCGGCCGCAGGAGTCCCGAAACAGGGTGTCCCCCGTGAAGATGGCCTCGCCGCAGATAAGGCACACCCCGCCGGGGGTATGGCCCGGCGTCTCCATCACGCGAAATTCCAAGTTACCCACGTGAAACGTGTCCCCCTCGGCGTAAAACACCGCGCCTTCCGGCGGCGTGAAGCGAAAGTCCCCGTCCCCCACGTCCTTTTCGTTCATGCACAGCGTGGCGCCCGTCTCCCGCTGGACCGAGGCGGCCGCCAGGGTGTGGTCAAAGTGGCCGTGGGTCAGGAAGATGTACTTGGCCGTGAGGCGGTGTTCCTCCAGGTAGTTCATGATGGTGTTGGTCTCGTCGCCGGGATCGATGACGGCGCATTGCAGGGTGTCCTCGTCCGTGACGATGTAGCAATTGGTCTCGATCTGGCCGACGGTCAGGCATTTTATCAGCATGGTTCAAAGCTCCTTTGTGTCCAGAAGTATGGTGACGGGGCCGTCGTTCTGGCTGCGCACCTGCATGTCCGCGCCAAAAACGCCGGTCTCCACATGAAAACCCCGGTCCCGGCACGCTTCGATGACCTGCTCGTACAGGGGGATGGCCTGTTCGGGCCGTGCGGCCAGGGTAAAACCGGGCCGGCGGCTGCGGCAGTCGGCGAACAGGGTGAACTGGCTGATGATGAGCAGATCATTGGCCCCCGCGTCCGTGGGGTTCACGTTCATCTTGCCGGCGGCGTCCTCGAAAATGCGCAGGCCGCAAATTTTATCCGCTATTTTGGCGGCCTCGGCGGGGCCGTCGTCCACATGGACCCCCAGCAGCACCAGAAAGCCCTGGCCGATCTGGCCGTGTATCTGGCCGTCTATCTCCACCGAGGCGTTTTTCACCCGTGTGACAACAGCGCGCATATTATATCCCTCCCCGGTTGATCTCCCGCACGCCCCGCACGCCCTGCAGCCGGTTGACGATGGTCTGCAGCTCGGCGGCGTGGGTCACCTCCAGGGTGATGATGACGGTGGACACGCCCTTGCCCGTGTCCCGTGCGTTCAGGCCACGGACCTTGGCGTTCAGGCTGTTGAGGACCGTGGCGATGTCCATGACAAGGCCGTTGCGCTCGTCGGCGGTGATGTAGAGGTCGGCCCCGTAGTTGTCCGTAATGCGGTCCGCCCAGGACACGGCGATCCACCGGCCCTTGTCCTCGTCCCGCCGGTAGTTCACGCAGTCCCGCCGGTGGATGGACACGCCCAGACCCCGGGTAATGAACCCCACGATGGGGTCGCCGGGCACCGGCGTGCAGCAGCGGGAGAATTTGATGAGGCAGTTGTCCAGCCCCTCCACCAACACGCCCTGGACGGCCTTGAGGGCCTTTTGCTGGCGGCGGTCGGCCCGCTCCTGCATCTTGTCCAGCTCCGTCTTGCGCACGGTGGTGCGGTTGCGGGCGATCTCGTCCCTTATGCGGCCGACAGCGTGGGCGGCGGTCATGCCTCCGTAGCCGATGGAGGCGTAAACGTCGTCGATGTCCTGGACCGCCATGCGCTTTAAGATGCCGGGAAGAAGCTCCGGGTCCGTCACGTCCGCCATGGCAAGGCCGATACGCCTCGCCTCCGCCTCGAACATCTCCCGTCCCTGGACGATGTTTTCCTCCCGCCGCTCTTTTTTGAACCACTGTTTGATCTTGGAGCGGGCCTCGCCGGATTTGGCGATGTTCAGCCAGTCCCGGCTGGGACCGGCGGAGGAGCGGGAGGTGATGATGGTCACGATGTCCCCGTTTTGCAGGGGGTAGGCGATGGGCACGATACGGCCGTTCACCTTGGCGCCGGTCATGGAGTTGCCCACGGCCGAGTGGATGGAATAGGCAAAGTCGATGGGCGTGGCCCCGGCGGGGAGGCTCTTCACGTCCCCGTTGGGGGTGAAGACGAATACCTCGTCGTCGAACAGGTCCATTTTGAGGTCGTGGTACAGGTCCTGCACGTCCCCCGCGTCCTGCTGGGTCTCCAGCAGGCGGCGTATCCAGGCGAATTTTTCCTCGTCGCCCTCTTTGTGCCCCATGGGGCCGGACTTGTATTTCCAGTGGGCCGCCACGCCGTATTCGGCGGTCATGTGCATCTGCCAGGTGCGTATCTGCACCTCAAAGGGGATACCCTCTGAGCCGATGACGGTGGTGTGCAGGCTCTGGTAATTATTCGGCTTGGGGGTGGAGATGTAGTCCTTGAACCGGCCCGGCACCGGGCGGAACATCTCGTGGATGATGCCCAGCACGTTGTAGCAGTCCGCCACGTCGTTCACGATCACCCGAAAGGCGCACAGGTCGAAGATCTCTTCCACGCCCAGGTGCTGGGCGTACATCTTCCGGTAGATGCTGTAGATATGCTTCAGCCGGCCGTAGACCTTGCAGGTCACGCCCTCTTTGGCCATACGGCTCTCGATACGGGTCTCCATGTCCGCCAGAAACTTTTCCAGCGTCTGGCGGCGCTTGTCCAATATGCTGGTGATCTCCCGGTAGCCCACCGGGTCCAGGTACAGAAGGGACAGGTCTTCCAGCTCGTCCTTCATCTTTTCCACGCCCAGCCGGTGGGCGATGGGAGCATAGACCTCCATGGTCTCCCGGGACTTGGAAAGCTGCTTTTCCGGGCTCTGGTACTCCATGGTGCGCATGTTGTGCAGCCTATCCGCAAGCTTGATGAGGATGACCCGGATGTCCTTGGCCATAGCCAGGAGCATCTTCCGCAGGTTCTCCATCTGGGCCTCTTCCAGGGTGGTGTACTGCACCCGGGTCAGCTTGGTGACGCCCTCCACGATGTTGGCCACGTCCGGGCCGAACAGCTCTTCCAGCTGCTCGTGGGTCACGTCCGTGTCCTCGATGGTGTCATGCAGCAGCGCCGACATGACCGACTCGTCGTCCAGACCCATCTCCGCCGTGATGACCGCCGCGGCCACTACGTGGGTGAAGTAGGGCGAGCCGTCCTTGCGCTTCTGGCCCTCGTGGGCGGCCTGGGCGAAGTCGAAGGCCTGCCGGATACGGGCCAGGTCCGCGTTGGGGCTGTTCTCCCGCAGGACGGCGGCCAGCTCCGCAAAGGCCGCGTCCGGTGAAAATTCTGCCATAGATCTATCTTCTCTCTTCCTATCGTTGCTGCTGCGCCCGCCAGGCGGGGGAGTTGTCCAGGTCTGTCTTTTCATCCCAGGCCACCAGCATCACGTCCACGTCGTCGCCGTCGATGCCCACGGCCGCCAGGTGAAGCTCCGACAGCACCCGCAGACCCAGGGCGATCTGGTCCGGGCTGAGGCGGGGTTCCAGCTGGGAAAGCCGGCTCAGCCGCACCCGGCAGGGGCACCGGACCTCCAAACGCCGCCACAGGCCGACCAGCTCCCGGCGGGTCAGGCGGCTCGCGCCAATGTCCCCCCCGGACAGTATATGCAGACAAAGCCCTTCCAGGTCCGTCCGGCGCAGGCCCTCCATCAGAAGCTGCACGCTCCGGCGGCCGCGAAATTCGCTGACCTGCGGGAAAAAGATGGCGTCCACCCGCTCGCCTATATGAGCGGGCAGGTCCTCCAGACGCCGGGAGAACCACACGCCCTCGAAGCGCTGGCCGAACTTTTCCAGCGTCAGGCGGGTATGCTTGCCCCCGCCGATGGGTACGGCGTCCGTGAGCACCGCGTCGGACAGGGCCAGAATGGGCCTTGGGTTGCCGCTGCCGAAAGGCTCCAGGCGGCTCAGGCTCTCCACGCACTCCATGGTCAGCAGAGACGCAGACGAGACCGTCAGATCCGGCCGGATGGCCGCCTCCCCCGTGGGGATATGGGCCAGGTAATATTCCTTCATGGCCTGACGGAAGGCGTCGATGTTCTCCCGCCGCAAATTGAGGCCCGCCGCCAGGGCGTGGCCGCCGAAGGATTCCAGATGGTCCTGGCAGGCCTCCAGCGCGTCAAAGAGGTTGAATCCGCCCCAGCTCCGGCAGGAGCCCTTGCCCCTGTCCCCGTCCAGGGAGATCATCACCGTTGGGACCTGGTAGGTGTCCGCCAGACGGGAGGCCGCGATGCCCACCACGCCCTGGTGCCAGCCCTCCCGGGCCAGGACGATGGGGGCCGTGACGGTCTGGCCGGCCAGCATGTCCGCCACCTCGTCCCAGATATCCGCCTCCAATTGCTGGCGGCGGCGGTTCATGTCGCAAAGCTCCGCAGCGAGGCGGGCCGCTCTGTCCGGGTCCTGTTCCAGTATGAGCTCCGCCGCCCGGTCCACCTGGCCCAGCCGGCCGGCCGCGTTGATCCGTGGGGCCAGGGTGAAGCCCACGGTGTTGGCCCCAAGACGGCCCGGCTCCACGCCGGCGGCGGTCATGAGCGCGGCCAGCCCCGGCCTGGGGGCGGTCCGCAGCTTCTCAAGGCCCATCTGGACGATGCGGCGGTTTTCGCCCAAGAGGGGCATCACGTCCGCGATGGTGCCCACCGCCACCAGGTCCGCATAGCGGCTGAGCGCGGCGGCGCTCTCCCCGCTGAGGGCGCAGACCAGCTTGAAGGCCACGCCCACACCGGCGAGAGATTTGTTGGGGCAGTCGCAGTCGGGCCGCTTGGGGTCCACCACGGCCACGGCGGCGGGCAGCTCCGTCTGGCACTCGTGGTGGTCCGTGATGATCATGTCCACGCCGAGACCGGCGGCGTAGGCCGTCTCAGAAACGGCGGTGATGCCGCAGTCCACGGTTATGATGAGGCTCACGCCCCGGGCTTTCAGCCGGTCGATGGCCCCGGTGTTGACGCCGTAGCCCTCCTCCAGCCGGTCGGGGATGTACCGTTCGGCCCGAATGCCCACCGAGCGCAGATATTCCCACAAAAGGCACGTGGCGGTGATGCCGTCCACGTCATAGTCCCCGTATACCGCCACGGTCTCGCCCCGGACCGCGGCCTGCCGTATCCGCGCCACGGCCGGCACCATATCCGGCAGAAGAAAGGGGTCGGCCGGGGTGAAGGGGCTGTCGTCCAGAAAGGCCCGGGCCTGGGCCGCCGTGACGATGCCCCGCGCCGCCAGGATAGAGGCCAGAAGCGGCGTGCAACCGGCCCTGAGAAGCTCCTCCGGGGCCCGGAGCTCATCAGGGGTCATCCATGTTCGTTCTTTCATTGCGCCCTTTCGCTTTACAGAATATATTAGGTCAATTATACGCTATGCGGGGCCAGTTTGCAATTGGAAATCCGCCAAATGGCGCACATTATGGAAGGCCCCCTCCTTATCGAAAGGCCCCCTTGTGTAAAGGGGGCTGTCAGCGCGAAGCGCTGACTGGGGGATTGTTACCATGCTTTAAGTCTGGTAACAACCCCTCCGAGCGCCGCAAAGCGGCGCCCACCTCCCCTTGCACAGGGGAGGCTTGCAAAGCGGAAGTATTTAAATATCCCTTCTTTTCCCTAAACACGCATATCCGCGCCGGTCGGCGAGGAAAACTATCCGCGGGTCCCTCTTGCAAGCCGATTGAAAACGTGCTATAACAGGCGCTGCGCGCTGTTATAAAAAATACCGGTCGCGCTCCCGCTTGCGCGAAACCGCACGACATGGTATAATAGCGTTGACATAAAACGACCGCAAAAGCGGCGTGTGCCTTTGCGGGGTTTAGGAGCGTTTATGAGACATAAAATACCGGCCCTGATATCCATGGGCGTCAGCGTGGTATTGATGGTGGTCGTGATCGTACTGGCGGTGTCCATGCTGCGGGGCGGCGGTTCGGCCAAGGCCGAGGCGTCCGGTCCGCCGGCGGCGCCGGCGGGGGATACGGCCGGGGACACGACGGGCGCGGGCCAGGGCGTGCCGGCGGCGCCTACGGCCCAGCCGGGACCTACGGCCGAGCCCACGGCCACCCCCTGGGCCGGGCCGGACGTGCAGGAGCAGAGCGCGGCCATGGGGCCGGAATATTTCGCGGACGCGGCGTTTCTGGGCAATTCCGTGCTGTCGGGCCTGTGGTATTACGACAACGAACAGCTTCTGCCCACCGACGAGAGCCACTGGTTCTGGGCCGATTCGCTGACGATCATGGCCGCGTCGCCCTACGCCGCGCAAATGGCCGGGCGGGACTTCGGCAAGATCTATATCGAGTTCGGCATCAACGAAGTGACCTATGACAAGGACACCCTGCGGGACGCGTTCAACACCGTCATCGACCAGCTCCAGGCGGACCATCCAAACGCCATCATCTATCTGACCAGCGTCACCCCGGTGAGCAAGTACTGCGACGAGAACCGGGCCTTCAAGCGCAGCGCCGTGCTGGCCTTCAACGACATGCTCCGGGACATCGCCCGGGAGCAGCAGGTGTGGTACCTGGACGTGTACCCGGTCCTGTGCGGCGAGGACGGGTATCTGCCCTCGGACGTGACAAACGACGGCGTGCACTTCACCGCCGCCCATTACCAGTACTGGTTCGACTATCTCAAGACCCATTATATCCCCGACGGGCATACGTCCGCCGCGCCGGCCATGACGGCCGTGCCGGAGCTGCCGGCCCAGGGCGGGGACAGCGCCGTCGGATAAACCTAACCAGAAAATAGAGAAAAGGGAGAAAAGACATGAAAAAACTGCAAAAGCTCACAGCCGGCCTTCTGGCGCTGGCGCTGGCCCTGGCGCTCACCGCCTGCGGCGGCGGGAAAAAGGACGTGGACCTGGACGCTCTGGCGGCGGACCTGACCGCCAGCAGCGCGTTCACCATGGACATGGGCCAGTATCAGGCCACGGAAGCGGCCGCCGCCGGGACCTACGGCTTTGACGCCAGCCAGGTCGCCAAATGCGCGCTGTACGTCAACACCGGTACCGGCGAGGAGATATTCCTGGCCCAGGCCGCCGATGAAAAGAACGCCGACGCCATCGAGCAGCTTTGCAAGGACCGTGTGGAGGCCCAGACCGTCTGGATGCAGAACTATATCCCCGAGGCCGTGCCCCGGCTGGAAAACGCCGTCATCGCCAAGACCGGCGCCTATGTGGTCCTGGTGGTGGCCGACGACAGCGCCGCCGCCGAATCCGTCGTGGACAAGTATATGAAGTGAGAGAAAACGAACAGACAGCGACAGCCCCCTCGGAAACGAGGGGGCTTTTTTATATGGAAAATTCATTGAAAAAAGCCTCCCTCTGACGAGGGAGGTGGCGAGGCTCTGCCGCGACGGAGGGAGAGAAACATTTTTACGCCTTGCGGAGACTTCGCAAGATATCCCCCAGCCTGGGGCGGGAGCCGTACAGCAGCACGCCAACCTTGTAAATTCGCGCCGCCAGGACCCCGATGCCGATCACGCTGGCCGCCAGCACCAGCGTGGACAGGGCGATCTCCACCCAGCTCACCGTGCTCATGGCGATACGGGTGAACATGGCGATAGGGGAGGTAAAGGGCACATAAGAGCATATCTTCATGAGCGCGCTGTTGACCGTGCCGCTGCTCATAGCGGACACCACCACGAAAAAGCCCACGATGAACAGCACCGTCACGGGCAGGACGGAGGTGTTGATGTCCTCCAGCTTGGTGGCGGTGGAGCCCACCGCGCCGAACATGAACGCGTACAGGAAAAAGCCCAGCACGAAGTACAAAAGCATGTACCCCAGCAGCGCCGGGGGCATGTCGAACAGCATCCCCATGATCATGTTGCCGCCCCAGGCCGCCCGGTTCAGCCGGTAGAATAAAAGCGCCGCGCCGAACACGCACACAAGCTGGCTCAATCCCGCCAGACACGCGGCGATCACCTTGCCGAACATCATGGACACGGGCTTTGCGCTGGTGATGAGAAGCTCCATGGCCCGGGAACTCTTCTCCGTGGCCACGCTGGTGGCAACCATCTGGCCGTAAAGCAGAATGACCATGTACAGGGCGAAGATCATGATGTAGGTATAGAAGAAATTCTGCCCCTGGTCCGTGCCCAGGGTCTGGACCGCGTGCTCCGGCCGGAAGGCCAGAATGTCCGCCGCCTGTTCAGCCGTCATGCCGCCCGCCGTCATGGCCGCCAGCTTGCATACCTGGCCCAGGACCTCGTCGGCGGTGTCGGTGTTCATGTCGTACAGGGACAGATCGTCCACGTAATAGGTGTAGCGGCTTAAGCCCTCCAGGACAAAGGCGCACTCCGCCTCGCCGTCGGCGATCGCGCTCTCGATATCGGTCCCGTCGGCCAGGCGGACCTCATAGTTCGGGAACGCGGCGGAAAAGGCCGCCAAAAGCGTATCCTCGTCCTCGTCCGACGCGTCCAGGAGCATCACGGGCCCGTCCCGGCCGTCGCCCGCGTCGGCGGCGGGCTCGCCGTCGTCCTTGAACAGCGCCGCGATCCGGGGGAAGAACAGCAGGATGGCCAGGGCCAGCACCAGAAAGACCGTGACGCCGATGAACGTCTTGTTTTTCAGATAGTTGCCCATCTCAAAGCGCAAAATGACCCCAAACTGTTTCATGCCTTTTCGCCTCCCTGTTCATTGTCGCCGGCGTACTCCACGAAGATGTCGTTCAGCGACGGCTCGAATACCCGCATCTCGTCCAGGTCGTATTTTTCCGCCAGGGCCTTCATGGTCGCGCCCTTGGCCTCCGGCGAGGGCAGACGCAGCAAAAGCGACCCGTCCTCCCGCTGTTGGCACGCGTCCGGGTACGCCGCGGCGATATCGTCCGCCCGCTCGGAGCGCAGCACCAGCCTATCCCGGGGATAGTCCCGCTTGATGTCCCGCAATGACCCGGACAGGACGATCTTCCCGCCGCGCAAAATGGCGATGGAATGGCAAAATTCCTCGATATAGCTCATCTGGTGGCTGGAAAAGAGCACCGTCTTGCCCCGGTCGATCTCGTCCTTCACCACATCCTTTAAGAGCATGGCGTTCACCGGGTCCAGGCCGGAGAAGGGCTCGTCCAGGATGATCACGTCCGGGTCGTGGGCCAGGGCGGTGATGAGCTGTATTTTCTGCTGGTTGCCCTTGGACAGGGTGTCCAGCCGCTTGTCCCGGTACTCGGTCATGCCCAGCCGGTCCAGCCACCCGTCCACGGCCCTGGCCGCGGCGGGTTTGGTCATGCCGTGCAGCCGTGCGAAATAGACCAGCTGCTCGAAGATCTTCTTCTTGGGGTACATGCCCCGTTCCTCCGGCAGGTAGCCCATGGACACTTTCGCCCGGTCGATGGGCGCGCCGTCAGCCAGCACCCGGCCGCTGTCGGCGGGAAATACGCCCATCAAAATGCGGATGGAAGTGGTTTTGCCCGCCCCGTTGCGGCCCAGAAGGCCCAGCGCCTCGCCGCTGTGGGCGTGGAAGCTCACCCCGTCCAGCACCGTCTGGGTCCCAAAGCTCTTGGTGACGCTCTCAAACGCCAGGTCCATGTGAGAGTCCCCCCCTATAATAATGATGTATCAGATCGCGCCCTCGTGCTGCAGCAGCCAGCTCTTGACGCCAAGGCCCGCCGCGTAGCCCGTCAGCGCGCCGTCCGCGCCCACCACCCGGTGGCAGGGGATGATGACGGAGATGGGGTTGCGGCCCACCGCGTTGCCTACCGCCTGGGCGGACATGGTATACCGTCCCATGCGCCGGGCCGCCTTGTCCGCCAGCGCACCGTAGGTCGTGACCTCCCCGTATGGGATGTCCAGCAGCAGGTCCCACACGAGCCGTTGAAAGGCCGTGCCGGTGGGGGCCAATGGCAGCGAGCGCGGGTCCGGCCCGTCCCCGGCGAAGTACGCGTCCAGCCAGGTCCGGACGGAGGCGAACGCCGCCAGCGCGTCGTTTTCCTCCATGGGGCAGGTGGGGAAGTGCTTTTGCCCCACGAACCACAGCCCCGTCAGGGCCGCGCCGTCGGAGCCCAGGACCATCCGCCCCGCCGGGGAGGGATAGAGCGTGGAATAGAGCATGTGGCGTCACCTCCCGGGGGATATTATAACTGTTTGGCGATCGGATGACAAGGGCGCGGCCCCGCCGCGCCCTTACCATATACAAAGCCTCCCCTGTGCAAGGGGAGGTGGGCCGCCGCAAGGCGGCTCGGAAGGGTTGTAGACAACCCCCCAGTCACGCTTACGCGTGACAGCCCCCCTTACACAGGGGGCCTTTCGACAAGGTAGGTGGATCACAAAAGCCCTTTTTTCTCGTCCTCACATTTTCTTCTTGCGTTACATCGAACAATGCGTTACAATAAAGCCGCGAGGTAAACAAAAGGCGGGACGTGAGGCGGTTGCAACACCTCACGCCCCTATGCAGGAGTCGTAGCCTCCCACACAGCAGGATATACTGCGCCGGACCCATTATACCCGCAACCCTCTGTTTTTACAAGGCGGTTTACGGATGATGGGGGCAGTGCTGTCGTTCCACGGTGTAGGGAAGTTTCCCTGCGCCGTCTTTTGTTTGTCTCGGTGGGAAGGTCCGCGGGCGGGCGAAAACCCGCCCCGGACCCGACTGCCGGGAAACAATTTAAGAAAGGAACGGTATGAAAGCATGGCAAAGCGCGGTTTGAGTTTGCTCCTGGCGCTGGTGACGGTGTTCTCTCTCACCGCCCCAGCGTTCGCGGAGGAAGCGCCGGTCGAGGAACCGGAAGAAGTAACGGAGGAAGTAGAGAACAAGCCGGTGACGGCGGCCACGTCCGGCACCTGCGGCGAGGGTGTGACCTATACCCTGACCAATGACGGCACCGTCACTATCTCAGGAAATGGAAAAATTGACGCGTTTGCATTTGAGAATCGCCGTGATATTGAAACTGTCGTAATAAATAGCGGCGTGACCGGCATCGGGGGGTATGCGTTTTCTGGCTGCACGTCGTTGACCAGAGTAACGATCCCAGGCAGCGTGGGCAGCATAGAGGACGGTGCGTTTTCCCACTGCCCTTCGCTGGCGAGCGTGAAAATCAACAATGGTGTGACTACCATCATGATTTTTGCATTTTTATGGTGCGATGCCCTAACCAGTGTTACAATCCCGGAAAGCGTGACCAGTATTGGGGAAAGTGCGTTTGGTTTGTGCGATTCTCTGACCGATGTGACGGTCTTGAATCCAGACTGCGAGATATATTACAGGAGTGACACTCTTGGCGTACAAGACGGTGTGACGACCATCCACGGCTATACCGGGTCCACGGCAGCCGCATATGCCAAGGCGTACGGCTACCCGTTCGTGGCATTGGATGCGGCGCCTACAGTGACGCCTACCCCTAAGCCTACGGCGACGCCGGTACCCACCCTTGCGGCTCCCACGGTGGAGATCGCCCAGACAAGCGACGGTATTCAGGTGTCGTGGAACAAGGTCGCCGGTTCACCCCGCTACATGGTGTACTACAAAGAGGGCAGCGGCTCTTGGAAAAAGATCGGTACCACGACCTCTACCACCTACACCCGCAAGGCGGCACAGTTGAAAAACGGCGTGACCTATACGTTCACCGTCCGCTGCTGCGAGAACGACAAGAAGACGCTGCTCGGCCCCTACAAGGCCAGCAACAGCCTCAAGTACACCGCCCAGCTGGCCGCTCCCACCGTGAAGATCGCGAAAGTTGCCGGGGGAATCAAAGTCAGTTGGAATAAAATCACCGGCTCGCCCCGCTACATGGTCTATTACAAAGAAAACGGCGGCAGCTGGAAGCGGATAGGCACCACCACCGCGACCACCTACACCCGTGCTGCCAAGTACCTCAAGAACGGCGCAACGTACCAGTTCACCGTCCGCTGCTGTGAAAATGACAAGAAAACCCTGCTGGGGCCGTACAAGGCAAGTAATTCTTTGAAATACACGAAATAAAATTTTGGGCGCGTCGAAAGACGCGCCCATTTCTCTCCCTCCGACGCGGCGGAGCCGCGCCACCTCCCTCGTCAGAGGGAGGCTTGGAAAAAGGAAGAGGATTTAAAATATCTCTCCCTCAGTCAGCGCGGAGCGCTGACAGCCCCCTCGTCAGAGGGGGCCTTTGAATAAGGAAAATGAATATGAACAAATTACAAATAATATGGCCGGGAGGGTTGACAGGGGCGAAAAGGTGTGGTAAATTAGCACTCGAAAGAAAAGAGTGCTAGCAAATCTGGCTTTGAACTGCCAGGAGGCGGCAAATGGAACTGAGCGAGAGAAAGAAAAGAATACTGACCGCCGTGGTGGAGGGCTATATCGCCACCGCGGAGCCGGTGGGGTCCAAGACCCTGGCCCAGGCCATCGGCTGTTCCTCCGCGACCATCCGCAACGAGATGAGCGAGCTGACCGGCATGGGGCTTTTGGAGCAGCCCCACACCAGCGCGGGACGGGTGCCGTCCCCGGCGGGGTACCGGCTGTACGTCAACGAGCTGATGGAGAAGCAGAAGCTGTCCGAGGCCGAGACCGCCGCCATCAACGAAAAGCTGGCCCGCAAGGACGAGCAGATCGAAAAGCTCATGGCCGAGGTGGGACAGCTCACCAGCTCCATGACCCAATACCCGGCCTACGCGCTGACCATGAAGCCGCCGGTGGCGGTGAAGCGGTTCGATTTCATTTATATAGACAGGAACACGTTCATCGTGGTGGCGCTGCTGACGGACAACACCGTGAAGAACAAGCTGGTACACCTGCCCTTTTCCGTGGACCAGGAGCAGATCAACACCCTGTCCAGCCTGTTCAACGCCAATTTCACCGGCGTGACGGACCGGGAGATCACGGACAGCATCATCCGGTCCACCCAGCGGGCCGCGGGGGATACCTACGGGCTGGTGGCGGTGGTGGCAAGCTTCACCATGGAGTGCCTGGCCGCGGCAAGGACCGCCCCCATGAGGGTGGCGGGCGCGTCAAGGCTTTTGAACCAGCCGGAATACCGGGACCCGGACAAGGCCCACGCGCTGATGAACTTCATCTCCGACGGCAGCCGCCTGGCGGAGGACCTGCCCCCTGCCGGCCTGGGCCAGGACGGCATACGGGTCACCATCGGGCCGGAAAACATGGCGGAGGAATTGAAGGATTCCAGCGTGGTCATGGCCTCTTATGACGCCGGGGACGGTATGCGGGGCTACATCGGCGTGGTGGGTCCCACCCGGATGGACTACTCCGGCGTGGCCGCAAAATTGAGCTACATCGCCGCGGGGCTGAGCCGGCTCCTGGCCGGGACAGACGCCCCGGAGGGTCTGAACAATAAATTAGTGTTGAAGGAAAGTGAACGCCATGAGCAAGAAGCAGGACAGGAAGGATAAGCCCCAGCAGCCGGAGCAGCCGGAGAAAGAGACCGAGGAAGTCAAAGCCGCCGAGGAAGCACCGGAGGAAGAACCGAAGGAGCAGGGACCCGGCGAGGCCGAGACGCTGAAGGCAAGTCTGGCCGAGGCAAACGACAAGTACCTGCGGATGCTGGCGGAGTACGACAATTACCGCCGCCGCAGCCAGAAGGAGCGGGAGAGCATCTACACCGACGTGCGGGCGGATACGGTGATGAAGTTCCTGCCGGTGTACGATAACCTGGCCCGGGCCGTCCAGCACGAGACGGACGACGACACCCGCAAGGGCGTGGAGGCCATCTTCACCCAGCTCAAGGGCATTTTGGAAGGCATGGGCGTGACGGAGATAGAGACCGTGGGCAAGAAGTTCGACCCGGCGCTGCACGACGCGCTGCTGCACATCGACGACGAAAAGTACGGCGAGGGCGAGATCGTGCTGGAGCTGGAAAAGGGCTTCAAGCTGGGCGACCGGGTGATACGGTTCGCAAGGGTCCAGGTGGCAAACTGAACTTCCTGCATTGGGGAGCGTGGGGATATGGGAAGGATCATCGGCATCGATCTGAGCGGTATCGGCCCTCGGGCCGCCGTGCTGCGGAACGGCAGGGCGGAAGCGATCCCCGGGTCCATCTCTGAGCCCATGAGCGCCGCCCAACTGCTGGCGGCTTTGAAAAGCCAGGCGGAGCGGTATCTGGGCGGGCCGGTGGACGGCGCGGTCATCGCCGTGTCCGCCATGCTGAACGAGGTCCAGCGGGAGCGGATCCGGGCCGCCGCCGGCGAGGCGGGGCTGCAGATCGTCCGGCTCATCTCCGCGCCAGCCGCCGCGGCGCTGCATTACGCCTGGGAGCGCGGGCACCCCGAAGGAAAGTATTTGGCGGTCCATATGGGCGCCACGGAGACCGACATGGCCGTGATAGAACTGGGCGACAAGGTCGTGGAGGTGCTGGCTGTTGACGGCACGGACCGGTGGGGCGCCGCCGGGTCTCACGGCGGGACGGCGGCGATGGAGGCCGACCTGCGGCGGATGGTCCGGGACACGCTGCAGGAGGCGGGCTTGGCTCGATCTGAGCTGGCCGGGCTGATCCCCTCGGGCGACGGACAGTGCGTCTTCGCCATGATGGATACGCTGCGGGACGCCGCCGGGTGCCACCCCGTCACCGGCACGGAGCCGGAGGAGAGCGCGGTATTTGGCGCGGCCATCCGGGGCGGCGTACTGGACGGCGAAGTGAGAGGCATTTTGCTGCTGGACGCGACGGCCTATACCCTGGGCGTCGAGGCCGCGGGCGGTGTGTACGCACGGCTCATCGAGCGCAACACGGCGCTCCCCACCCGCCACAGCGAGGTCTTCTCCAATTACGCGGACGGGCAGACCAGTATGGAGGTCGCGGTCGTGCAGGGCGAGAGCGATAAGCCGGAGGAAAATACGCTCATCGGGCGCTTCGTCGTCAGCGGCTTTGCCACCGGCCCCAAGGGGAAAGCGCAGGTGGAGGTCGCTCTGGACCTCGACGCAGACGGCCGCGTTTCGATAGACGTACGGGAACCGGACGGCAAGGAAGGCCGGCCGCTGACGGTGACGAAAAAGAGAGGACCGGTCGCGGTCAAACCGCCGGAACCGCCGAAAAAAGCGCCTAAGCCCCAGGCGGCACCGGCGCCGCCGAAAGAAGCGCCCAGGCCAAAAGCGCCGTCCGCGCCTAAGCCCAAAGAAGTGCCCAGGCCGGAAGGCGACGGCCGTCTGGAGGCGGTGCTGAAGCTCCTGCCGGTGTACGACAGCCTGAGCCGGGCGGTCCTGTACGAGACGGACCAGGCCAGACGCCAGGGCTCGGAGGCCATACTGAAGCAGTACCGGACCATCCTCGCCGACATGGGCGTCACCGCCATCGAGACGGTGGGCAGGACCTTCGATCCTAAGCTGCACGACGCCCAGAGCCACGTCACCGACCCGCGATACGGGCCAAACGTGATCGTCCGGGAGCTGGAAGCGGGATTTCTGATGGACGGAAAGGTCATCCGCTTCGCCAAGGTCCAGGTGGCAAATTAACGCGTATATTTGTCCCGAAACGGGACTTCAATATAAATAAATTCGATTTGAAATATCAGGAGGAAAAGAAAATGGGTAAGATCATCGGTATCGACCTGGGCACGACCAACAGCTGCGTGGCCGTCATGGAGGGCGGCGAGGCGGCCGTCATCACCAACGCCGAGGGCGCACGGACTACGCCCAGCGTGGTGGCGTTTTCCAAGGACGGGGAGCGCATGGTGGGCCAGGTGGCAAAGCGCCAGGCCGTCACCAACCCCGACAGGACCATCAGCTCCATCAAGCGGGAGATGGGCTCCAGCTACCGGGTCACCGTGGACGGCAAGAGCTATTCCCCCCAGGAGATCAGCGCCATGGTGCTGGGCAAGCTGAAAAAGGACGCGGAGGCCTATCTGGGCACCACCGTGACCGAGGCGGTCATCACCGTGCCCGCCTACTTCACCGACTCCCAGCGCCAGGCGACAAAAGACGCGGGCAAGATCGCGGGCCTGGATGTCAAGCGCATTATAAACGAGCCCACCGCCGCGGCGCTGGCCTACGGCCTGGACAAGGAATCCGACCAGAAGATCATGGTCTACGATCTGGGCGGCGGCACCTTCGACGTGTCCGTGCTGGAGATCGGCGACGGCGTTATCGAGGTGCTGGCCACCGCCGGCAACAACCGCCTGGGCGGCGACGACTTCGACGAGGCTGTCACCAAGTGGCTGGTGGACGAGTTTCGCCGCAGCTCCGGCGTGGACCTGAGCACCGATAAAGTCGCGATGCAGCGGCTGCGGGAGGCCGCCGAAAAGGCCAAGTGCGATCTTTCCGGCGTGACCACCACCCAGATCAACCTGCCCTATATCACCGCCGACGCCTCCGGTCCCAAGCACCTGGACATCACCCTGAGCCGGGCCAAGTTCAACGAGCTGACCAGTCATCTGGTGGAAAAGACCGTGGGTCCCGTGCAGCAGGCGCTTTCCGACGCGGGACTGTCCGCGGGGCAGCTGTCCAAGGTCCTGCTGGTGGGCGGCTCCACCCGTATCCCCGCCGTGCAGGAGAAGGTGCGGGCCCTGACCGGCAAGGAGCCGTTCAAGGGCATCAACCCGGACGAGTGCGTGGCCGTGGGCGCCGCCATCCAGGGCGGCGTGCTGGGCGGCGACGTGGAAGGCATTTTGCTGCTGGACGTGACGCCGCTGTCCCTGGGCATCGAGACCCTGGGCGGCGTTTGCACAAGGCTCATCGAGCGCAACACGACCATACCCACCCGCAAGAGCCAGATCTTCTCCACCGCCGCGGACAACCAGACCAGCGTGGAGGTCAACGTGCTCCAGGGCGAGCGTGAGCTGGCGGCCTATAACAAGAGCCTGGGCCGGTTCCACCTGGACGGCATCGCGCCGGCCCGCCGGGGCGTGCCCCAGATCGAGGTCACCTTTGACATCGACGCCAACGGCATCGTGAACGTGTCCGCCAAGGACCTGGGCACCGGCAAGGAGCAGCATATCACCATCACCGCGTCGGCCAACCTCTCCAAGGACGAGATCGACCGGGCCGTGAAGGACGCGGAGCAGTACGCCGCCGAGGACGCCAGGCGCAAGGAAGAGGTGGACGTGCGCAACGCCGGCGACCAGATGGTCTACCAGACCGAGAAGACTTTGCAGGAGATGGGCGACAAGCTGGACGCCGCCGACAAGGCGGAGGTGGAGCAGAAGCTGGCCGAGCTGAAAACGGCCCTGTCCGGCTCCGACACCGGCGCCATCAAGAACGCCACTGAGCAGCTGACCCAGGCGTTTTATAAGGTCTCCGAGAAGATGTACCAGCAGGCGGCCCCCAACCAGGGCGGCGCAGGTCCCAACGCAGGTCCCGGCCCGGATATGGGCGGCGGCAATAACGGCGGCGACGGCCAGACCTATTACGACGCGGATTATACCGAGGTCGATCCGAATAAGTGATAAAATTATCCGCGGGATACCTTGTCGCCTCCCTCTGACGAGGGAGGTGGCACGGCGTCAGCCGTGACGGAGGGAGAGATATTTAAAATTTTCTCTCCCCCAGTCAGCGCCAAAGGCGCTGACAGCCCCCTCGTCAGAGGGGGCCGGATTCTAAACGTGGGCAGTGAACCTCATAAGAGGGGACCATGTAAGGTAGTGAAAGACTATGGCAGATAAACGGGATTATTATGAGGTCCTGGGGTTGCAGAAGGGCGCGTCGGAGGACGAGATCAAAAAAGCCTACCGGCAGGCGGCCAAGGCCAACCACCCGGACCTGCACCCCGGCGATAAAGAGGCCGAGGCCCGGTTCAAGGAGGCCAACGAGGCGTACGCCGTGCTGTCCGACCCGGACAAGCGGGCGAAATACGACCAGTTCGGCTTCGCGGGCGTGGACCCGAATTTTGCGGCCAGCGCCGGGGCCGGGGGCTTCGGCGGGTTCGGCGACCTGGGGGATATCTTCGGGGATATATTCGGCGGGTTCGGCGGCTTTGGCGGCGGCTTCGGCGGCCAGGCCCGCCAGCAGACCCGCTCCGGTCCCCGCCGGGGCGAGAGCCTGCGGGTGCGGCTGACCATCTCCTTTGAGGAGGCGGCCTTCGGCTGCAAAAAGGACATCAATATCACCCGGGTGGACCAGTGCCCGGCCTGCAAGGGCAGCGGCTGCGCCCCCGGTACCACGCCGGAGGTATGCCCGGACTGCCGGGGCTCCGGGACCGTCCGGACCCAGCAGCGGACCCCCTTCGGGGTGTTCCAGTCCTCCGGGCCGTGCCCCAAGTGCGGCGGCTCCGGCAAGATCGTCCACTCCCCATGCACCCAATGCAGGGGCAGCGGGAATATACGGGCCCAGAAGAAGCTGAACGTGTCCATCCCCGCAGGCATCGACAACGGGGAGACCGTCTCCCTGCGCGGCCAGGGCAACGCGGGCGCCAACGGCGGCCCGGCCGGGGACCTGCTGGTCCAGGTGCAGGTCCGGCCCAGCAGCGTGTTCCGGCGGGACGGTACGAACGTGTATACCAGCACCCAGCTGAGCTTCGTCCGGGCGGCGCTGGGCACGGAGATAGAAGTGCCCACCCTGGAAGGGCCGGTGAGCCTGAACATACCCGAGGGTACCCAGACCGGGTCCGTGTTCCGGCTGCGGGGCAAGGGCATCCCCAACGTGCGCACGGGCTTGAAGGGCGACGAGTTCGTCACCGTGGACCTGGTGACGCCCAAGAATCTCAACCGGAAGCAGAAGGAGCTTTTGCAGGAGCTGGCCGATATATCCGGGGAAAAGGTCAAGAAAAAGAGAAAACTGTAATTTTAAAAACCGGGGGCGTTGCGGCGCTCCCGGTTTTGGTATATAATACGTCGGGGCACACGTCCTAGGTCTCGCCTTGCCGCAAGCGGCAAGGCTCGAGTAGGCCGTTGCCCCTCCTCTCCCCCAAAAGGCAGGCGTGCCTTTTGGGGACCCCGGGAAAGAGGAAGAGGATTTAAATATCTCTCCCTCCGTCTCGGCCTGACGGCCGAGCCACCTCCCTCGTCAGAGGGAGGCGGGGGCTTCGCCCCCGAAGACAGGTATAGAACTTTAGTGCTGAGGCTTGTTATATGATAATGTCCAATCTTCCCATTTTGTTCCCCCTGGCGGTGGCGCTGGGCGCGCTGGTGTGGTGCTTCCGGTGGGCGCTGATGCGCCGGCGGGACGGCGCGCTGGCCGACCCGGCGGACGAGACGCCGACGGCGGATAAGCGCTTTACCCGGCTGGACTGGATACTGCTGGGCGGGCTGACCGCCGTTTACGCGGTGGTGGCGTTCATCGGCCTGGGCAGCACAAAGGCACCCCAGAGCTTTTTGCACTTCGAGGAGGCCAACGTGTACGCCCAGATCGAGCTGAACAAGCCCCAGAACATCACGGCCCTGCGGTATTACTGCGGGCTGAACACGGCCGATTACCGGCTGCAGTTCTCCATGGATAAGAAGAACTGGACCGACCAGGTCCAGGCCGACGGTACATCCGGCATGGTCCAGCAGTATACCCAGCTGTTCCGCTGGAACGACGCGGTGCTCAACGCCGACAACGGCCCGGTCCGCTATATCCGCATCACCTCCGGCGGGGACGAATATCTGGGCGAGGTGGCCATCTACGGCGAGGACGGGTCCCGGCTGGGTCTGGATGACATGGTCGCGGCCGAGGGGTGCGAGCCGCTGGTGGACGAGCAGGGGCTGGTGCCCGAGAAATACTCGTTCATGAACGGGACCTATTTCGACGAGATCTATCACGCCCGCACGGCGCTGGAAATGATGGAGGAAATGTGGCCCTACGAGATCACCCACCCGCCGCTGGGCAAGGCCATATTGTCCCTGGGCATCCGCATGTTCGGCATGACGCCCTTCGGCTGGCGGTTCATGGGGACGCTGTTCGGGGTGCTGATGCTGCCGCTTTTGTACCTGCTCTTAAAGCGCATGTTCGGCTATACGGCCGTGGCCGCCGGGGGCAGCACGGTGTTCGCCTTCGACTTCATGCACTTCGTCCAGACCCGTATCGCCACCATAGACACCTACGCGGTGTTCTTCATCATTTTGATGAACCTGTTCATGTACATGTGGCTGACAGAGCCGCCGGACAGGCCCAAGCGCAGGCTCCTGTGGCTGGCTCTGGCGGGAGCCAGCTTCGGCGCGGGCGCGGCCAGCAAGTGGGTGTGCATCTACGCCGGGGCGGGCCTGGGCGTGCTGTGGCTGGTGTACTGGATCGTGCGGTTCGTGCGGGAGAAAAAGGCCGCGCTGAACGAGTTTGTGCTGAACGTGGGCTGGTGCCTCATCTTCTTCGTGCTGGTGCCATGCGCGATCTATTACGTCAGCTATTGGTCCTACGGCCCGAGCCAGATGGCGGACGGACCGCTGCGGATATTCAACCGGGACTATCTGCAAACGGTGCTGGACAACCAGGCCTATATGTGGAACTATCACTCCGACCTGGTGTCCACCCACCCCTATTCCTCCAAGTGGTACCAGTGGCTGGCAGACGCACGGCCTATCCTGTACTATCTGGAAACGGCCCCCAACGGGGAGACCATATCCTTTGGCGCGTTCAATAACCCGCTGGTGAGCTGGGCGGGCCTGCTGGCCATGGGCGGCATGGGGTGGCTGGCCATCCGGCGCAAGGACGAGCGGGCCGCGTTCATCTTCATCGGGTATATGGCCAATTTATTGCCCTGGGTGCTGGTCAGCCGCCTGACCTTCGCCTATCACTACTTCCCCTGCACGGTGTTTCTGGTGCTGGCCATCGGGTATATCTTCGCGGACCTGCGCCGGCTGGACAGGCACTGGAAGGTCAGCATCGGCAGCTTCGTCGCCGTGACCGTGGGGCTGTTCATCGTGTTCTATCCCGTGCTGGCCGGGGTGCCCAGGACCACGGCGTACAGCAGCGTGTTTTTGAAGTGGTTTGTGGATACCTGGCCGTTTTGAGGGGATCACAATGTGAAAGCCCCCCTTGCCAAGGGGGGTGGGCCGCCGAATGGCGGCTCGGGGGGATTGTCGTACGTCTAACAGCAATCCCCCAGTCATGCTGCCGCATGACAGCCCCCTTTAACAAGGGGGCCATAAAAGGAGGTTATTTATTATGATCGCGATCGCGTCGGATCACGCGGGGTATGCCCTGAAGCAGCTTATCATCGAGCATTTGCATGAAAAAGGCGTCCAGATCGACGACCTGGGCTGCGGCGGGGAGCCGGTGGACTATCCCATATACGCCGAGAAGCTCTGCCGGGCGGTGGCCGCCGGACAGTACGAGCGGGGCATTCTGGTGTGCGGTACGGGCATCGGTATGTCCATCGCCGCCAATAAAATGCCCGGTATCCGGGCCGCGCTGTGCGGGGACTGCTTCTCCGCCGCCATGAGCCGCCAGCACAACGACGCGAATGTGCTGTGTCTGGGCGGGCGCGTGGTGGGTACGGAGCTGGCCAGGATGATCGTGGATACCTATCTGAACACCGGCTTTTCCAACGGGGAGAGCCATATCCGCCGTATCGGGCAGTTGAAAGAGCTGGAGAGATAAATGCCGTACCGTCCCCGGGATATATACCGGGGCCGCCGGAAATTCCGGGTGCCCCTGACCATACTGCTGTTCACGCTCGCGGTGCTGCTGGCGGGCGGTATCGGCATGTTCTTTTTCTTACAGCAATACATGGTCTACGACGCCAACGGCGCCACGCTCCAGCTGCCATTCGGCCGGGAGGAACAGGCCGACGTGCCGGAGGGGGTAGATACCCCGGCGCCCACGTTCGAGCCGGTGGACGTGCAGGTGGTGTGGGTGAACCCGGACTTTGAGGACGTGGACATGGGCGATTGGGAAAAGCTCAAGCCCACCCAGGGGTTGTTTGTGGCCGAGGCGTCTGTATTGGACGCCGAGGCGCTGGCAACGGCCGTGTCCGCCGCCCAGGGCAGCGGGTTTTCCACGGTGGTGCTGGAGATGAAGGACAGGACCGGACAGCTTGTCTGGCCGTCCAACGCCAACACGGCTTTGGGCTACCGGACCATGGGGAACGTGGACGTGACGGGCACCATCGAGAGCCTGCACGAGGCGGGGCTGACCGTGGCCGCGCAGATCAGCTGCTTCGCCGACAATTTGCTGTTGCAGCACAACTGGTCCTTCGGCCTGCGCTATGCCGACGGGGAGCTGTGCCGGAACGAGGACGGGTCATACTGGCTGGACCCCTACGACCAGACCGTGCGGACGTATCTGACCGATCTGGCGGCGGAGTTGGCCGACATGGGCTTTGACGAAATTATTTTGGCCGATTTGTACCACCCCATTGCCGAGGGCGGGTTTTCCTACGCCTCGCCTCCCGCGGCCGGGGCGGACCCGGTGTCGGCGGTGTGCCAGATGGGCCGGCGGATCGTGGAGGCGCTGGAGGGGACGGATACCATCGTCTCCGCACGCATCAGCGCGGACAGTCTGCGCAATGGAAGCGGGGAGCTGACCGGGCAGGACGTGGGTATCTTCTGGCGGCTGTTCGCACGGCTTTACTGCCCCACCTACGCCGAGGCGCTGGCCTCCGACAAGGAGCTGGCTACCGAGCAGATGAACGGCGGCGACGCCGACGCCCGGTTCGTGCCGGTGGTCGGGGCGGTCCCCGAGGGGAGCAAGTCGTATCTGGTGGGGTGAGATTATAAGCATCTCCGCTTTAAACGCCTCCCCTGTGTAAGGGGAGGTGGCGAGCGGAGCGAGCCGGAGGGGTTGTTACCAGTCTCGATAACAACCCTCCAGTCAGCGCCAAAGGCGCTGACAGCCCCCCTTGCACAGGGGGGCCGTTAATATGGAAAAGCCGGCTCTGGTGAGCCGGCTTTTGGCCTTATTCCGCGGCGGTCGATAGGTTTTGGAGGCGGTGGGCGATGAAGTCCTGCACGCTGTCCTTGGCGATGCCCAGGGCCACGGCAAGCTCGCCGTACAGCAGGTTTTCCGCCCGCTCCATGTACCGGCGGTCCACCGCGCCGAATTTCAGCTTCTTCTGCTCCCGCTCCACCTTTTTCCGGTAGGCCGACATGGTCAGCCGCAGAAGGGACAGACAGTCGTGCTCTTCCATCTCGGTGCGATAGTAGTTTTCCAGCTGTTGGAGATTCTGGTTGTGGTATGCCTCCGCCTGGATGTTGGGTATCTGGTCGATGAGGTCCATGGCCTCGTCCCTGGTGATGACCGGCCGGGTGAACACCTTGTTGTTGTCCACCGGCGTGGTGATGGTGCCCGTCTGGTAGAGCGGCTTGAGGACGTAATAGGTCCGCTCCGGCTCCGCCCGTCCCGGCTTGCGGGAAATGATGTCTTCTACCCGGCACACGCCTGTGCCGCCGTATAAAATGAGGTCGCCGATCTGATACAAAGTGCCACGCTCCTTCAAAATTCGCCGCCCGAGGCGGCCGACCCGTCTCGCATGCCTATACGTTTCCAGCAATATTGTAGCACTTTTTTACAGATATTGTAAGCGAAAAAATGGGAACTGGGTCGATTTTCCAAAAAATCCATAAAAGCGACAAAAACGGCGCGGGTACCTGTACTTTTATACCAACTTGTAGCGCCCTTATTCGCCCGACCGGCTCTCCAAAAGGCCCCAGATGAGCCATAAAAGCGGCGCGGTCAGGGGCAGGCTCAGACCGAAGAAGTCCTGGATAAGGTAGCAGAGAAAGGCCGTGCCCAGGGCGGGGTAAAAGGGGCCAAGCCTGCGGCGCTTGAACCAGGTGACGAGCGTGCAGACGATGGCGCCCAGATAGGGCAGCAGACCAAGCAGGCCGGTGTTCATGAGATAGCCCAGGTAGGCGTTGTGGGCGTTGGTGACGGCCACGGTCCGGCCGGTGACGTCGTTGTGCCAGATGATGTCGTAGCGCAGACTGGCGGTGCCCGGTCCGCCGCCCAGCCAGGGCTTTTCCAGAAAGAGCCGCCAGCCCTCCTTCCAGATCTGGCCCCGGTGGGAGCCAAATTCGTCGGCAAGATGGCCGTGGAGCACCTGGCTCATCTCATAGACCAGGCCGCTTTTACCCGGCCAGAACCAGAGGATCACCAGCCCCGCGCCTGTGACGCCGCCGCTGACAATGCCGCCCACGCGGGCGGCTTTTTCGTTTTGGATGACGATGGGGATGGCGATAAGGGCCGCGCCCAGGGCGGCGACTAAACCGGCGTCCACGTCGATGAGGCCCAGCATGACGAGGGCGAAAAGCCCCGGCAGGAGCAAAAGCCGGTCCCGTCTGTGGGGCGATAAAAGGGCGTACACGGGCAGAAACCCGGCGGGGAGGCAGAGATAGGCCGCCAGCATGCCCACGTTGCCAAGGGTGCCAAGAAAGGCGCTGGTCAGAGCGACGTATTTGTCGTAATAGTTGGTCCCCTCCGGGTAGAGCCAGAGGGGGTCCAGACCGAACAATTGGAGCACGGCGATGGCGCAGCAGACGGTGGATGAAAACGCCAGCGCCCAGGCGTACCGCCGCCGTGGCCGGCCCAGCAGGGACACGCCGAAGAAGATGAGGCCGTATAAGACGCTGGTCAAAAACCCGTCGCTGCGGTCGGAGCCCAGAAGTGTCACCGGGCCGTACGGGGAAAGGCACGCGCTCACGGCGCTGACCGCCAGAAAAAGCCCCACGCATAAATGGGCCGGGCGGATAGGGGCGCGATAGCGCTCGCCGCGCATAAGGCCGCACAGAAGCAGCGCCGTCACGCACACGGCCCACAGGCCGGTGGCGATGGCGAAAAAGCGAAATTTCGACGCGGTGATATCGCTGTAGCCGTGAAGCCCCACGTACAGGGGAAACAGGCCCAGCATGACCAGGATGAACTTGTCCGTGACCCATCGGGCCCGGCGCAGAAAGGGACGGTCCATAAAAACTCCTTTCCCGGTAAGGATATTATACATATTTCCCGCGCCCAGCACAAGAAAGAGCCGGAAAAAACGAAAGATATGGTTGCAATTTCGGGGCGGGTGTGGTAAAGTAGCTCTTACCTGCCGTCCGGACGGGCTGACCCGTTATGGCCGGAATAGGGAGGCAATTTTACAAGGAGGTGCCGAAAATATGGCAGCAGACGCAAGGATCAAGGTCGTACTGCGCTGCGGCGAGTGCAAGCAGAGGAACTACAATACCTTCAAGAACAAGAAAAATACCACGGAAAAGCTTGAGCTGAAGAAGTATTGCCCGTTCTGCCGCAAGCACACGCTGCATCAGGAAACAAAGTAAGGAGGAGCGGTCAAATGGCAGAGGAAAAGAAGGCCGCGCCCCAGCAGAAGGCGGTCGCGGTCAAGAAGACCACGGAAAAGCCCAAGAGAGTCCAGCGGATCAAGAAGTGGTTCCGGGACATGAAGAGCGAGCTGAAAAAGGTGGTCTGGCCTACCCCGAAGCAGACGGCGAAAAACACCGGCGTGGCCCTGGTGGTCATCGTGGTGTGCGCCATCGTGCTGTGGGCCTTCGACCAGGTGGCCCAGCAGACGGTCCGGGCGCTGATCGACATTTTCGCGTAAGAACATGGCTGAGGACGCGAAATGGTATGTCGTCCATACCTATTCCGGGTATGAGAACACCGTCGCCGCCTCCATCGAGAAGGCGGCGGAAAACCGGCACATGGAGGACCTGATCCTGGAGGTCAACATCCCCATGGAGACCGTCACCGAACACACCGACAACGGCGAGAAGACGTACGAGCGCAAAACCTTCCCCGGCTACGTGCTGGTGAAGATGATCCTGACGGACGAGAGCTGGCACCTGGTGCGAAACGCCAGAGGGTCCACCGGATTCGTGTCCATGGACGGCAAGCCCGTGCCCCTGACGGAGCGGGAGGTCCAGGACCTGGGCGTGGAGCGCCACGAGATCGTGGTGGGCTACGGCCTGGGAGACACCGTGAAGGTCATGGACGGCCCGCTGGAGGGCTTTTTGGGCGTCGTGGACGAGCTGGACCCGGCCAAGGACCGGGTGCGCGTCATCGTGTCCATGTTCGGGCGTGAGACGCCGGTGGATCTGGAGCTTGACCAGATCGAGCCGGTGAAGGACGAATGATTTTGAACGACCTCTTGCAAGAGGATCATAAGGAGAATTAAAAAATGTCTCAGAAAGTAGTTGGATACGTCAGATTCCAGGTCCCGGCGGGCAAGGCCACCCCGGCGCCCCCCGTGGGTCCCGCCCTTGGTCAGTACGGCATCAACATCGGCCAGTTCACCAAGGACTTCAACGAGCGCACAAAGGGCGACATGGGCATGATGATCCCCGTGGTCATCACCGTCTATGCCGACCGGAGCTTCACCTTCATCACCAAGACACCGCCCGCGGCCCTGCTCATCAAGAAGGCCTGCGGCATCGAGACCGCCTCCGGCGTGCCCCAGCGGGACAAGGTGGCCACGATCTCCAGGGAGGACCTGCGGAAGATCGCGGAGCAGAAAATGCCCGATCTCAACTGCACCAGCATCGAATCGGCTATGAGCATGATCGCCGGCACCTGCCGGAGCATGGGCGTTCTGGTGGGCGAGTAAATCGTCCGCTATGTGGGAGGAAAACTTCCGCTTAACCACATTTTTTGGAGGAAAATAACGAATGTTCAGAGGCAAGAATTATAAAGAGAGCGCCAAGCTCTTTGACAAGCAGACCGTATACGATCCCCAGGAAGCGTTTCAGCTTGTGTGCAAGACAAGCAAGGCCAAGTTCGACGAGACCGTCGAGCTGCACGTGAAGCTGGGCGTGGACGGCCGTCACGCCGACCAGCAGGT
>CANQJZ010000021.1 GCA_947624385.1 uncultured Oscillospiraceae bacterium
GTCGCAGGCGTTCACGTTCATGCCGCCCCGCTTTTCCAGCACCGCCAGCAGCAGGTACAGCCGGTTGTAGTCAAAACCGTTGGAGGTCCGACGGGCCGAGGAAAAGCCGGTGGGCGTGACCAGCGCCTGGACCTCCGCCAAAATGGGGCGGCTGCCCTCCATCACGCATGCCACGCAGGTACCGGGCACCCCCGTGGGCCGGCCGGCCAGCATGACCTCCGAGGGGTTCGGCACCTCCCGCAGACCCTCCCGGCACATTTCAAATACGCCGATCTCGTTGGTGGAGCCGAAACGGTTCTTCTCCGCCCGCAAAATGCGGTAGCTCAGGCTGCCGTCGCCCTCGAAATAGAGCACGCAGTCCACCATGTGCTCCAGCACCTTCGGCCCCGCGATGGCGCCTTCCTTGTTCACGTGGCCAACCACAAAGGCGGTGAAGCCGCTTGTCTTGGCAAGCTGCATGATCTCCATGGCGCACTGCTTCACCTGGCCCACGCTGCCGGGGGCGGTGCTCTGGCCGGGGTCATACACGGTCTGGATGGAGTCGATGATGACCACGTCCGGCGTCAGGTCCTCGATGGCGGCGATCACGTCGTTGATATCGGTCCCGGCCAGCACGTGCAGGTCCGCCTGGTCCACGCCCAGGCGCTGGGCCCGCATTTTGAGCTGGTGCTCGCTCTCCTCGCCGGTGACGTATAAAATGCTCTCGCCGGCGTCGATGCTGCCGCATGCCTGCAAGAGCATGGTGGATTTTCCGATGCCCGGCGCGCCGCCAAACAGGACGATGGAGCCGCGCACCGCGCCGCCGCCCAGCACCCGGTCCAACTCGTCGATGCCGGTGGAAAAGCGCAGTTCGTCCCGGTCGTCCAGCTCCGCCAGCTTCTTGGGCTGCGCCCGGCGCAGGGGCCGGACCTTCTCGGCCGCTTTTGGGGCCGCAGGGGCCTCCGTCAGGGTGTTCCAGGCCCGACAGCTGGGGCACTGGCCCTGCCAGCGGGAGGTCTCATACCCGCAGGCGGAGCAGAAAAATACCGTTTTCTCTTTCATGTGACCGCTCCTCGTATGTATTGCAGATAGCTCCCCAGCAGCACGGCCGCCAGCTTCTCCCGGTAGCAGCCGTCCTGAAGCTTCGCCAGGTCGCCGGGGTTGGACAGAAATCCGCACTCCACCAGTACGGCGGTGCAGTTGGCGTTTTTCATGAGATACACGCCCTTGTCCGCCTTGGATGCCACCCGCCGGTTGTCCGGGCACAGCAGCGCCGTCAGATTGCTCTGGGCAAGCTCCGCCAGCGCGTCGCTGCCGGCGGCGGGACCGTAAAACACCTGGATGCCGTGTGGCGAGGCGGCGGGATAGTTGTTCTGGTGGATGCTCAGCAGCACGGCCCCGGCCGTGTTGTTCACAAGTCCCACACGGGCGTGCTGGTCCGCGATCTTTTTCGCCGCGATAGAATCAGCGTCCGACGGGTAGGCGATGTCCGGACCCGTGCGGGTCATGACCGTCTGTACGCCCCAGAACCGGGCCAGCGCCTCCAGGCGCAGGGCGATGTCCAGGTTGATGTCGCTTTCCAGCGTCCCGTCCGCGGCGGACGCGCCACCGTCGGCGCCGCCGTGGCCCGCGTCGATGACCAGCACCGGCGTCTGCACAGGCGCGTTAGTATGCAGCGACTTAGACTGCTGCACCAGCGCCGCCAACGCCAATAGAACCGCCGCCGCCAGCGGATACCACCATTTAAATATGAATACCGGCCTGTTGTGCCTCGGCCCCTTCCCCATCTGCACCACCTCGGTGCAATCTATGCGGCGGGCCAGGCCCGTATGCGGCGGATGGAAAAAAGAGGTATAATGGCGTTTCCCGTGCCATTATACCCCAAAGGCGTCTGTTGACGCAACGGTTTTATGATTCTCTATATGATGATGCAGATAAGGCTGTATCCGCCGTCGTTCACCAGCCGCTGTATGGTGCCTTGCAGGCGCTTACGGATATTGGGCGGCATGCGCTGCAGCTTGCCGGTCAGACCTTCCTCCGCGATGTCGTACAGGGACTTGCCGAAGATGTTGGACTCCCAGATCCGGTTGATGTCCCCGTCGAAGCCCTGCAGCAGGAAGCTCACGATCTGCTCCGACGCCTTCTCCCCGCCAACAGCCGGGGATACCTCCGTCTCGACCTGGGTGCGGAAAAGATGGATGGCGGGCGCGCTGGCCTTCAGGCGCACGCTGTACCGCCCGCCCTTGCTCACGATCTGGGGCTCCTGCAGCTCCATTTCCTCCGGGCTTGGCATGATGATGCCGTAGCCCGTCTCGCGGGCCTGTTCCAGCGCCTCGTGTACGTGGTCGTACTCAGTCTTGACGCTTTTCAGACTGCGCAGCAGCTCCATCAGGTCCCCGTCGTCGCGTATCTCAAAGCCGGACTGGTCGCTGATCGTCTTATAGTAAAGCGACTGTTCCAGCTCGATCACGGCGGTGGCCGTGCCGCAGCCGGCCTGGGCGGCGGTGATACGGGCGGAACGGATGAGCTCGCTCTCCGTAAGGCTCTGCACGCCGGTATAGGCGTCCTGCAGGGCGTTCATCTTCTTCCCCGCCGCCAGGAGCATGTCGTAAAGGGTGCGTTTTAACTCGCTGTCCTCCGGCAAGGCCTCCGCCCACGCCGGCAGCCACAGGCTCAGTTCTCCCAGCGGGAACTGGAACAGCACCGCTTTCATGACCGCGTGGATGTCCGCCTCGCCCATTTCCAGACAGTTGAGCGGCATGCAGGGCACGTGATACCGCTCGGAAAGCTCCGACGCCAGGGCCATGGCCGCAGCTCCCTCCGGCTCGGCGGAGTTGATCACCACGGCAAAGGGCTTGCCGATGTCCAAAAGCTCCCGGATGACCCGTTCCTCCGCCTGTAAATAGTTCTCCCGGGGTATCTCCCCGAAGCTGCCGTCGGTGGTGACCACCAGACCAATGGTGGAGTGCTCGGCGATGACCTTACGGGTCCCCTCCTCCGCAGCCTGGGTCATGGGGATCTCATGGTCGTACCAGGGCGTGGTGACCATACGCTCCGCGCCGTCCTCGTAAAGGCCCTCTACCCCCGGCACCATGTAGCCCACGCAGTCGATGAGCCGCACGGACGCCTTTGTCTCGTCCCCGAAGGCGATCTCGGCGGCCTCCTCCGGGACGAATTTCGGCTCGGCGGTCATGACGGTCCGGCCGGAACCGGACTGGGGCAGCTCGTCGCGGGCCCGTTCCTTTCGGTACATATTGTCGATGTTGGGGATGACCTGGGTCTCCATGAACCGCTTGATAAAGGTCGATTTCCCCGTCCGCACCGGCCCGACGACACCAAGATAGATGTCGCCGTCCGTCCTGCGGGCAATATCCTCATAGATGCTGTCCACAACGTATCCCTCCAAGGCATGTTTGGTAAAACATACGCCCGGGAGGGATGGTTTATGACAAATTCAAATGAACTGCACCGTCTGCCGGTGGACCCGGCTGACGGACACGTCCAGCGCCGGGAACGCCTCCAGCAGCCACCGGGCCAGCACCGGGACCACCACGTTCTCCGTGCAGAAATGGTCCGCGTCGATGAGGTTCAGCCCCAGGTGCTTTGCCTCCAGAAACTGGTGGTACTTGATGTCCGCCGTCACATAGGTGTCACACCCGGCGGCGGCCGCCAGGTCCAGCTCGCCCCCGCCGGAGCCGCCGCAGACGGCCAGCCGGTTCACGCTGCGGCCGGCGTCGTGGTAGCGCAGACCGTTACAGCTCAGGGCCGATTTGACATGGGCCAGAAACGAGGCAAAGTCCATGGGCTTGGGCAGCGTTCCAACGCGGCCGATGCCGGTGTCCGGCTCCAAGATGCCGTCGGCAACGCCGCCCAGCGCCTCCATCAGCGCGTCGTTCACGCCGCCCTGGGCGGCGTCCAAGTTGGTGTGCATGCAGATGGCGGCCATATGCCTCTCCGCCAGTCTGAGGGCCTTTTGCCCCTCCCAGGTGGCGTCGGAGACGGTTTTCAGCTCGAAAAACAGCGGGTGGTGGCTCACGATCAGCTCCGCGCCGATTTTTGCAGCCTCGTCTATCACCTCATCCGTGATGTCCAGCGCCACCAGCACACGGGAAACCGGCGCGCTGCTGCGGCCCACCAGCAGCCCCACGTTGTCAAAGTCCATCTTCCCGGCCACCGGGGCCTTTTCGTTCAAAAGCTCAAATATCTCCCCTACCGTCGGCATGGTCCAGCCTCCTTTTGATGTCTTCGTATTCACCCAGCAGCGCGGCGGCCTCCCCATCGTATGGCGCGGCCTTCGCGGCGCTGGCCCGGGCGGCGTCCAAGTATCTTGCGAAAAGCGGGTCAGAACCAATCTGGTCCAGCCGTCCCAGGCGCAGCTCCGCCGCCGAATAGGTCGGCGCAGTACCTCCCCGGACGCGCAAAATGGGATAGATACGCCCCGCGTCCTCCGCCAGGCGCTCCGCCTCAATAAAATAGCCATTGTCAATGAGCCACCGGCGCAGCGCAGCCCGCTTGCTCTGGGGCTGCAAAATGAGCAGCGTGTCGCGCTTTGTCCAGGGCGCGGCGGACAAAATGGCAAGCATCGTCTCCCCGCCCATACCGGCAATGATGACCGTGTCGGCGTCCGCCGGGCCGATACCGGTCAGGCCGTCGGTCTGCATGAGACGGATATGTCCGCCTGTGCCGGTCCTTTCCACCAGCGCGGCGGCGCTTTTCAAAGGCCCTGAGCGTATGTCCGTGGCCAGCACGCTGTCCGCCCTGCCGGACTGGACCAGCCACACAGGGACCATGGCGTGGTCCGTGCCCACGTCGGCCACCCGGGCGCCGGCCGGTACCTGCTCCGCCACGGCCATAAGGCGCGATGATAGATGGTTCATGATAAAATAAAAAAACGGCGGGAATAGCATCCCGCCGGTGTGTGGGTCCTTACGCGGTGGCGCTCGCGGCGATGAAGTCGTTGACCTCTTTCACAAAGGGCTCGACCTCCACGCCGTGGGCGCGGCATGCCTGCTCCACGCTCTCCCCCGTGGCAAAGGCGCAGCCCAGGCAGTGCATGCCGATGCGCTGGAACAGGGGCTGGGTCTGGGGGGCGTTGACCATGATATCGTAGACGATGGTATCTTTCGTGATCTGATACATTGATGATTCCTCCTAACGAAAATTCACGATGGCATTATTATATGCGACCGTGCCGCAAATTTCAACATAAAAATAGAGGAAGCGGCGTCGCTTCCTCTATTTTGGACGGCCGGTCAGATCAAAGCTCACCGGCGCGGATCTTGGCGAAGCAATCGCTGCAATACACAGGACGGTCGCTCTTGGGCTCGAAGGGAACGCGAGCCTCTCCGCCGCAGGCGGCGCAGGTAGCGGTGAAGTACTCCCGGGGACCGCGGGCCGCGGCCTTGCGGGCGTCACGGCAGGCCTTGCAGCGCTGGGGCTCGTTCTGGAAGCCGCGCTCCGCGTAAAACTCCTGCTCACCGGCGGTGAACACGAACTCCTGTCCGCATTCCTTGCATACAAGGGTCTTGTCTTCGTACATTGTGGTTCCTCTCTTTTGATAGTTTTCCCATATCGGGCAGTTTATTGCGATCAGCTTGCGCTGTTATCGCCGCGGGTCAGCTTGGCCAGCTTGTGCCGTATGCGCTGCACGGCGTTGTCCACCGCCTTGACATCGCGTCCCGTACTGGCGGCGATCTCCCCATAGGAAAGGCCGTCCAAGTACAGCCGCATGATCTCGGCTTCCAATTTTGACAAGCACCGCGAATAGGTGGAAATAAACTCTTTTTCGGTCTCTCTGGCCAGAACCTGCTCCTCGGGACTGCGCTGATAAAAGTGGGCGCCTAGGGCTTGGGAACCATCTGAGAGGACTTCATCCAACGGTACGCCGTCGTTGAGCGGCGCGTTTTTTCTACGCTGGGCACTGCGGACTGCGGATCGGATGCGGTTGTGGATACAGGCCTGCGCGAACGTTCTGAAAGAAGCGCCCTTGTCCGGCTCGTACTCCCGCACGGCGGACAGAAGCCCGATCATGCCTTCCTGGATCAGGTCTTCATTGTCGCCGCCGATCAGGAAATACGGGCGCGAACACATGCGCACCTCGCGCACATAGCGCTGCACCAGCTCTTCCTCCGCCGAGGCGATCTGCTGTCTGGCGAGGGCTTGCAGCTGTTCATCCGATCGGTTTTTATAATCCAAATCACACACCAAACATTATATCGCTTTACAGCAGGAAGTCAAGCACTTTTTACAAAATATGTTGTGAATTTCCAGGAAAATTTGACATTTGCCGACACGTTTTTCACAGGTCCAGCCGCTGCTGCCCCAGATATTCCAGGCCCAGGTGCTCGTATGCTTTTTGCGTGACGCACCGGCCCCGGAGCGTGCGGGTCAAAAATCCCTGCTGCAGCAAAAACGGCTCGTAGACGTCCTCCAATGTGACGGCCTCTTCGTTGATGGTGGCAGCCAGGGCTTCCAGACCCACCGGCCCGCCGTTATACAGCTCGATGATGGCCCGGAGCATGCGCCGGTCCACGTTGTCCAGGCCCTCCTTGTCCACCTCCAGGCGGCTCAGGGCCTCGTCGGCAATGGGTTTGGTGATGACCCCCTGCCCCTTCACCTGGGCAAAGTCCCGGACCCGGCGGAGCATGCGGTTGGCGATACGGGGCGTGCCCCGGCTGCGGGAGGCGATCTCCGTGGCGCCGTCGGGCTCGATGGCCACGTTCAAAATACCGGCGCTGCGCTGTACGATGGCCCGCAGGTCCTCGGTGCTGTAAAGCTCCAGCCGCAGCACCACGCCGAACCGGTCCCGCAGCGGCGCGGAGAGCTGGCCGGACCGGGTGGTGGCGCCGATGAGCGTGAAGTGGGGCAGGTCCAGGCGGATGGAGTTGGCCGAGGGGCCCTTGCCCAGAATGATGTCGATGGCGTAATCCTCCATGGCGGGGTACAGAATTTCCTCCACGGAGCGGTTCAGCCGGTGTATCTCGTCCAGGAACAGGATATCGTTTTCCTGCAGATTGGTCAGCAGCGCCACCAGATCGCCCGGTTTTTCGATGGCGGGGCCGGAGGTGATGCGCATGTTGACGCCCATCTCATTGGCGATGACGCCGGCCAGAGTAGTTTTGCCCAGGCCCGGAGGGCCGTGGAGCAGCACGTGGTCCAGCGGCTCGTTTCGCAGCTTTGCGGCCTGGATGAATACCGCCAGGTTTTCTTTGGCCTTTGTCTGGCCCGTATAGTCCTCCAGCCGCTTGGGACGCAGGGACGCCTCCGTGGCGTCCTCCGGCTGGAACGTGGCGGTGGTCAGGACCTGTTCAGGCTCCTCCGAGGAAAAATTGATGCTCATGGAATGCGTACCCCCTTCCCGCTTACTGCATCATATTGCGCAGGGCGGCCCGAATGGCGTCCTCCAAGCTGAGGGCATCCAGGTCCACCCCCTTGAGCGCCGCGCTGCACTCGGCGCGGCTGTACCCCAGCACGGTCAGCGCGCTCATCACATCCGCCAGCTTTGTCCCGTCCCCGGCGACAGCCGCCGTCGGCAGGGTGACGCCGGTGGGCGTCAGGCCCTCCGCCTGCTTGCCCATCTTGTCCTTCAGCTCCAGAATGATACGCTGGGCAAGACGTTTGCCCACGCCCTGGGCGGCGGTGAGAGCCTTCTCGTCGTCGTTCAGCACCGCCATACACACCCGCTCCGGGGTGTTGGCGGACAATATGGCCAGCGCCGCCTTGGGTCCCACGCCGGACACGCTGATGAGCATTTCAAAGCAGCGCTTCTCCCCCAGCGTGGCGAAGCCGTACAGGTCAAAGGCGTCCTCCCGGACCTGCTCGCAGATATAGAGCTTGCCCCTCTCGCCCCGGTGGAGCTGACCAACGGTGTACGCCGTGGTGTTCACCGCAAAGCCCACGCCGCCGCAGTCCACGACGGCCAGGCCCGGTTCCAGGTCCGTGACGGTCCCACTCAAATGGTAGAACATGGGTCCTCCCCTCCCTCCGCCGTCAGGCGGCTCGTCATGCTTCGGGCGTGGCAGATGGCCAGGGCCAGCGCGTCCGCGGCGTCATCCGGTTTAGGCGGCTGCTTCATGTTCAAAAGCCGCTGGACCATGTAGATGACCTGCCCTTTTTTCGCGTTGCCGTAGCCCACCACCGCCTGCTTTACCTGCATGGGGGTGTATTCGTATACCGGCACGCCGCTGCGGTAGGCGCTGAGCAGTATCACGCCACGGCCGTGGGCCACGGCGATGCCGGTGGTTATGTTCTTGGAGAAAAACAGTTCCTCCACGGATATGGCGTCCGGGGAAAACGTGACGATCAGCTCGTTCAAATCGTTGTAGATCATGTCCAGCCGGGGCGACAGGGCCGTGTTGGGGGGCGTGGTGATGGCCCCGCAGGCCACGTAGGCGTTGCGGCCCTTGTCCGCGTCTATGACGCCAAAGCCCACCGTGCCCACGCCGGGGTCGATGCCCAGTATCCTCATACGTGGCTCTCCCCCTCTCGGAACCAGCGGCGGGCACGGTCGATGTCGGCGCTTATCTGGGCCGCCAGCGCCTGCTGAGAGGCGAATTTCACCTCGTCCCGTAAAAAGGCCAGCAGTTCCAGCCGGACACGCACGCCGTAAAGCTGGCCGGTGTAATCCAGAAGATTTGTCTCCACCGTCACGGGTCCGTCCGCTTGAAACGTGGGCCGGACGCCGATGTTCGTCACCGCGGCGTGAGGCCCGTCGGGCAGCCACGCCCGGGCGGCGTACACCCCGTGCCGAGGCACGATCACCCCGTCAGGTATGGGGAAATTGATGGTGGGGATACCCATGCGGCGGCCCCGCTGGAAGCCGTGGACCACCGTGTGGGACACGGAATAGGGGTGACCCAGAAACCTGGCGGCCCGCTCCATATCCCCCGCCGCCACCAGCGAGCGGATGAAAGTGGAGCTGACCACAACGCCGTCCAGCGTGACCTGTTCCACGATGTCAAAGCCCACGCCGTGGGCCTGGCACCAGTCGGCCACGCGCTCCGCCGTGCCCAGGCCCCGCCAGCCGCAGGAAAAGTCCCGGCCCATCACAAGATGGACAGCGCCCATGTCCTGGACCACGGAGCGTACAAAATCCTCCCAGGGCGTCTGCATGAACGCCTGGTCAAAGTGCAGGAAGAGCACGTCCTCGATGCCACCGGCCCGGGCGATCAGTTCCCGGCGGTCGTCCATACTCTCCAATAGCGGCACGTCCACGCCCCGGACGATCAGGTCCGGGTGGGCGTCAAAGGTAATGACGGCCGGAGCCGCGCCCAGCTCGGCGGCCCGCTGCCGGGCCCTTGCCATCAGCGCCTGATGGCCCAGGTGTACCCCGTCGAAAAAGCCCAGGGCGGCCACCCGTCTGGTATCAGCCATCGCCAACGCCTCCCGGTACGATCAGGTCCAGGGGCAGGATATACTTTTCCGGGTCCTGCCGTATCTGGTCCAGCGTATGGGCCTGGTCGATGGTGAACTTTCCCGCCCGGACCCGGCGCAGGGCGCTCATGCACCCGCCGCAGCCCAGAGCCGCGCCGATGTCGGCGCACAGCGTGCGGATATAGGTACCCTTGGAGCACTCGATATCCAAGCCCCAATCCCCTGCCTCGTCCCGGTCGGTCACGTCCAGGCGGTATATGGTAATGGGCCGTGGTTCCCGCTGGACGTCACCGCCCCGGCGGGCGATCTCGTAGAGCTTCTTACCGCGAATTTTTATGGCGGAGTACATGGGCGGAAGCTGCATGATCGGGCCGCGAAACCGGTCCAGTACCGCCTCTATGTCCTCACGGGTCCGAACGCCGTCCCGCTGTTCCAGAACGTTGCCCCAGATATCCTGTGTATCCGTGGCTATGCCCAGCCGGAGGAGGGCGTGATATTCCTTCGTGTCGTTCTCCGCGTATTTGGCGGCCTTGGTCCCCTTGCCCGTCAGCACCACCAGCAGGCCCGTGGCGTTAGGGTCCAGGGTCCCCGTGTGGCCGATGTGCCTTTCGTGCAACACGCCCCGCAGGTGGGCGCACACGTCCATGCTGGTCCACTCGGCCGGCTTGTCCACCAGCAGCAGCCCGTCCATCAGAGGGCCTCCAAAATGTCCCAGACGATGGTGTCCCGCGTCTCGTCCGGGTCGGAGTGAATGGTGCAGCCCGCGGCCATTTTGTGCCCGCCGCCCCCGTGCAGGGCGCATATGGCGGCGCAGTCAAAATCCTCGCCGCTGCGAAGGCTCACCTTGCAAAGCCCCGGCTCCAGCTCCCGAATGGTCACCGCCACCCGGTTGCCTTCCACCCGTCCGGCCAGAGACGCCAGGTCCTCGCAGTCGTCCTCCGTGGCGCCGCTCTGCTCCATCATCTCCAAGGTCACGGTGACGACCGTGACGCAGTTGCCCTGTCCGTACCGGCGCATGCCGGTGTAAATAAGCCCTTCCAGCATCAGCCGGGAATAGGAATAGGTCCGAAACAGCAGCTTATTGAGCGTCTTATAATCCGCGCCGGCGTCCATGAGCTCCGCCGCGGCCCGGTGGGTATCCGGCCTGGTGTTGGCGTAGACGAAGCAGCCGCAGTCCGTGCTCACGGCGATGTAGAGCAGGCTGGCCAGCGTCTCGTCGATCTGACCCAGAAGAAGCTTTCCAAGCGCCAACACGATCTCCCCGCAGGAGGCCTTCTCCGGGTCGCAGAGAAGATTTTCGGCGTAGCGGGAGTTGGTGGGATGGTGGTCGATGCACAGGTCCACGGTGCTTTTTTGGGAAAATCCCTCCGGGAACAGGTTTTCCGACGCCAGGTCCACCGCCAGGGTGTGGGCGGGTTTAAAATCCTCCGGGGCCAGGTACCGGTCCACGAACAGGGAGTACGTGGCCGTCACCTGGGGGTTATCATAGAGATAGGCGGTCTTGCCCATCCGGCGCAGGATATGACAAAGGGCGGCGGCACTTCCAAGCGTGTCGCCGTCCGGACGGACATGCGTCAGGAGCAGGTATCCGTCGTTGCTTTTGAGATATTCCGCGCAGTCATTGAGAGTCATCGTCGTCGTCATGTTGAATGTCCAGTTCGTTGATGAGTTTGTTGATATACGCGCCGTGGGCGATGGAGTCGTCCAGCACGAAGGTCAGCTCCGGCGTATAGCGCAGGTCCAGGCTGTGGCCCAGCTCCCGGCGCAGGTAGCCGGACACGGACTTCAGGCCCTTTACCAGCTGCTTTTCGTCCACCTCGCCCAGTACGCTCACGTAGACCTTGCAGTGGCGCAGGTCGTTGGTGGTGTCCGTGTGGGTGACGGTGAGCATCGCGCCCTGGGCCACGCGGGGGTCCTTCACCTCCCGCAGCTTTTCCGCCAGCACCCGGCGGATATCGTCGTTTATCCGGTCGATGTGGTAGTTAGGCATTGATCCGCTCCATCACAAAGCACTCGATGACGTCCTGCTCCTTCACGTCGTTGAACTTATCCACCTGCATGCCGCACTCGTACCCGGCGGCGACCTCGCGCACGTCGTCCTTGAACCGGCGCAGGCTGGCCAGATCGCCCTCGTAGACCACCACATTGTCCCGCAGGACCCGGACCTTGCAGTTGCGCTGGATCTTGCCGTCCAACACGTAGCAGCCGCAGACCGTGCCCACCTTGGAGACCTTGTAGGTCTGGCGGACCTCGGCGTGGCCGATGATCTTCTCCGTGTACTTGGGAGCCAGCATGCCCTTCATGGCCGCCTCGATCTCGTTGATGCAGTCGTAAATGACCCGGTAGAGCCGGACGTCCACATGGTCGCGGGCGGCGCTGTCCCGTGCGGCGTTGTCGGGCCGGACATTAAAGCCCACGATGACCGCGCCGGAGGTGGAGGCCAGCATCACGTCGGACTCGTTGATGGCGCCCACGCCGCAGTGGATGACACGCACACGGACCTCGTCGTTGGTGAGCTTTTCCAGCGACGCCTTCACCGCCTCGGCGCTGCCCTTCACGTCGGCCTTGACGATGATGTTGAAGTCCTTCATCTCGCCCTCCTGGATACGGGCGAACAGATCGTCCAGGGAGACCTTCTTGGGCGCGATATTGGCGGCCAGCTTGGCCTTGGCCTTGCGCTCCTCCACCAGCTCGCGGGCCATACGCTCGTCGGCCACGGCGTTGAAGTTGTCCCCGGCGTTGGGGACCTCGTTCATGCCCGCGATCTCCACGGGCACGGAGGGACCGGCTTCGGTGACCCGCTGGCCCTTGTCGTTTATCATGGTGCGCACACGGCCCACCGCCGTGCCGGCGATGATCACGTCGCCCTGCTTCAGGGTGCCGTTTTGCACCAGGACGGTCATGATGGGGCCGCGGCCCTTGTCCAGCCTTGCCTCGATGACCGTGCCGCTGGCGGCCCGGTCGGGGTTGGCCTTCAGGCCCAGCATCTCGGTCTGCAGGGCCAGCATCTCCAAAAGCTCGTCAACGCCCTGACCGGTCTTGGCGGAGATGGGACAGACGATGGTCTCGCCGCCCCATTCCTCCGGGACCAGATCGTACTCGGTCAGCTCCTGCTTGACCCGGTCCGCATTGGCTCCGGGCATATCCATCTTGTTCACGGCCACCACGATGGGGATATTGGCGGCCTTGGCGTGGTTGATGGACTCCACGGTCTGGGGCTTGATGCCTTCCGTGGCGGCCACCACCAGAATGGCCACGTCCGTCACCATCGCGCCCCGGGCGCGCATGGAGGTGAACGCCTCGTGACCCGGGGTGTCCAGGAACGTAACGGGGCTGCCGTTGATGTCCACGATATAAGCGCCGATGGCCTGGGTGATGCCGCCGGCCTCGCCCGCCGCCACCTTCGTGTGGCGGATATAGTCAAGAAGCGACGTCTTGCCGTGGTCCACGTGGCCCATGACCACCACGACGGGCGCTCTGGGGACCAGTTCTTCCTCCGTGTCCACATGGTCGTCGATGAGCTTTTCCTCCACGGTCACGACCACTTCGTGCTCGATCTTGCAGTTGAACTCCATGGCGACCAACGCCGCGGTGTCATAGTCGATAACGTCGGGCAGGCCCGCCATAACGCCCATTTTGATGAGCTTGCGAACGACCTCCGCGCCGCTCTTTTTCATCCGCACGGCCAGCTCCTGCACGGATATCTCGTCGGGTATCTGCACACGGGTGGGGGCCTTCTTCGCGATCTCGAACTGGAGCCGCTGCATCTTGTCCCGCTCCTCCTGGCGGCGCTTGGCGCTGGCGGCGGCGGTATTCTGGCGCTGCTTGTTGCGGTTGCCGATCTTCTCCTTGCCCCGCTTCATCTTATCGGCCTTGTCACCGGCCATGCGGTCAAAGCGCTCGTCGTATTTGGACAGGTTCGTGTTGGCGGAGCCTCTTGTGTCCACCACCTTCTTCTGGGGCATCTGCCTGGGCACATGGGGCTTGTCGGGCTTGGGCTGTTTGGGCTGCTGGGCCTGGGCGGGCGAGTTGGACTGCTGCGCCGTAGAAGCAGACGCCTCGGGCTGCTTGCCCTTATCCTGACCGGAGGCTGCGGGGGCCTTCTTCTCCCCGACCGGAGCGGTATCGGCAAATACGTCCGCGATGCTCTCCATCTGGTTGTGCTGGGTCAGATACTCAAAGATGATGCTCAGCTCATCATCCTCCAGCACCTGCATGTGGTTCTTTGGTGTGGTGGCATACTGAGAGAGGATCTCCGTAATGACCTTGGAGGTGACGCCAAAATCCTTCGCCACCTCATGCACGCGATATTTCACCAAACTGCTCATACTCGCTCCTCCTGTTGTTTCCTATCCAATTCCGCGGCCTTCCTGAACGCCTGGGCCAGACCATCGTCAACGATAAACGCCAGCGCCACAGGCGTGGCCCGTCCGACGGCGTCGGCCAGCTGCCGCTTCGTATAGTCCGCGGGGTAAAGGCGCTCTTCCCTGCCCGCCGTCATGGTCCGGGCCCGGTCCAGCGTGTTTTCCGACGCGTCAAGCGCCGCGACCAGCAGACCGCCTCTGTGCTTTTTCATCTCCACGGCGCAGTCCTCCGCGCCGACCGTGAGCTTTCCGGCCCGTGCCGCCAGGCCCAAATATCCCAGGGCCTTATTCATCCGCCGCCTCGATGGCCGCCTCCAGGGCGGCGTAGGTCTCGGGGCTGATGGAGGCCGACAGCATCCGCTCCAGGGCGCGGCTCTTCCGGGCCTTCGCCAGACACTCTTTTTTCCGGCATATATACGCGCCGCGGCCGGGGGCCTTGCCCCTGGCGTCGGCCACGATCTCGCCCGTCGGGGTGCGCACGATGCGGATCAGGTCCTTTTTCGCGGTGTGCTCCCGGCACCCCACGCACATCCGCACAGGCTCGGCCATCGCTCAGTCCTCGCTCTCCGGCTTGATGTCGATCTTGATGCCGGTCAGCTTGGCGGCCAGACGGGCGTTCTGCCCCTCCTTGCCGATGGCCAGAGAGAGCTGGTTGTCCGGCACGATGACCCGGCAGGACTTGCCGCTCTCGTCCATATACACGTTCAGCACCTCCGCCGGGGACAGCGCCGCGGACACGTATTCCTCGGGTATCTCGCTGTATTTGACGATATCGATCTTTTCCCCGCCCAGCTCATCCACGATGCTGGACACGCGCCCGCCCCGGGGGCCTACGCACGCGCCGATGGGGTCCACGTCCGCCGCCGTGCTCCACACGGCCATCTTGGTCCGGGAGCCGGCCTCCCGGGCGATGCTCATGATCTCCACGGTTCCGTCCGCGATCTCGGGCACTTCCAGCTCGAATAGCCGCTTCACCAGCACCGGGTGGGTCCGGCTCACCAGCACCTGCGGCCCGCGGGCGGACTTGCGCACTTCGATCACATAGACCTTCACAAGCTGGCCCTCCGTCAGGGCCTCGTCCCGTATCTGCTCGTTGACGGACAGCAGCGCGTCCGTATACTCCGAGTTGGAGCTTATGCGCATGGAGACGTTGCCGGTACGCGGGTCGATACGGGCCACCTCGCCGGTGAGTATCTCGTGCTCGCGGCTGGTGAACTCGTCGTAGATAAGCCCGCGCTCGGCCTCGCGGATTCCCTGAATGATGACCTGCTTGGCGTTCTGGGCGGCGATACGGCCCAGCTCCCTGGTGTTCACGGGGACCTTGATCTGGCCGCCGACCCTGGCCCGCTTGGAGATCATCTGCGCGTCGGCAAGGGTCATCTCCACGGCCGGGTCCTCGACCTGGTCCACAACGTTCGTGACCACGTACATCTCGACCTTTTTCTTGTCCTCGTCAAGCTCCACCACCACATTGTCCGCCGCGTCCGGATGGTCCTTCCGGAAGGCGGCGATCATGGCCTGGTTTATCTTGTCGTACATATATTCCCGGGGAATGCCCTTTTCCCGTTCCAGATCCTCAATAGCGGCAAAAAATTCGGCGTTCATTTTTCTTTCCTCCGTTATATTTCCATCCGCAGCCTGACGCTGGCGATTTGATTTTTCGTGAACCGGCGCTCCCCGCCGGCGTCTATGGTCACGTCCCCGTCCTCGTAGGCCAGGAGCTTCCCGACCCACTGCTTGGCGCCGTCCACGGCGCTGTAGAGCCGTACCTCCACGTTGGAGCCGAGAAACCGTTCAAAATCCGTAGGGCGCTTCAAAGCCCTCTCGCACCCGGCGGAGCTGACCTCAAAGATGTAGCTGTCCGGCACCGGGTCCGCCTCATCCAGAATGGGGTCCATGGCCCGGGAAACGCGCTCGCAGCCGTCCAGGTCCACCCCGTCCGGCCCGTCCAGATAGACCCGCAGATATCGCTGGCCGCCCTCGGTCACGTATTCCACGTCCCAAAGCTCGAAACCGGCCTTTTCCACCACCGGCAGCGCCAGGTCCCACACGGTTTTTTCGATCCGATTCATAGAGTTTTACCAGTTTCTTCCAAATTCTTTTTCCTCAGAAAAAAGAGTGGGACAGCTCCCACTCCAGGAATCAAGACTAACGCTATATTGAATATACCACATATGGGTGCATAAATCAAGCACTTTTTCGCGTGATACCTGATATTTGTGCCCCGTCAGGGCGCGCAGACCCAATATTTTGTCATTTTTCATCGTCCAGCTGTCCCCGCAGCTTCTCCAGCGCCTTCTTTTCGATGCGCGATACTTTCCGCCGCCGGGATTGTAAGCGATGGGGCCTTGAAAACGCGCCGTGTGGCGCGGTGGTCGTGTGTCACTGTACGTCGTTCAATTCACAGAACCGAAACCGTATAATGATCTGTTTGTTCTCCGTGAGTTCTACCCTTTCAATGAGACTCACCAGCAGTTCCCTGTTGACCCAGGCCGTGTCTATGAAACGGCGGACAAGCGCCTTTGCCTGTTCCTCCCGCTTCTCCGGCGTGGCGTCCGGCTCCTCCATGCTGGCCAGCAGGTCCTCCAGAGAGCGCCGCTCCAGCTTGATACGCCCGTATATGCGGTCGAAGTCTGCCTCCGCTAAAAGTCCGTTCAACTTATCCATGTACGTCCTGTCCAGGTCGGAGGTCAGCTTTTCGATCCTGCCCCGAAGGGCCTGACGCTCGTTTTCATGGCGTTCTGCTTGTCGTACCTTTTCAACTTCCGCCTCTGCCACCGGGAGCAGGGCGTCCGCGTCCAGATACTTCTGGCAGACCTTCTGGATCTGGTCGATGACCGCCGCTGTGACTGTACTCTCCTTGATAGCGTGGCTGGTACATACGCCTGCCTTTGTGAACCGTTGGTAGGTCCGGCAGACAAAGTAGAGAACGTCCTCCCCTGCTGCGTTCTTGCGGTTTATCACGCATAGCGGATAGCCGCACTCATGGCAGAAAATTAGCCCTTTCAGCCGAAAGTCATATTTTCGCACCTGCGTGGTCTTTCGGCTGCGGACAAGCATTTGCACTTTCTGAAACGTCTCCGTGTCTATGATCGGCTCGTGAGTGCCCTCCACCACCACCCATTTATCCCTGGGCTGTTTCACGCATTTCTTGGACTTGTAACTGATTTTTACCGACCGGCCCTGGACCATGTTGCCGATGTACGTCTCATTCTGGAGCATATCAGATATGCGCTCACTGCTCCACAGGCCCGTATAGGGGCCTGGATTGGAAATGGTCAAGCCTGCATAGGTGGCCGGGGTGGGCACATGTTCCTCGTTCAGCCGGGCAGCGATCTGGCGGCAGCTTACCCCCTCCAGGGCCATAGCAAATATCCGCTGCACCAATGGTACGGCCAGCTCGTCCGGCACGATACGATTTTTCTCCGTTGGGTGCATTTTATAACCAAACAACGGCTTGCCGCCGATAAACTGTCCCTTGCGCTGTTTGTCGTGCTTGACGCTGCGTATCTTTTTGGATATGTCTTTGGCGTACATATCGTTCATAACGGCCCGGAAGGGCGTGATGTCGTTGGCGCTGGATTCAACGCCCGTGTCGATGCCGTCCAGCAAGGATATGTAGCGGACACGGTTTTCGGGGAAATACCGCTCCATGTAATGCCCGGTCATGATGTAGTCACGGCCCAGGCGGGACAGGTCTTTAGTAATGACCATGTTTACCTTCTTGTCCTCGATGTCCCCGATCATCCGCTGAAAGGCCGGGCGGTCGAAGCTGGTGCCGCTCCATCCGTCGTCGATATAGGTATCATACACGGTCAAGCGGTGCTGCCGGACAAAATCATCCAGCAGAGATCTTTGGTTGGTGACACTCTCTGACGGTCCCTCGTTCTCATCCTCCTTTGAAAGCCGAATATAAAGTGCCGCGTGGTAGGCCATGGGGTCTCTTATCTCGAAGTACATATCTCGCCTCCAGAAATAAGCGGCCATTCATCAATATAATTGTACGGCCTCATAGCGCAGTTGTCAAATTTTCGCGGTGCGCTCGGAGTTCTCTCTCAATAAAAACGCGCAGGCTCCTTTGGATGGAGTTTGCCGCGCTCTCCCCTTTCTCTGCATATTGGCATATCACGTCAAGTTCACGTTCTTTTTTTGCCAAGACCATCCCTCCCATCACAATAGGTTATGTACCCGGCGGGCTGTTCTTGCCAGAAAATGCGTCTCACGGTGAGACGCATTTTCATCAAGCATAGGACGCCCGCACAGTTGGATGATATGGACCGACAGAGCCACCATTTTTTGAATCCAGGCAAGATCAGACGGCGGCTGACAAGCCGCTCCATAGGTGATGAGCCTCCCTCCATGCCCATGGCGGGGCGTCCTACGCTGTGACGCATAGCTGACGCAAGTATCTTCTCCGTGTGTGTATCCTGGCCGACAGCTTTGCCAAAGCTGTGTGCGGCGCTGGTGTCTCTCGCTCTGCCCCAGGGGGACGTTTTGGCGCGCCCGCCGCATGGCTCCTCACACACGGAACGTATCTGGTGCCCTATACTGCGCCGTCAGATATGGCGTCGCTTTCTTTGTCAGGTCATGGGTTATATCAGGCAGAGCAACGTCTTTCAGCCCAACGGACACTTCTATGCCGTCCGCCCCTGGCAGGGGCTTTTGAATAAGCTCGTCTGCCCCAACTTCAACGGCGGCAGCGGCAGAAACGCCGCTTTCGTCCTCTGGCTCGGTCTGCAAACTCTGTTCCAACAGGCGATTGCCGATCTGTCCGGCCACGGTGTTGCTTGTAAAGTACGACAGGCCAAAGGCGATCACGGCGATCAGCAGCACCTCCATCAAAAACTGTCCGATGATAGCGGGCTTTCTGATACCCACGGACAGAAACACGCCGATCTCATGGATGCGGGTCTTTGTCCAAAGGGTCAATATAAGGGCCAGAATGACAGCGCTGACGACGATTATCACCGCCAGCAGGGTAACGACCAGCTCGTTCAGCGCGGCCAGCGGCGCGGCGGCGTTTTCATAGGTTTCATTATCCACTTCGACGGCAAATGCTTTCCAGTCGATCCCCGGCAGAGCCTTTACATCGGCTACCACCTGCGCCATGTCCTGCGGGTCGTCTATGGTGACATGGAGCGCGGAAAAGCCGTAATTTATCGTATCTCCGCTGATTTCCGTAGATGTCTGTAAATCCACAAATACCCGGTTTTGAATTTTGTCATAGTCGGTAACAGTTTCTCCAAACCGCTCCACCACATTCGGGGTAAACAATCCGACGATCTGCGCCTTGACCTCCGGCCCGGTAATGGTAGATAAAAGGCCGGCATATAGGTCATTGACATTCTGCGCCAACGTGCCGATCTCATCCTTTGTATGGACCGGGCAGTTCGCCCCGCGATCCAGTTTCATCATCTGCTCGGTCGATGCGGAGATTCTTTTGATGGGGTCGGCAATCGCCTTGGAAAACAGGAGAGAACAGACGACCGAGATCAGCAGAGAACAACCGAGCGAGACAGGCAGGGCCTTTTCTACCGCCTCGGTCACAAACTGTTCCTCACGGACACTGATAACAACATCATCCTGGGTACTCAACGCAAGCTGCATCCGTGGGGCAAGCAGATAGATAAGCCCGTGCGTGACCACAGAGACAAAGAGCATAATGCTCAACGTATAGAGAAATATCTTGGGGAATAGTTTTAACCGCCTCATAGCTGTACCTCGTATTTATAGCCGATGCCCTTGACCGTCACGATACAGTCAAGCCGCAGTTTCTTCCGCAGATTTTTGATGTAGGTATCAATCGTTCTGTCTATGATGGGGGCGTCAACACCCCATAGATCGTCAAGTATCTGTGAGCGCGTAAGCACCAGCCCCTTATGTTCTACCAGCAGCCGGAGCAGGTCGATCTCCTTTGGCATGACCTCTATTCTCCCGGCGCCGTCCCAGGCGGTGTAGCCGGAGAAATCGACCGTCACATCACCAAAGGTCATGGTTTGTGGCAGCGGAGCCTGACCGCTTCGGCGCAAAAGCGCGGTGATCCGCTTTCCCAAAAGCACCATAGAGAAGGGCTTTGTCATATAATCGTCGGCCTGCTCGTCAAAACTTCTGACCTGGGTATATTCATCCTCAATGGCCGTGAGCATAAGGACGGGTATCGTGCTGGTCTGCCGTATCTCATGCAAAACAGACAGGCCGCTGACATGGGGCAGCATAATGTCCAGCACAACAAGGTCGATGCTGCTGCCATGAAAAAGCTCTAGCGCCTCTCCGCCGTCATAGGCCGGAATGACCATATGGCCCGCTGACCCCAAGTATTCACAGATCGCTTCGTTGGTTTTCTGATCGTCCTCTATAATCAGTAGAGTTGCCATTGGCGCACCTCCATACAGACAGCCTAATACAGTAATGTGGAATGTGTATGAAATAAGCTCGTGTTTTCGGTTCTTTCTTCAAATCTGACATTATTATATACAGAATTGCATGGCGGCGCAAATTTCTGTCAACAGTAAAATGAATTATTTGCCCTCGCCATAGGAACCGTGTAGACATATCCAAGCCCGTAGCGGAACAGTAAGATGTATGTAGATGAACAAATAAATCATAGTGAGGGCAGACGATATGAAAAGGCCAGTTCCGCTTTACGATTTCAGGACTTTCGGGCAGGCTATAAAGGACGCCCGAAAAAAGAGCGGCGAGAGCCGCAAGACAACGAGTGATGCTCTTTATATCTCCCCGCGCTATCTCGCAAGTATTGAAAACAAAGGACAGCAGCCCAGCCTCCAGGTGTTTTACGACCTTGTTACCCGGTTCGGGATTTCGGTAGACCAGTTCTTCTTCCCCAACAAAGATATAGAAACTTCTGCCCAGCGCCGACAGCTTGATACCTTGCTTGACGGCATGAGTGACAGCGGCTTGCGGATCATGACAGCAACGGCGCGGGAGATAGTAGAAATAGAAAAGGCCCAGGGGGAGAATTGCCACAAAACATAATGCAATTCGCATAATCGAGAAATGCGTCTCATCGTGAGACGCATTTCTCGCCAGAAACAAAAAAGCCGGGAGCGTCTGCACGCTCCCGGTCTTGCTGTCAGCGATATTGTCGGCACAGCGATTCCAGCTTTACAAAATCGTTGCACCGTTTTGTCAACAGGGACTCCGGCCCGTTGACTTTCAGGCGGTATAGGTTCGCGGCGTTCTTCCTGATCCGCCCTTGGATGGATTTGATATAGCGGTATTCAGCCAGCAGCAGGGACTTATACTTTGGGTTTCTCTCCTTGGAAATGTCCACATAGCTGTACGCGCCCGGAGGGACCGGGAACATATTGTTGAGGTTGATGACCGCGTAATTCTTGATCTTGATGAAGTCAAGCCCCTCCTGCATCCGGTAGTGTTTCTCCTTGAATGAGGAGAGGGGCGCGAAATAATCCATGCCGTTGACCGTCAGGACGACGCCGATGTACTTCCGCTCGTTCTGCTGGCCCGCCCGCTTGTTCTGGAAAAGATGGGGCGCATGGGGAACGAGATAATCGACGTAGGCCGGGGCGATCTCATAGAGCTTGATGTTATCCATTTCTGTCTCCTTGTGAAAGCAGCGGGGGCAAGATGGTCTTGCCCCCGCTGTTACGCTCGCGCTTGGAGTGGCGAAACACTCACTTGTAACTGTCTTGATCAAGGGCCAAGAGAAGCCCGCGCAATAAGTTTCTCATTTAGGGCTGAGATACACCCGCAAATATATTATATGCGAGGCGGCGAGGCGTGTCAACCGCTTTCTTTCATTTCCCATGGCAATTTCTATGACGCTGGAAATGCGTCTCACGGTGAGACGCATTTCTGGCACCGTGGCGGGGCCAGCGCCAAGCCTCCGGCGGTGCGCCCGCGCTCCCACTATGCCCAAAGCCCGCGTTTCGCGGGCTTTGCCGCTGTTATCCCCTTACCGACAAATGATCCGGCGTCCGGTTTCTGTCAAGGCCCGGCCAGCCCGCGGACTGGCCGGCTCGTGAGTGGCTGCGAAACAGACGCCAGCCTTGACGGGGCCGAGCGCCGGATCACACTCCTCGCGGGGGATAACAGCCTACCTGTCTATGCGCGGGAAAAGGGCCGCCTCTCCCTATGTTTTGATTTGCCTTTCTCTATGTTCTTGGCAACTTTCTGCGATTGCGTGTATTCCTCCACCTGTTCCCGGATGCCGGGAAGCTCTGCGGCGATCCTGTCACACACGCGAATCTCTTTCCGCACCGCCCAAATGCTTTTGTTGGCCAGGGCGATCTCGCCGTCCACGTCCTCGCCCCGGCGTTTGCGGCGGTAAAGGCCACGGCGGGCCTCTATCTCCGCGTCCATATTCGTTTGCAGGGCGTCCCGGAGCATGGATAGCTGGTCGGTGGTTTCAACGTGGTAATTGTGCAGGAGCCTGAATTGCTCCTTGTACCTGTCCAGCCTCCGCACCTCTGCCCGGACGTTGAACGGGACGGGACGGCGGCGCTGGCCCTGGACGCCTATCACGCCCAGGATATACAGATACCGCACATACAGCGCCCGGATGCCGTGCAGTTTCTGGCAGGGGCGGTGGTCCATCACGCCCCGTTTGATGGTGCAGCGTTTGCCGGGGGCCAGGGTCACGACGGGGATATGAGGCAGCTCCGGCTGCTTTTTCTGCCCGGCCCGGACGCCTTTCAGCGGCTTTCAGTACCCTCCCCACTGACACGACCTTCTCATTGACCACCAGCGCGGGCATACTCATAGCGCCATAGGCCATGACCTTTTCCATGTCGGTGATATATTCGACCTCCAGATCAAGGCCCATGTTCTTGACGGCCTGTTGTGCGTTTTCGTACAGTTCGTGACAGGACTTGCAGCCCGCGCCCAGCACCTTGACACAGCAGATACCATCCACGGGTTTCCCGCAGCACTCACTTGTTGCTTTGGCCTCTGTCGCCTCGCTGGCCGGGGCAGAGCCGCAGCAGCAGGTGGGGGCCTCTGCCTTTTTCTTTCCGAATAGTGACATGATATATACCTCCAGTTTATTATCCGCTTTCAGCGGTTTTTCAAGATGTTATGCCGGGAACCAGCCCTTTGTCCTGTTGGCTATCCGCACCAGGAACAGCATGACCGGGACTTCCGTTAAAACGCCGACCGTCGTAGCAAGGGCGGCTGGGGATGATGTTCCGAACAGTGCAATAGCAACGGCAACTGCCAATTCAAAGAAGTTGGATGCTCCGATCATTCCCGCTGGGGCCGCTATCTTATATGGCAGCTTCAAGACCCGGCAGGCGGTATAAGCGATGGTGAAGATCAAGAAAGTTTGCAATACCAGCGGGACGGCGATCAATACAATGTGGAGCGGATTTTCCAGAATGGCGCTGGCCTGGAAAGCAAAAATCAAAATCAATGTCAGGAGCAGGCCGATGGTCGTTACGCTGTCGAATTTGTGGATAAACACGTTTTCAAAATAGTCCTTGCCCTTTTTGCCGATGACGATAGTTCGGGTAGCCATACCTCCGATCAGCGGTATCACGACGAACAGCACCACGGAGAGGAACAGCGTGTCCCACGGAACAGACACATTGGAGACGCCCAACAGGAATTTTACGATAGGGACAAACGCCGCAAGGATAATAAGATCATTCGTCGCCACCTGCACCACCGTATAAGCCGGGTCGCCGTTTGTCAGCGTACTCCAAACAAACACCATAGCGGTACAAGGGGCGGCCCCCAGCAGCACCGCTCCGGCAAGATACTCCGTCGCTAGTTCCGGGGCGATAAAGCCCTTAAACAGCACGAAGAAGAACAGGCTTGAAATGCCGTACGGGGTATGCGGTAAAATGCGAAGCTCTCCGATTGTGCGCCGTAGTAGTAATCAAATGGCATTGGTGTCCTCCTAGGCTTATTTGCCCATATGTTTATAATGATGATTTGGTTTGTTTCTGGCAGTTGCTATTACTCAATAAAATGTGTATAATATAGAAAATTCTACGAGCCAACTTTAGAATAGCCTATATGAAAGTATATTACAAGGAGGTAACTATGAAGCTAATAGAAGTAATTATATCAAATTTCAGAGGCTACTCTGACGAAATGAGAATACCAATTTCTGATTTAACAGCCTTGATAGGTAAAAATGATGTTGGAAAGTCCACAATACTTGAGGCTCTTGATATTTTCTTTAATCAAGGAAAAATTGAATTGGCCGACATCAATGTGAATCATCCACAGGATGAAGTAGTAATTGGTTGCGTTTTTGATGAGATTCCTGATGCAATCACATTAGAAAATGTTCCCACCTCATTCGAAAATGAGTATTTATTAAATCCAGATGGGAAATTAGAAATCTGGAAAAAGTATTTTCCTAACAAAAAAGCGACTATATGGATTAACGCACAACATCCAAATAATGATGGTTATAATGATTTATTATCGAAGAATAATAGTGAGCTCAAAACAAAGATACGTTCACTAGGACTTGAGGAAACTGTAAATCTCACAATTAATACTGTGATGCGTCGTGCACTATGGGATTCATTGGGAGATGGTATAACTTTTGAGTTACAACTGATTAATGCAGATAATGCCGATGAGAAAAGGTTGTGGCCAAAAGTAGAACCCCTTTTGCCTATATATCGCTTATTCAAAGCGGATAGGCCAAGTACAGATGAAGATGACGAAGCACAAGACCCTATGCAACAAGCTGTGAAGATTGCTCTCCAGGAGCAATCCACAGAACTAGCGAGAATAGCGGATAGAGTAAAAGAAAAAGTGTCAGATGTAGCTTTTCGGACAATTGACAAACTAAGTGAATTCGATCCAGGCCTTGCTGCTACATTATCTCCAGAATTCCGAAAGGAGCCAAGCTGGGAAAAGGCATTTTCTTTCTCGCTAACAGGTGATAATTCCATACCGATAAACAAGCGAGGAAGCGGGATTAGAAGGTTGGTGTTATTTAGCTTTTTTAGGGCGACTACAGAATCAGATTTGTATGCTGGAAAGAATATTATCTATGCTGTTGAAGAGCCAGAAACATCACAACATCCAGATGCTCAGAAGAAAATTGTAGAAACCTTCAAAGAAATGACAGAGCAGCAGGGGTGCCAAATAATAATAACAACTCATGTACCTGGACTTGCAGGCTATATTCCCATTAGTAGTCTTCGATATATCACTAGTACTGACGGGCATATCAACGTATCTTCTGGTGAGGATAATGAAGGTCTTATAAACAGAATTGCAGATGCTCTAGGCGTTTTCCCTGATTTTGCTCCGGCTTCAGAACCTCATACTGGTGTTAAACTTATAATTTGCGTTGAAGGACCAAATGATATTGCTTTTCTGACAGCTATCAGTAGAATTGCACATCAAGCAGATGACGGTATCATTGACCTCGAACAAGAAAACAGTGTTGTTATCATTCCTCTTGGTGGCAGTGTGCTTAGGGATTGGGTTAATAAGAATTACTTGCAGAAGCTTAATACCCGCGAGTACCACATTTATGATAGTGATAATATGGACAAGTATGCTCGTGAGCGTGATAGAGTGAATCAGCGAACAGACGGCTCTAGTGCTAGGCAAACACGCAAAAGAGAAATGGAAAACTATATTCATGACAGTATCATTCAAAATCTTTTCAATGTACAAATTGAAGTTACGGACACTATGGATGTCTCCACCGAAATATCAACTTTAATTCGTGCAACAAATCCAACTGGATACTCTCCAGAAACAGTTAAAAAGAAATTAAATAGATTTGGTGCTCAAATGATGACAATGGAGTTGCTTCGAATTCGTGATCCAGAAGATGAAGTCTTAGGTTGGTTAAGAGAAATCTCTGCAATTGTACATAGCCAAGACTAAGCTATAGCCATCAAGGCCCACCGTTTCGGTGAGCCTTGGTTTATGCCAATGAATGGCCGCTTTGTATCAAAATTACCTGTTTTCCTGACCGCTTACAATAAGCGCGGTGCTACTCTAAAATGAACACAAACCCGGAAACGCCTGACACACAAGGCTTTCCGGGTTTCACTTACAATTACAGCGGCGCGATACGTACGACCGGCTGATGCCGATGCGCTCGGCGACGGCCCGCTGGGGCATGGGCGGCTCGCCGGAAAGGCCGTAGCGCAGACGGATGATCTCGGCCTCCCGGCCTTCCAAAACGGTGTCCACCGCCTTACGGACCTGCTTTGTGGCCTCGCGGCGGGAGAGCTCCTCCAGCATGTCCTGGTCGCCGGCGATGGTGTCCAGCAGGGCAAGCCCCTCTCCCTCGCCGTCCGAGTCCAGCGCGTCGGACAATGACACGTCCCCCGCCGATTTCTTCTGGCCGCGGAAGTGCATGAGTATCTCGTTCTCGATGCACTTGGACGCGTACGTGGCTAGACGCACGCCCTTGTCCGGCCGGTAAGTGGACACGCCCTTGATGAGCCCGATGGTGCCGATGGACACCAGGTCCTCCGCGTCGGCGGCGGACGTATAGTACTTCTTGATGATGTGCATCACCAGGCGCAGATTGTGCTCGATGAGCGTGTTTCTGGCATCCAGGTCCCCCTGCGCGGCCCGCTGGATGTACGCCTGTTCCTCCTGCGGTTTCAAGGGCCGTGGAAAGGACGAGGCGTTGTCCCCCAGCCGGAGCATCAGAAGCGCGCTGGATACCAGCAGCATGAACGTCGCGGAAAGCATAGCCGTTGATCACCCCAGGTACAGACTATGCCGCCACGGTCTGTCCTGATTCGACTTTATTCCGCTTTTATTTTATCTCCCAGTCCCGGGCCCGTTCCACCGCCTTGTGCCAGCCGGACATGAGCCGCCGGGCCCTGTCCGGGTCCATGGCGGGCTCAAAGCGCCGCTGGGTCCGCCGGAGAGAGCGCACCTGGTCCAGCTCGGTCCACACCCCGGTGGCGAGACCGGCCAGAAACGCCGCGCCCAGGGCCGTGGTCTCCACGGTCTCGGGCCTGTCGATGGGCTGCTGGAGCATGTCCGCCTGAAATTGCATGAGAAAGTCCGATACGCTCGCGCCGCCATCCACGCGCAGCACGTCCATCTTATACCCGGCGTCGGCCTCCATCAGCGCCAGCAGGTCTGCCACCTGGTAGGCGATGCCCTCCAGCACCGCCCGGCAGAGATGGGCCTTGCGGGTGCCGCGGGTGACGCCCAGCACCGCGCCGCGGGCGTATGGGTCCCACCAGGGCGCGCCAAGGCCGGTGAAAGCGCTGACCATGTACACCCCGCCGGTGTCCGGTACCTGCTCGGCCAGCACGTCGCACTCGTGGGCCGTGGAGATGAGCTCCAGCTCGTCCCGCAGCCACTGGATGGATGACCCGGCATTGAACACGCTGCCCTCCACCGCGTAGGCGGTCCGGCCGTTCACCTGCCACGCCACGCTGGTGAGAAGGCCGTTGCGGCTCCTGGGGGATGTCTCCCCCACGTTCATCAGCGTGAAGCAGCCGGTGCCGTAGGTGTTCTTCGCCTGACCGGGCCGCAAGCATCCCTGGCCCAGCAGAGCCGCCTGCTGGTCCCCTGCCACGCCGGCGATGGGAATGCCCTCCAGCTGTTCCAGGCCGGGTATGCCCCGCTTCACCCGGCCAAATTCCCCGGCGTTGGGCAGGACCTCAGGCAGCATGGACATGGGGATACCAAGCATGCGGCACATGTCCTCATCCCAGCAGAGCTTGTCGATGTTGAAGAGCATGGTCCGGGAGGCGTTGGACGGGTCCGTCACATGCCGTCCGGTCAGGCTCCAGATGAGCCAGGTGTCCACCGTGCCAAAAAGAAGTTTACCCTGCTCCGCCTTTGTCCGTGCGCCGGATACGTTGTCCAGTATCCACTTGATCTTCGTGCCGGAGAAATAGGGGTCAGGCACCAGGCCGGTGGTGCGTAATATCTGGTCCTTCATGCCCCGGTCCACCAGTTCCCGTATCGTGGGCGCGGTACGGCGGCACTGCCAGACGATGGCGTTATAGACCGGCTCGCCGGTTTCCTTATCCCAGACGATGGTCGTCTCCCGCTGGTTGGTGATTCCGATGGCGGCGATGTCCGCCGCCGACAGCCCAGAGCGTTCAAAGGCCGCGCCCAGGGCGTGGAATTGGGTGTCGATGATGTCCTGGGGCACGTGCTCCACCCAGCCCGGTTTCGGGTAGTGCTGGGCAAAGGGATATTGGGCCTGGGAAACGATGTTCCCCTTCCGGTCGAACACAATGGCGCGGGAGCTGGTGGTGCCCTGGTCCAGCGCGATCACATAGCCTTGCATGATATGCCTCCTCGTTGACGAATAAGCGTGAATGGGGTAAAATTATAGAAAATTATAACACAGAAAGCGGCGGTTTTCTATCATGAAAAAGCAAGAACAATCCTTTCCCTCCGCCGACGGGACCCATCAGGTCGCCTGGACGCTTTGGGAGCCGGACGGGCCGGCGCGGGGCGTGGTGCAGCTGGTCCACGGCGTGGCGGAATACGTAGAGCGCTACGACGCTTTTGCGCGGTTCCTGACGGAGCACGGTTTTGCCGTGGCCGGGGACGACCATCTGGGCCACGGGCGCACCGCCGGAAACGAGCCGGAGCTGGGCTGGTTCGCGGAAAAAGACGGCTGGAAGATCATCGTGGAGGACGAAAAGCGCCTGCGGGACATTTTGCGGGCGAAATACCCCGGCGCGCCCATGGTCCTGTTCGGACACAGCATGGGCAGCTTTATGGCCCGGACCTATCTCATGCGGTGGCCGGATGACTTCACCTGCTGCGTCCTGTCCGGCACGGGCCATCAGAGCGCCGTCGTATGCCGGTTCGGCAAGCTCCTGGCCGGTCTGGAAATACGTCGCCACGGCAGCCAATACCGCAGCGCCCTGCTGCAAAAGATCGCCTTTGGCAGCTACTTAAAGCGCATAGACGACCCGGTGGGTCCCAACGACTGGATATGCACCAAGGCGTCCGTCGTCCGCCAATACGACGCGGACCCCAAGTGCGGCTTCACCGCCACGGCGGGGCTCATGTACGACATGATGGATGGCCTGAGCATCATCGGCGACAGCGCCGGGATGGAGAAGATGAGCAAGGCCCTGCCGGTGCTTTTCATCGCGGGCGAGGAGGACCCGGTGGGCGCTTACGGCAAGGGCGTGGGCCACGTGGCGAACATGTTCCGCAGGGCCGGTATGGCCGACGTGACCGTGAAGCTCTACCCCGCCATGCGCCACGAGGTCCTCAACGAGCGGGACAAAGAGACAGTCTGGCGGGATGTGCTGGATTGGATAGTGGAAAAGATATGAGAAAACCGGGAGGGCAGCCTCCCGGTTTTATTTATCCGTTTTTCATCTGACGCCGGCGGGCCAGGTTGATCATGCCCTCCTGCATGTCGTTCAGGTTCTGGAGCATGCGGCCCGCGCCGTAGGCGGTGCAGCTGAGCGCGTCGTCCACCAGCACGGCCTCGATGCCGGTCTGCTCGGTGACGGCCTTGTCCAGGCCCCATATCTGGCTGCCGCCGCCGGACAAAATGATGCCGTTTTCCGACACGTCCCCCACCAGCTCCGGGAGCGTCTGCTCCAGGACGAGATGTATGGCCTCCATGATCTGGGCCACAGGTTCCTCCAGCGCCTCCGCCATATCCGTGGAGCTGACGGTGACGCTCCGGGGCAGGCCCGTCACCAGACACCGGCCCTTGACCTCCTCGTAGGACACCTCCGGCCGTGGCGTGACGCAGCCGATGGACAGCTTCAGTTCCTCCGCCGTGCGGGTGCCGATGAGCAGGTTGTGCTTTTTGCGGATATACCGGACGATGGCCTCGTCGAAGGCGGCGCCGGCAGTCTTGATGGATTCCCGCTCCACCACGCCGCCCAGGCTCACCACGGCCACTTCCGTGGTGCCGCTGCCGATGTCCACGATCATGTGCCCGTCGGCCTTGCCGATGTCGATGCCCGCGCCCACGGCGGTGGCCAGGGCCGACTCCGTGAGATAGACCTTTCTGGCCCCGGCCTCGATGGCCGCGTCGATCAGGGCACGCTCCTCCACGCCGGTGATGGACCCGGGCACGCAGATGAGCACCCGGGGCTTGAACAGGCTGAAGGACGTGATATGGCTGATGAACTCCTTCAGCATCCGGGAGGTCATGTCATAGTCGGAGATGACGCCCGCCACGATGGGGCTGATGGGCACGATATTGGCCGGGGTCCGGCCCAGCATTTTTTTCGCCTCGTCGCCAATCTTCAAAAGCCGGCCGTTGGTGCTGTCCATAGCCACCAGGGACGCCTCCCGCAGCCGGATACCCCTGCCGCGCACGTACATAAGGGTGGTCATGGTGCCGAGGTCGATGGCGATGTCTCTTTCAAAAAACAGCATGGTAAACCTCCTACCTGGTACTGGCAAGCGTGGCGCACCGCACGTCCTCCGCCCCGGCCAGCAGCAGCGTTTTGGCGCACTCGGAGAGGGTGGAACCGGTGGTCACGATATCGTCGATAAGTAAAATGCGCTTGTCCCGTATAAGCTCCGGGTCGAGGACAGTGTATGCCCCGGCGATGTTGGCCCGGCGCTTTTCCGGCTCGCCGGTCCGGGACTGGGGGTGTACGCCCCGCTTTTTCTTCAGGACCGGCATCGGCTCGCGCAGTAAGCGCTTTCCGGCAAAGCGGGCGATCAGCTCCGCCTGGTCATAGCCCCGGCTGCGCCGGCGGCCAGGGTCCAGCGGCACCCAGGAGAGGATATCATACTCCCTTTCCAGGTTTTCGTAGATGCACTCCGCCACCAGCGTCCCGAACACGTTCGCATAGGCCTGGACGCCGTTGAACTTATACCGATGGATGGCCTCTCGCACGGAGCCCTCGTAATAAAGCGCCGAGACGCACTCGGAGAAAAAATCCCCGCGCCGCCGTCCTCCGTCGGGCGTAAACGGCAGGTCCTGCTGACATTTTTCGCATATCCGCACCGGACCGGGCGGCAGAAATTTGCGGCAGAACACGCACCGGGTGGGATAGATAAGGTCCAGCAGCCAGTAAGCCAGCTTACTCTTCATCGGTCATGCGGATACGAAGTCCGCTGTAACGCTTGGCGCGTCGGGCGTTTTCCGTCATGGTCCGTATCACGTCCTCGTCCCCCACGATCACAAGAAGCTCCTGGGCCCGCGTGACGGCGGTGTAGAGAAGGCTCCGGTACATGAGCTGGGGCGCCGCCCGCACGGCGGACAGCACCACCGCCCGGTACTCGCTGCCCTGGGACTTGTGGACCGTGGTGGCCCAGGCGTGGTCCAGCTCCGACGCCTGTTCAAAGGCGTAGTTCGCCCGACGGCCGTCAAAGTCCACGGTGAACGCCTCCGACGCCGGGTCGATGGAATCGATGTAGCCGATGTCCCCGTTGAAAACGCCGTAGCCGCTTTCCAGGTCCGCCGTCTTCCAGGGGATGTCGTAATCGTTTCGTATCTGCATGACCCGGTCGCCCTCCCGGTATGTCCGGCCGGCGAAGTCAAATTCCTGCTTCTGCCCGGCAACGGGCGGGTTCAGGGCCGCCTGCAGGCGTTTGTTGAGTTCCTCCGTGCCCGCCGCGCCCTTGCGGGTGGGGGTCAGGACCTGTATCTGCCCCGACGGGATATGCATGTTTTTCGGCAGGCGCTCCTGACAAAGGCTCACGATGGTCTCCGCCGCGCTGTCCGCCTCCCGGCGGCGCAGGAAATAGACCCCCGCCCGGTTGGCCCGCAGGTCCGGCGTCTGGCCCTGGTCGATCTGGTGGGCGCAGAGGACGATGCGGCTTTCCTCTTTTTGCCGAAATATCTCCGTCAGACGGACCGTCTCGGCGATGCCGCTTCGTATCACGTCCCGGAACACAGCGCCGGGTCCCACGGAGGGCAGCTGGTCCGCGTCCCCTACCAGCACCAGCCGGCAGCTGGACCCCAGGGCGGCCAGCACCGCTTTCATCAGCGCCATATCCACCATGGAGCACTCGTCCAGGATGAGCGCGCCGCAGCGGAGCTGGTCGCTCTCGTTCTTGCGAAAGACCGTGCTGTCCGTCTCCGGGGAAAAGCTGGCCCCCAGAAGCCGGTGGATGGTGGACGCCTCCCGGCCTGTCAAATCGCTGAGGCGCTTGGCGGCCTGGCCCGTGGGCGCGGCCAGCATGGTCTCCAGCCCCATGGCGTCAAAGAGCGCCAGCACCGCCCGCAGGGACGTTGTCTTGCCGGTGCCCGGGCCGCCGGTGATGACCACAAGCTGGCGGGACGCCGCCGCGTCCAACGTCCTTCTCTGCTGGGGCGCGAAGGCGATATGCTGCTCGGCCTCGATCTCGTCGATGATATGGTCCACATGCACGCCGGTGGCGGGATACACGGTCCCGGCCATATCCCGCAGGCGTTGGGCCACATAGACCTCCGCCGCGTATAAGGGTGCCAGATAACAGGCGTTCACGTTCGCCACGCTCTCGCATATCACGTCCCCGGAGTCCAGCAGGATGTCCAGACCCTCCCCCACCTGCTCCGGCTCTACGCCGATGAGCTGGGCGGTGGCGGCGGTGAGCTTGTCCGCCGGGAGAAAGCAGTGGCCGTTGTCGCTGTTGTGGCGCAGTTCAAAAAGCAGCGCCGCGGCGATACGCTCCGGCGCGTCCGCCTCCACGCCGTTGGCCAGCGCCAGCGCGTCCGCCTGGGCGAAGGACGCGCCCACCTGCACGCTGGACAGGATATAGGGGTTTTCCTCCACCTTTTCCAGCGCCTCGTCCCCATAGAAGCGGTATAGCCGCAGGGCCAGGATGGGCGGCAGCCCCGCGCCGCCGAGAAATTCCATCAGCGAGCGCATGCCGGTCTGACGCCGGAACGCCGCGCTCATCTCCTCCGCCTTTGTCATGCTGATGCCCCGCAGGGTCGCCAGCTTTTCCGGGTGGTCCCGCAGCACGTTCAGCGCGTCATCCCCGAACCTGCCCACGATCAGCGCCGCCGTGGCGGGACCGATGCCCTTGATGACCCGGCTGGACAGATAGTCGAAGATGGCGGACGCGCCGCTGGGCATGGTCCGCTCCGTGTACAGGGCCTTGAACTGCTCGCCGTGGGCGGCGTGGCGGGTCCAATTTCCCCAGGCGGTCATGCTCTCCCCCGCCACGGGCATGGGGATACAGCCCACCACGATGGCCTGGGAGCCGTCGTCCACGTCCAGGCGCAGGACCGTGTACCCGTTGTCCTCGTTGAAATATATCACCGAGGCCACCTGGCCCTGTATTTTTTCCAGTTCCTGCTCCTGCATGGTCAGAACAGCAGCTGAACAACGCCGGCCGTGGCCAGGGACACCACCAGCCCGGCGATCAGCACGCCCAGAATGATGGGCGGCAGCGCCCGCCGCATGCGCATGTTCAAAAGCGCCGCGATCAGCGCGCCGGTCCACGCGCCGGTGCCCGGAAAGGGTATGGCCACGAACGCCAGCAGGCCCCAGAATTGGGCCGTGCGGACCTTTTCCGCCTTTGGGCCGGAGCCCTTGGCCTCCAGCCAGACCACGAAACGTCTGGCCCGGTCGGATTTGGTCCGCAGCCAGTCCATGAAGGTGCGGATGAAGGCGATGATGAACGGCACGGGCAGAATATTCCCCGCGATGCTGATAAGCGCCGCCTGCCACACCGGCAGCCCCAGGCTCACGCCGATGGGGATGGCGCCGCGAAGCTCAATGATGGGCAGGATGGACACAAGGAACGTGGCGATGCCCCGGCCCATGCCCATCTCGGTTATGTACTCGGCAATGTCCATGAAACTCCTATCTGAGAAGCGCTCTTCTCAAAAACTGTCCCGTATAGCTGCGCTTGTCTGCGGCGCACTGCTCCGGCGTGCCGGCAAAGACGACCTCGCCGCCCTCGTCGCCCCCCTCGGGACCCAGGTCGATGATGTAGTCCGCGCATTTGATGACGTCCAGATTATGCTCGATGACCAGCACCGTATTGCCCGCGTCCGTCAGCCGCTGCAAGATGTCCAGCAGCCGCGCCACGTCCGCGGTGTGCAGACCGGTGGTGGGTTCGTCCAGGATATAGAACGTGCTGCCCGTGCTGCGCCGGGCCAGCTCCGTGGCCAGCTTCACCCGCTGTGCCTCGCCGCCGGAAAGGGTCGTGGAGGACTGGCCCAGCTTCACGTAGCCCAGCCCCACGTCCCACAGGGTCTGGAGCTTGTCGCGGATATGCTGCTGGTTCTGGAAGAAGTCAAGGGCCTCCTCCACCGTCATATCCAGCACCTCGGCGATGTTCTTGCCCTTGTACCGGACCTCAAGGGTCTCCCGGTTGTACCGCTTGCCGTGGCAGACCTCGCAGGGCACGTATACGTCCGGCAGGAAAAGCATCTCGATCTTGATAAGCCCGTCGCCGGAGCACGCCTCGCACCGGCCGCCCTTCACGTTGAAGGAGAACCGGCCGGATTTGAACCCCCGCAGCTTTGCGTCCTGGGTGGAGGCGAACAGGTCCCGGATGTCGTTGAAAAGGCCCGTGTACGTGGCCGGATTGGACCTTGGCGTGCGGCCGATGGGGCTCTGGTCGATGTCGATGACCTTGTCCAGGTATTCCAGGCCGAATATGGCCTCGCACTTGCCGGGACGGACCTTCCGCCGGTTCAGATCGGCCCCCAGCTTCTTCTCGATGACCTCGTTGACCAGGGACGACTTGCCGCTGCCGGACACGCCGGTGACACAGGTGAACGTCCCCAGCGGGATGTCCACGTCGATGCTTTTCAGGTTATTCGCCGCCGCGCCCCTGACAGACAGGGCGTGACCGCTGCCCTTGCGCCGCTGGCGGGGCACTTCGATACGCTTGACGCCGCTCAAATACTGGCCTGTAATGGAATCGGGACAGGCCATAATGTCCTCCGGACGGCCGGAACATACCACCCGCCCGCCGTGGACCCCAGCGCCGGGGCCGATGTCCACCACCCAGTCCGCGGCCCGAATGGTGTCCTCGTCGTGCTCCACCACGACCAGGGTGTTGCCCGCGTCGGTGAGCTGGCGCAGGGTTTTTAAGAGCTTGGCGTTGTCCCGCTGGTGCAGGCCGATGCTGGGCTCGTCCAGCACGTACAGCACCCCGATCAGCGCGGAGCCGATCTGGGTGGCCAGACGGATACGCTGGCTCTCCCCGCCGGACAGGGTGGCCGCGCCCCGACTCAGGGTCAGATACCCCAGGCCCACGCTCACAAGAAAGCTGAGCCGCTGGCGTATCTCCTTCAAAATGCGGTCCGCGATGAGCTTTTCCTTGTCCGTCAGCACCAGCTTTTCCAGAAATTCCAATTCCTGGGTGATGGGCATGCGGCTGAATTGGGCGATGTTGAGCCCGCCCACGGTGACGGCCAGCACCTCCGGCTTGAGCCTGTCGCCGTGGCAGTCCGGGCACTCGTACTCGCCCATGCAGTCCTCCAGGTCGGCCCTTGCCGAGGCGGATTGCGTCTCCTTATACCGCCGCTCCAGATTGTTCACGATGCCCTCGAAGTCCTTGGTCAGCGTGCCGTATCCGGAACCACGCTCATAGCGCAGCTCCAAAGGCTCGCCGTTGGTGCCGTATAAAATGGCCTGGATGGCCGCCTCGGGCAGAGTCTTGATGGGGTCGTGCAGGTCGAAGTGGTACCGGCGGGCCAGGGCCTCGTAGTACATCCGGCAGATGGAATCCCCCCGGACGTTGGACCAGCCGTAGGCCATGATGCCCCCGTCCATGATGGAGAGATTGGGGTTCGGCATGATGAGAGCCGGGTCCACCCGGAGCATGGTGCCCAGGCCGCTGCAGGTGGGGCACGCGCCGTAGGGAGCGTTGAAGGAGAACAGTCTTGGCGTCATCTCCTCGATGGAGATACCGCAGTCCTCGCAGGCGTAGTTCTGGGAGAAGGTCAACGTCCTGTCCTGCCCCGCCAGGTCCACCTGCACAAGCCCGCCGGCCAGGCCCATGGCCGTCTCCGCCGAATCGGTGACCCGGCGCAGGATGTCCTGCTTCATGACCAGCCGGTCGATGACGATCTCGATGTTGTGCTTTTTGTTCTTGTCCAAGGGGATGCTCTCGCCCAGGTCGTAGACGTTCCCGTCCACCCGGGCCCGGACGTACCCGGAGCGCTGCGCGTCCTCGAAGATCTTTTTGTGCTCGCCCTTCTTTCCCCGGATGACGGGGGCGAGAATTTGGATACGGGTCCCCTCGGGCAGCTCCATGATCTGGTCCACGATCTGGTCGATGGTCTGCTGGCGTATCTCCTTGCCGCATTTGGGACAGTGGGGCACGCCGATCTGGGCCCAGAGAAGGCGCAGATAGTCGTGTATCTCCGTGACGGTGCCCACGGTGGACCGGGGGTTGCGGGAAGTCGTCTTCTGGTCGATGGAGATGGCCGGAGACAGGCCGCCGATGAAGTCCACGTCCGGCTTGTCCATCTGGCCCAGAAACTGGCGGGCGTAGCTGGACAGGCTCTCCACATACCGGCGCTGGCCCTCGGCGTAAATGGTGTCGAAGGCAAGGCTGGACTTGCCGCTGCCGGAAAGGCCGGTGAACACCACCAGCTTATCCCGGGGCAGCTCGATATCTATGTTTTTCAGGTTGTTGGCTCGCGCCCCCTGAATGACGATCTTTTCTGGCATGTACAGGCTTCCTTGTTCTTTTGCTCAACGTTCAACGGTTCATTATACACTATGCGCCCCATAAATTACAATCCAAAACTGCAAATTTAAATGTCGCCTGTCCCGACGCTTGTAAAACCCGCGGGGCTATGGTAGTATTTTGCCAGTTCATGGAAAGGAGTTCCGGCCGTGATACAGCAGATACGTTCCGCCGCCGACATGGAGGCGCTGGTGCTGGAATGGGGCTTTCTGCCCTTTTTCAAAAACGACATCCCCGGCTTTTCCATCGAGGAACACACGCCCCCGGAGCTTTGGTACGACAGCGAGAGCGGCGACTGGGCGCCCTGGGACTGGAAAGGCCCCGTGGCCCGGACCGGGACAAATATATACGGCAAGGTGTTCTGGAAGAAGGCCGGGTTCGTGAGCATGGAGTGGCTCCCGGACTTCGCCAATTTTAGGCGGGACGGGTACGACTTCGACGCCCGCTTCGACGACGGGCTGGCCTCTTACAAGGACAAGGAGCTGTTCGACGCCATCGAGCGCCACGGTTCTCTCCAGACCGGACAGCTTAAAAAGCTCTGCGGCTATGGCGGCAAGGACGGCAAAAAGGGCTACGAGACCGCCATCACCCGCCTGCAGATGCAGACCTACATCACCGTGGCGGATTTCGACTACGCCACAGATAAGTACGGCAAGCCCTACGGTTGGGGCATCGCCCGCTACGCCACGCCGGAGAGCCGCCTGGGCTATGAGACCGTCACCGCCGCCTATTCCCGGCCGCCGGAGGAGTCACTCAGGCGCATGCTTGCCTACCTGCAAAAGCGCCTGCCAAAAGCCACGGAAAAGCAGCTTTTAAAATTATTGCGCATGTAAAAAGCAAGTCCCGCGGGACTTGCTTTTTTAGTTCCTCAGGTCCTCGTCCGTGAGCGTGCCCTTGCAGACCACATTGGTGGGACCGGTCAGAAACAGACCGTACCCGCTCCCCTCCCGCTTGACGCACACGGTCAATGTCCCGCCGCGCATGTCCGCCGTCAGCTCGCCGTCGGGAAGCTTTCCCAGCGCGGTCAGTGCCAGCGCCACGGACGCCGCGCCGGTGCCGCAGGCGTAGGTGAAGTCCTCCACGCCACGCTCATAGGTCCGCATGGTCACGCGCCCGGGGCCCACGGGCTCATAAAAATTCACGTTCGCGCCCTTGGGAAAGGTGGGGTGATACCGCAGCCTGCGCCCCAGGTCCCGCAGAGTGTTTTCATCGGCGTCTTTTAAGCCCCCGTAGGGCACCGCCGCGTGGGGCAGACCGGGGCTGCCCAGCTCGGTATAGGCGCATGGCCAGGTCATCCCGTCTATTTCAACTGGCCGGTCCGCGTCCAGCACCGTCGGGCCGTTCAGCCGGACCTGGTAGCGCCGCAGGTCGATACGCCGGCCCGTGACGGTACCGGACATGGTCTCCACCCGCTGTACCTCGCCGGCCAGGCCGTTTTCGAAGCCATAGCGGCAAATGCACCGGGCGCCGTTGCCGCACATCTCGGCCTCGCCGCCGTCGGCGTTGAAAAACAGCATCCGGAAGTCCCCAGCCTTTTGGGCCGGCCGGACCACCATCATGCCGTCCGCGCCGACGGACATGTGCCGCTGGCACACGGTCCGGGCAATATCGCCCAGCCGGTCGTCGGGAATGGCCCTATCCATATCGTTCAGGATGATAAAGTCGTTGCCCGCGCCGTTCATCTTCCAAAAATCCATCGCCTACCTCCAAATGTCCAGTTCCGGAAGCTGCCGTATGTCGTCCAGCACCACCGCGCCGGTGGCGGTCAGCCGCTCCCGGCTCTGGTGGCCGCCGGCGATGAGCACGCACCGGCTCCCCACGGCGCAAGCGGTCTCGAAGTCATGTACCGTGTCGCCCACGAACAGGGCCGACGCCGGGTCTATCCCGTTTCTGCGCAGATACCCGGCGGCCAGGCCCGCCTTGCCGCCGCCAAGCTGGTCGGTCATGCCCAGCAGCGCCCGAAATCTCCCCGTCAGGCCCCGTTCCGCCACCTGCCGCTCCAGGTCGTCCTGTCGGGAGGCAGAGGCCAACACCTGCGCCGCGCCCAGCGCGTTCAGCCGGTCCAGCGTTTCCTCTGCCCCCGGCATAAGCGGACAGTTTCGGGATGAGCGGCGATAGTCGGACATATATTCCTCCGCCAGCGCGTCAAAGCTCTCCGCCGCCAGGTCGATGCCCGCCAGGGCGTAATAGTCCCGCACGGGAAAGGTGAAGATCGACCGGTACCGGGTATCTGACAGCGCGGGCAGTCCCCGCCGGGCCAGCATCCGGTTCATGACCGCCAGGCATACTTCCATGTCGTCCTGAAGTGTGCCGTTCCAGTCCCAGATCACCGTCATGCCGTCCGCCCCCTTTTCGACGTTTTCTTCAACATAGCACGGAAACCGCCGCCCTGTCAACGGCGGGGCCGGTTGATTTTTCGCCGCTGACACGATATACTGACCACCTGGAACAAACACCGTGCGAGGTATTATCATGACCTGTTTTTTCACCAGCAGTCCCAATTTGCCGGACGATCCGGACCTGTGCCCCTTCAACGGCTTCATCCATGAACTGCACCTGGCCCTGCCCTATCCCTGTCGGGCTTTGTATATCTGCTCCGACCCGGACGACTGGGAGAAGACAGATCTTTACGCCGCCAGCACCGCCGAGGCCATGGAAAAGGCCGGCTTTGCCTTTTCCGCCTTCGACGTGCTGGACGGCCGGAACACAGAGGACGCCGCCGGCCTCATCGACAACGCGGACTTCATCATTCTCTGCGGCGGCCATGTGCCCACCCAAAACGCCTTCTTTCAGGCCATCGGCCTAAAGGGGCTCCTGACCGGTTTTGACGGCGTGGTCATGGGCATCAGCGCCGGGAGCATGAACAGCGCCGGGACCGTCTACGCCCACCCGGAGCTGGAGGGCGAGGCCATCGACCCGGATTATGAACGCTTCCTGCCCGGTCTGGGTCTGACGGAATGTAATATCCTCCCCCACTACAACCAGATCGCCGGCGATACCCTGGACGGGCTGGACCTGTTCGACGACATCGCCATCCCGGACAGCGCGGGCCGGACCTTCTATGTCCTGCCCGACGGCAGCTATATCCTGTCCCGAAATGGTAAGGAGGAACTGCGCGGCGAGGCGTGGATCATCCGGGACGGCGTTATGGAGAAGATCGCCGAGGACGAGGACATCTTGCCGTTGAACTGACCTATACAGCGTTCGCCCCGACGGAACACCGTCGGGGCGCGTTTTTCCTTTATCAGTTTTACGGTTCCGGCGGTTCCGGGCCCTCGGGCGGTTCCGGCGGGGCGGGCGGGTCCTCGTCCCGCCAAGCGGCGCTCAGCTTTTCCAGAAGGGCCAGCAGGGTCGTTTTCTCATCCTCCGACAGGGCGGCGAACAGGTCCGCCATCCCCTCCTTCTCCTGGTCAGCCCGTTCTTTGCGGCGGGCAAGTCCCGCGTCCGTCAGGCGGATGTCCGCCGTGCGGCGGTCGGCCTCGCTGGGCGTGCGGGTGACGAGCCCCGCCCGTTCCAGCTTTCCCACGACCTCGCTGGCCGAGGCGGGCCGCACGCCCAGGCGCTCCGTCAGTTCCCGCTGGGTCATGCTCTCCCCCTCCTGCAAAAGGCTCAGGGCCCGGTCCTGGCCCACCCGGCCGTCAAAGCGGAACCGGCTGGCGTGGCCAAGCTCGCCGATCAGGGTGAACAGCTTGCCGTTCGTGTCCAGCGTCTCGTAGTGCTCCCGGTCGATGTGCGGGCCGCGGGGTCCGGGTCCGTGAGGCCCGTGGGGACCGTGAGGCGGGGGCGGCGCGTGGTGCGGTCCGTGAGGACCGTGCGGCCCATGGGGGCCATGAGGCCCATGCGGCGGTGGAGGCGGTGGAGGCGGCGCGTCAAATCCCTCTCCTATGGGGCGATCAAATTTCTCCGTCATGGTTCCGATCTCCTTTCGATAATTTTTAAGGTACCTTGATAATAGCACGGCTCGCGCTATTTGTCAAGGTACCTTTTGAAATTTTCTCAGATATTTTATCTGTCAGTTTTTCCGGAATCTTGCCAGAAAATCCTTCGTCTCCTGCTTCTGGGGGTTACCCAGCACATCGGCGGGCGCGCCCTGCTCGCATATTACGCCCTCGGACATGTACACCACGTGGTTGGACACGTCCCGTGCAAAGGCCATCTCGTGGGTGACCACCAGCATGGTCATGCCCTCCCCCGCCAGCGTCTGCATGACGGACAGGACCTCCCCCACCATCTCCGGGTCCAGGGCGCTGGTGGGCTCGTCGAACAGCAGCACCTCCGGCCCCATGGCCAGGGCCCTGGCTATGGCCACACGCTGCTTCTGCCCGCCGGAGAGCTGCCGGGGCTTGGCGTTGATATACGGGGCCATGCCCACGTATTGCAGATACCGCATGGCGTTTTCCCGCGCCTCGGCCTTGGATTTTTTCAGCACCTTCACCTGGCCCACCATGCAGTTTTCCAGCACCGGCATGTTGTTGAACAGGTTGAAGGACTGAAACACCATGCCCACGTGGGACCGGTACTCCGGCGCGTTCACGCCCCGGCCGGTCACGTCCTTGCCGTGGAACAGTATCTCCCCGCTGGTGGGCGTCTCCAACAGGTTCACGCACCGCAGCAGGGTGCTCTTGCCGGAGCCGGACGCGCCGATGATGGCCGTCACGTCCCCCTTGTTCACGGTGAAGTCGATGTCCCGCAAGACCTCATGGGAGCCGAAGCTCTTGCTCAGGTGGCGTATTTCAAGAATGGTATCCGCCATATCAGCGCTCCCCCCTCTTCTTGCCGATCTTGACCTCCTGGATCACCTGATCCCGGGACGGCTTGTGCCGCTCGTCGAAGGGCGAGCTCTTGTCCGGGTAATTGTAGTTCCCGGCGGCCATGACAAGCTGGTCGTCGTTGACCAGCTCGTAGTTGTCGGACCCGTCCAGCTTCTTTTCCAGCACCCGCAGCAGGAAACTGGACGTCAGCGTCAGGCACAGATACCCCACCATCTCAATGGTCGCGGAGGGGAAGTATTTATAGGTGGCCCCAACCGCCGCACGGTGGACGGCAAAGAACTCCGTGAAGCTGATGATGAACATGACGGAGGTATCCTTGATGTTGATGATGAAGTTGTTGCCGATCTGGGGCATGATGTTGCGCAGGGCCTGGGGGATGATCACGTTCAT
>CANQJZ010000022.1 GCA_947624385.1 uncultured Oscillospiraceae bacterium
AGGTCGATGATATAGATGCCGTTGCGCTCCAGGTAGATGTACTCCGCCATCTTGGGGTTCCAGCGGCGGGTCTGGTGTCCAAAGTGGACGCCGGCCTCCAGGAGCTGCTTCATCGTTACTACTGCCATTACGTTTTTTCCTCCTTATTTTTTCAGTTTTTACCCTCCGGACCCGTCGTCCTTGCGGCCACCCTTGCGGGACAGGGCCGTGCGTCAGGGTCCGTGCGTAATAGGCAAGCTCAAGTATTATACCAGAGCATCCCGCCCATTTCAAGTGTTTTTTCCCGCGAACAGCGGCTTTTTCGGTCGTTTTTCCCGGCGGACCCCATGCTCGGAGCTGACCAGGATGATGTCGTCCCCGATGCGGCTGATGCACTCCCAGGGCAGCACGTAATCCTCCTCCCGGCCGAACATGCCCAGATATCTTGGCTTGCCCGGCACGATCAGCGCCGTGATACGCCCCTCGGGGCTTTCAAACTGCGCGTCGCACACATACCCCAGCCGCTGGCCCGTGCATATGTTGATGACCTCTTTGTAGCGAAAATCCGAAAACCGGCAAAGCATATGCGACCCCTCCCATACTATGTATGCGAGGGGTGTCGAAAATATACCTTATTGAAGGCCTCCCCTGTGTAAGGGGAGGTGGCACGGCGAAGCCGTGACGGAGGGGTTGTTACCAGACTGAAAGCATGGTAACAATCCCCCAGTCAGCGCTCCGCGCTGCCAGCCCCCTTTACACAAGGGGGCCTTCGATAATGTGCGCCCTCGGCGCAAAACCTAAGCCCGTGCTCGGCACGGGCTTTTTCACTGTCGGGGTTTTTCCGTCTGCCGAACAGGCAGGGAGATCACGTTATCCGTCTGTATATAGACTTCCTCCGCTTCCAGCAGGAGCGACTGCAAGTCCTGCCGGTAGCACCTGAACAGTCCGCAGTCGGGCATGTCGTCTATCACGGCCGACACGCCGGCGCACAGTATATAGTACATTTTTTGATAATTCGGCATGGAAACACCTCTTTATGCCACAACATTGTAGCATATCAGCCCAGACAATGCAACAAAATAGTAGCATTGTCAAGAGGTGATGGGGGATGTTTTTTCAAAGACTGGAGGACCTGCGGATAGATGCGGACAAGACCCAGCAGGAGATCGCGGACGTGCTCCACTGCAAGCGGGAGGTCTACAGGCGCTACGAAAAGGGCATCCACGAGATACCCGTCTGGGCCGTTATCGCTCTGGCGGAGTATTACCACACCAGCACCGATTACATTCTGGGCCTGACGGACAGACGATAAAAAACGTGTCCCCGGTCCAGCCGGGGACAAAGATATAAATGTCTCTCCCTCCGTCGTCGCCGCTCGCTGGGCTAGGCCGGGATTCGCCGCAAGCGTCAAATCCCAGATAGCCCGCGGCGTCTCCTCTCCCCACGCGACAAGCGTGCCGCGTGGGGACCCCGATGGCCGCGCCACCTCCCTCGTCAGAGGGAGGCTTTTTTAAATGATTATTCCATATAAAATGGCCCCCCTGTGTAAGGGGGGCTGTCATGCGTCAGCATGACTGGAGGGTTGTACCGCCGGATAACCGACAACCCCTCCGGCTCGCTCCGCTCGCCACCTCCCCTTGCACAGGGGAGGCGTTCCAAGCGGAAAGATATTTTATTCCTCCGTGGGCGGCTCGGGCGCGGCGGGTTTCTCCGCCTCCACCGGCTCCGTGGGCTTTTCCGGCTCCACAGGTACTTCCGCCTCCACCGCCTCCACCGGGACCTCGGCGGAAGACTCCTCCTCCACGGTGACCTCCACCGTCACGTCGGCCTCCGCCTCCGTGGCGTCCACCACGGACGCGAAATCCGCGTCCTGGGCGTTGTTGCCGTCGGCCTTGATCTTCTCGATCTCCGCCTCCATGGCGGCGATGGCCGCGCTGGCCTCGTCGATCTGCTGACAGGCCGGGGCGAACGCCTCCTCCGGGTCGAGCTTATGGGCCTCATAGTACAGCTTCCCCAGCTCCGCGTACGCCTTTTTGATGGCGTCCCGTTTGGACGAGATGTCCATGTTCAGTCTGGCGACGCGGCTGACCTCTTTGGTCTTTTCCGCTGCCGCGCCGGCCAGTTCTTTCGCCTTGCCGGCGGCCTTGGCGGCGAACAGACCGGCTTTGTCCATAAAATCGTTGAATCCGGACATGGTGATAGCCTCCTTTTTTATACTTTATCTTATCCCGTTTTCCCGTGTTTGCCCGTGGTAAATCCTTACGACCGCTTTCTCCGGTGCAGGGCCACGGCCAACATGACCAGCGACGCCAGGCACGTACACCCCGCCACCAGCTGGCTGACCCGCACGCCGCTGCCGCCTATGTACAGCGAATCGGCGCGAAGGCCCTCGATCCAGAACCGGCCCAGCCCGTACCAGGCCAGATATATAAGAAAATACTGCCCGTCAAATTTCCGCGCCGTTTTTTTGGACAGGATATGCAGCCCCGCGAACCCCAGCAGATTCCACAGGGATTCATACAAAAACGCGGGGTGGACGTACATGGTCTGGCCGTCCAATGTCAGCCCCATGCGGCAGAACACGTCCGTCTCCCGGCCATATGCCTCCCGGTTCATGAAGTTGCCCCACCGGCCCACGCTCTGGCCGATGAGAAAGCCGAAAGCTGTCAGGTCCAGCAGCGCCAGGGCGTTCATTTTCTTCACCCGGCACACCACGAGCACCGTGACCACCGCGGCGATGACCCCGCCGTAGATGGCCAGGCCCCCCTCCCAGATCTTGCACATGTCCCAGAAGGAGTCGTAGTGGCCGTAAAAGATCACGTAATAGGCCCTTGCCCCGATGATGGCCATGGGCACGGCGCACAGCAGATTGTCCAGCAGGTCGTCCTGCTTAATGCCGAACTCGCCGCAGCGGCGCATGCAGTAGGCCACCGCCAGCAGAAAGCCGAAGGCGATGATGACCCCGTACCAGTAAAAGGTGTGGCCGAACAGCACGAAGGAATTGGGCGGGTCGATGGACCAGCCGCCCAGCATGGGAAAGCTGATACTGGCCTGGCTCATTTAGGCCGCACCACGGACAATGCCGCCCGGCCGGGCACGATGTGCTCCCGGACCCATGCGGAGGCGTCGTCGCACGTAATGGCCTCCAACTGGCTGAAGCTGTCCAGGGGCTGACACCCGGCGAAGCAACCCTCCGCCAGACCCACGCCCAGGCTGCGAAAATCGCCCAGCACCCGTATCTGCGCGCCGTAGGCGGCCTTTTTCTGTCTGTCGAACAGCGCCGGGTCAAAGCCCTTTTGCCCCACGGCCTCCGCCGCCGCCAAAAGCGCGTCATAGGCCCCGTCCGGGTCTCTGGACTCCCCGCCGAAGAGCACGTAGCCCTGACCGGCCGCGTACTCGGCGCCGCAGCCGAAGGTGGCGTTCAAAAGCCCCTTGTCGTAAAGGTCCAGATAGGCCGGGGAGCTTCTGCCGTACAGGCACCGCAGGGCCAGCCCCGCCGTGAGCCGCTCCCGCTGGCCCTCGGGCCCCTTGGCCGCCGGGCCCAGCTTCAGCCCGCCCAGAAACAGCGGCGCGGACACCTCCATGACCCGCTGGGACCGGGCTTCCACCGGCTCCAACGTCTCGTCAGGGCCGTAGTCCCGGCCGGGCAGTGGCGCGCTCTGGGCCGTCAGTATCTCCAGCGCGGCCCGCTCCACCGCCTCCGGGTCCGCGTTTCCAACCACGCACAGGACCATGTTGGAGGGATGATAGAACACCCTGTGGCAGTCGTAGAGCACCTGGGGAGTAATGTCCTGAATGGACTGGACCGTACCGGCCACGTCGTCCCGCAATGGATTGTGGGCGAAGAGCTGGCGCATCAGGGCCATATAGACCTGGTCGTCCGGGTCGTCCTCGTACATGCGTATCTCCTGGGAGATGATGCCCCGCTCCTTGTCCACGCTCTCCTGGGTGTAGTACGGCGTGGAGACGAACCGCAGCAGCGTGCGCAGATTCTCGTCGAAGTTCTCCGTGCAGGTGAAGTGGTAGCATGTCTCCGCCTCGGAGGTGAAGGCGTTGGCGTTGGCTCCCGCCGCCTCCAACGCCATCAGGGCGTTGCCCTCGGGCATGTCGAACATCTTGTGCTCTAAATAATGTGCCACGCCGGCGGGGGTATCCTTGGCCTCGCCCGCCAGGGTGAAGCGCCGGTCCGCGCCGCCGTAATTGGTCATGTAGCAGGCAAAGCTCTTGCGGTACCCCGGCTTGGGTACCACGAATATGGGCAGGCCGTTGGGCAGCTTTGTGGTGTACAGCGTCTCCCCAATGGCGGGCCAGTCAATCCTCCGCATCTTCATCACCCTCGCTTCCCCGGAGAAAATACACCATGTCGCACCCGATACCGGACGCGGCCTTCACCACGTCCTCCCGCGTAACGTCCTCCACCAGCGCGGCCAGCTCCTCCGGGCCGTATTCCAGGCCCAGAATATTCTGTTCCAGCCAGAAGGCCTCCAGTGCCCCGGCGCTGTCGGCGGCGCTCAAAAGATCGTTCACCAGCCCCCGTCTGGCCGAGGCCAGCTCCTCGTCGGTGATATCCCCGTCCCGCACGGCCTGCAGCTGCCGGCCGATCTCCGCCAGAGCCTTGTCATAGTCGGCCGCCTCGATGCCGCTGATCACGGCCATCACGCCCTTCACCAGGTCCACGCCGGAGCTGGCGAAGTAGCAAAGGCTCAGCTTTTCCCGCACGTTCATGAAAAGCTTGGACCCGACGCCGCCGCCGAACACCGCGTTCATCACCCGCAGCGCCGCCATATCCGGCTCCTCCATGGCCGCGCCCAGCCGGTACCCGATGGCCAGCTTTCCCTGGGTCACGTCCATCACGTCCGTGCAATACCGGGGGCCTTCCTCCACCGTGTTCATGCGGATATCCGTGCCCAGGTCCATGTCCAGCTCGCCCCTGGGCAGGGCGGCCAGGGCGTCCCGCACGGCCTCGTATGCCCGGTCCGGGTCGGCCGCGCCGCAGTAAAATACCTCCATGGGCGAGCTTGCCAGCAGCGCCCGGTAATGGCGGGTCAGGGCCACGTAGCCGATGGCCTCCGCCTCTTCCTCCGTGCCCAGCACGTCCACGGCGTAGTCCTCCGCGGGGCACATCAGCTCCGTCATCCGGTAGCGGCTGTAGGATATCTTGTCGTTGACCCGGGCGCGGATGTCCTCCAAAAGCTTTTCCCGCTCGCTGTCCACGTACTGTGGCAGCAGCAGCCCGCCCCTTGTATTGGGGGCCAGGAGCGTCTCGCCCATGAGCGCGGCGATCTGCTCCAACAGGCTCTCCCCCTCGGGCAGCCACGCCTCGTCCACAAAGTCCGCCCAGAAGCCCACGCACTGTATCTCGCCCTTTTTCCGCACTGCCGGCTCCAGCCGGGCGCCATAGAGGCTGTCCAGCCGTGCGGCCAGCGCGTCCATGTCCGGGCAGGACACCGTCCCCCGGCGCAGCACGCTGGGTATCAGGGCGTTTTTCGCCGCGGTCTCCCGGCTGAGCCGGGTCAGCAGGTTCAGGCTCAGAAGTCCTGTCTTGAATTTGTCCGTTTGCAGGCATGTCATCATCACGCCCGGAAGTATCTCTCTGCGCGTCTGGCGCACACCGCTCACCACCCGTTCCGGTAAATTTTTCTATATCGTATTATAGCACACGCCATTGCATTTGAAAATGGTATATTCATTTTGAACGCCTCCCCTGTGTAAGGGGAGGTGCCGAGCGAAGCGAGGCGGAGGGGTTGTCAACAACCCCCCAGTCAGCGCTTTGCGCTGCCAGCCCCCCTTGCACAGGGGGGCCTTTTGCTGCGGTCGTTCCCCATCTCACCCGATGTGGACCTTGCCCCCCTTGACCACGATCTTCCTTGGTCCGATCTCCGCCTCGTAGCCGTCCCAGTTGGATGGCAGCCTTGGATCCACGGTCAGCCGCCCGTTTTCCAGCCGTATGCCCAGCAGATCTTCCAGCACCACACGGAAATACCACCCCGCCGCGCCGGTGTACCAGCTCCAAAGGGCCTCGCCGTAGTGGTCCTGGTTGGCGGACACGTCCGCCGACAGCACGTACGGCTCCGCGCCCCACTGCTGGCGGGGGTGGCGGGCCGGCAGCAGATCCAGCAGCATATTGGCCCCCAGGTCCGTCATGCCCTCTTTTAAAAGCGCCGAGGCAAGCCACACGGCCCCGTGGGTGTACTGCCCGCCGTTTTCCCGGAACCCCGGCCCGCAGGCGCGGATATAGCCCGGGTCCCGGCCCTCGTCGCCGAAGGGCGGATCGAAGAGCTTGACCAGGCCGTGGGCCCGGTCGTAGAGCTTATCCGCCGCCGAGCGCAGGGCCGTTTGGACATGCTCATGGTCCGCCGTACCGCTGAAGGCCGCCCAGCTCTGGGCGATGGAGTCGATGGCGCATGCGGTGGAGCCCACCGCGCCCAGAGGCGCGCCGTCTTCCCACCAGCCGCGAAGATACCACCCGCCGTTCCAGCTCCGCTCCGCCGCGGCGGCGCAGCGCTTGGCCGCGTCCGCATAACGAGCGCCGTCCTTCTCCCCCAGCTTATCCAGCAGCGCGGCGAACCGGCGGGCCACATGGATGAAGAACCAGGTGAGCCACTGGCTCTCGCCGCCCACCTTGTCCATGCCGTCGTTCCAGTCCCCGGAGCCGGTGTGCAGCAGCCCGTGGGGTCCCCGGCCCCGGCGCAGTACCAGGTCCAACGCCCGGCGGGCGTGGGCCAGCACCGTGGCCGTATCCCTGGACGCTTTGGGCGCAAAGTACCGGTCGCGCTCATTCTCGCTCAATGGCGGGGCCTCCAGCCAGGGGGCTTTTTCGGCGCAAAGCCCTGCGTCGCCCGTCTTTTCCACGTACTCGCACACCGCCCAGACCAGCCACAGCAGGTCGTCCGAACACCGGGTCCGCACGCCCTTTGGCCCGCCGGGGCCATCGTGCCACCAGTGGAGCACGTCGCCTTCGGTGAACTGCCTTGCGCAGCAGGTCAGGATATGCCGCCGCGCCTGTCCGGGCGCGAGGACGATGAGATTCGTCACGTCCTGCAGCTGGTCCCGGAAACCGTATGCCCCGCCGCTCTGGTACATGCTGGTCCTGCCCAGCACCCGGCACGCCAGGGCCTGATAGGCCGCCCAGCCGTTCATCATCCTATCCAGGTCCGGGTCCGGCGTGCGGATGTGGACCCGGCTGAGTTTGGCCCGCCAGCCGTCCCGGACCTTCAAAAGCTCCTGCGCCGCCCGCGCCGGGTCGGCCAGGGCCGTCAACACGGCGGCGCTTTCAAATCCGCACACCAGCACGCTCACGCCGCCGCCCTTCCACAGCGCGCCGAAGCATGGCCGCAGACCGGCCCCGGTCCTGCCGTCCATGCGCCCTTCCAGCCAGGCCGCCTCGTCGCCGGTGAAGCCGGACAGCTTTCGGCTGCACACCGCCCGGAACACCTGCCCCGGATATACGCCCCGGGGATTATACGCCGTGAGACAGCCGTCCTCATAGCCCGTGACCACGCACGGCCCGTCGGCGGCGTTGGCCGTCAGCGCCAGGGGCAGGTGCCAGCCCATATAGGCCCCCTCCCCGCCCTCGATGAGAAGCACCCGGGCGCGAAAGTCCCCCGGTACGAAGGCCGTGACGCTGCACCCGTCCCGCTCCCAGCTTGTCCAGCCGAACCCGTTGGTGACCCGGCAGCGGCCCTCCCCGGCGAACAGGCTCTGGCGGCCCTGGGCCGCGATCGCCTCCAGCGTCTCCCCGCCGTCCGTTGCCAGCGGGTCGTTGCGCCATGGGTCAACCGGGCACTCCCGGGCGTTTTCCAGCCACATAAAGCCCGTGCCGCAGTCCGCGGCCAAAAATCCGAACTTGCCGTTGGTGAGCACATTGCACCAGGCCCGCGGCGGCAGCGGCGGCGTCTCATAGCGCACCGCGCCCCCGGCCAGGTACTCCACCGCCGGCGCCTCCCAGCCCCGTCTTGGCGCTTGCCGCAGAGCGGGCAGGCCCGCGAATTTCCGCTCCTGCACCGGCCGGACCACCACCGCCGCGGCGGCGATGTCGGCCCCGCCCACGAACCACACGCCGCCACGGGCCCTCTCAAAACCGGCCAGGCCGTACTTGTCCAGATACCGGCGCAGCGCGTCCCGCTTCGGGTGCAGATACTCCCCGTCCTCCCCGGTGTCCAGCGCCAGGTCCGCCTGCACGCCGCAGGCGGTGAGCAGGGCGTGGCGCTTGATGATTTTCCGGGCCTCGTCCAGGCCGTCCTCCGCCTTGCAGTATACGATCGGCAAATCGCCGGAAAGGCCCTTTTGCCAAAGCCGCTCCCGGCTTGCGTCGGGCCGTGCCTCCACGCGGGGCGAGCAAATGGCCCCGGCCAGCTGGAATGCGGCGCGCATCCCCTCGGCGTTCAGCCCCAGCAGGGACGCCATGGAGCTTGCCATATCCGCCCCGGCCCCGGCTAAAATACGCCGGGCCCCGGCCTCCGCCGCGGCGCGGCTGGACCCGACGCACAGCGCCAGGGCCGCGCACCCGCCCTCGGGCAGGGTGGCCGTCACCGTGGCGGGACTGTGCATCTGCCAGCCCGCGCCGTTGGCAAGCTTCAGCTCCACCGTGGCGGCCAGACACAGCCACATCTCCGGCAGGTCGCCCCTTGCCAGCCGCCGGACCAGCACCGCGCCCCGGTGGGCGGTGATCTCCAGGCCCAGCCGCCAGAAGGCGGGGTGGGCCTCATGGTCGCTCTGTCTTGCCAGCACCGGCTCAAAGCGCACGGTGAGCTTGCCCTCGCTGGGACCGGTGATACGGCGCAGCTCGCCCCGCTCCCCGTTGGCCACCGCCAGCGACGCGGATAAGACCCGCCCGGACCGCCGGGCCGTGAAGGTCAGGGTCCCGCCCTCGTACCGCCAGGGGTAAAAGGCCCCCTCCCGCCTGGATGGGGTCAGGGGAATGTCGTCCACGGCCATGGCAAACCCCTCGGGCCGGTACATGAGCATGCCGCCGGACCGGGCGACGCACCGGCCGTCCTCGCACGCCAGGAGCGTGTACACGCCGTTGGACATGGGAAACCATGCCGGGTCCGCCGGCATATACCCCGGCCCCTCCCAGCGGAACACAGGGGTCTCCCGCCGTGGCTCCGGCGGGCGGGTCAGGGGACTGCGGCTCCGGCGCAGCACCGCCCCGCTCAGGGGCACCCGCTCGGCCAGCAGGGGCTTGAACGCCGCCATGGCCGGGTCCGCCATAAAATACCGGCGCAGCGCGCCCCCCTTGAGGCAGTTGGTCACGGCCGCCAAACTCATGCCCAGATGGTGGCTCATGAAGCACGCCACCACCTGTCCCTTGCCCGACGTTCTGCCCGGCGTCATGTCCAGGGCCTCGTAAAACCCGTACCGGCCAAACATGCCCAGCTTTTTCAGCCGCTTCAGATTCTCCACCGCCGCCTTCGGGTGTACGCACAGCGCCAGAAAGCTGGCGTATGGCGCGGCCACCAGCTCCCCGTCCACGTCCCGGCGCAGGGCCAGCGCCCCGGTGCCGTGGGCCTTATAGCGGTAGTCCATGCCCGCGTCCAGGGAGAAAAAGGCGCTCTCCGAATTGCCCCAGGGTGCCTTGGCCCGCGCCCCCCGCTGCCGCTGGGCATAGAGACAGAACCGGGCCGTCTCCCACAGCATGGAGCCGTTTATCAGCGGCAAGAAGAGCTCCGGCATCAAATACTCGAACATGGACCCGGACCAGCTGGCAAGCCCCCGCCAGCCGTCCAGGGCCAGCCGCGCCCGGCTCAGGCTCTGCCAGTGCCGCACGGGCACGTCCCCTCTGGCGCAGGCCACGTAGCTCGTCAGCCGCGCCTCCGAGGCCATCAGGTCGTAATGGCCGGGGCTGGGCTTGTCCGACGCCGGGTCCAGCCCGATACGGAACAGCCGCTTGTCCGCGTCGTACAGCGCCGCCAGGTCCATCCCGTCCGCCAAAGCTCTGGCCCGCTCGGCGATATCCGGCCGGCCGTGGGCCGTCATGCCGCCCGCGAGGCATATCAAACACGCGCACAAATTCCCGCTGTCCACCGTGGACACATAGGCCGGCTGCAGCGGCGCGCAGGTGCGGGTGTCGTACCAGTTATAAAGATGCCCCTTCCACTTGTCCAGCTTTTCCGCCGTGGCCAGTATCCGGTCCGCCAATGCCGCCGCCTCGCTGGCCGGGGCCAGGTCCAGCTCCATAGCCGCCAAGGCCGACACCAGCGCCAGACCGATGTTGGTGGGGCTGGTCCGGTGGGCCGCGCCCTTGGGGGGCTGGACCTGGAAGTTATCGGGTGGCAGCCAGTGCTCCGAGCGGGTGCAGAGCGCGGCAAAGTAGCCCCATATGGCCTTGGCGGACGTGAGCAGCAGCGCCCTGTCCGAGCCTGTCAGGTCGTTTTTGGGCGGGTTTTCCCGGCCGGATATGCTGGCGAACACCGGCGCGGTCAGCCATACCACCCCCGCGGACTTGCCCGCCGGACCGGGGGCCAGCACCGCCAGCGCCAGGCCAAATAATACGGAAAACCAGGCCGACATGGGCAGCGCTCTCCCGGCGTCCGACTGGGCCGCCGTCACCCATTGGAGCATTTTCCTGTGGCTCACACCCATGCGCCACAGGGCCGTGACAGCCGCCGAGGCGCAGGCGTGCCCCTCCCAGGGCAGGAAGATGAGCCGGGCGAAAAACCGCGTCAGCGCCCCGCCCACGCCCCGCAGCACCCCGCTCCGGCAGCGAAGACGAGCGTCGGCCCGGCGGGTGAAAAGCCCCGCGAACGCGGCCTGGACCGCCTCCGCGCCCAGGCACACCAGGGCCACGCCCGCCGCCCACCGGCAGGAGGGCAGGAAAAAGCTCAGCCCCAGCGCCAGAAGGCTCGCGGGAGCCGTGAGACTGCGGCGCACGCTGTCAAAAAGCCGAAACCGCTCCAGCGCCGGCAAGTCCCGCCCGGCCTTAAAAAGCCAGGGCAGGTTCTGCCAGTCGCCCCTTGTCCACCGGTGCAGCCGCCGGAACCATGCCGCCGCCGTCACCGGCGCGCCGTCGGTCAGCTCCACGTCGCCCACATACGCGCCGCGCAGATACGCCCCCTCCAGCGCGTCGTGGCTGAGTATTTTATTGTTCGGGAACCGCTGATCCAGGCACGCCAGATACGCCGCCGCGTCCACGATGCCCTTGCCGGCGAACCCGCCCCGGTCGAAAAGGTCCGTGTACAGCTCCCCCGTAGGCGCGCCGTAAGGGTCCGTGCCCCCCTGGCCCGCCCAGATGCGGGCAAAATCCGTGGCCAGCGCCCTATCCAGCTCCACCGCCATCCGGGGATGCAGCACCCCGTGGCCCCGTATGACCACGCCCTTTTCCACCAGGGGCACGTGCAGCGGGTGCATGGCCGCGCCGATGAGCTGCCTGGCCGAACCCGGCGCCAGCCTTGTGTCCGCGTCCAGGCAAAGGATATACCGGGCGTGGAGCTGGTCGGCATCCCCGGCAAGGCATTTGAGCCGGTTGGGCCGGTTTTGGACCAGCCGGGCCAGCTCCAAAATGGCCCCCCGCTTGCGCTCCCAGGGGGAGTAGACCCGGTCCGCGCCGTTCCAGGACGGGTCCCGGGTCAGCAGGAAAAACCCGCCGCCGTATGCGGCGTTGAGCGCCTCGATGACCGCCTTCGCCCCGTCCAGCCGTCCGGCCGTCTCCGGCGGGAACCTGTCAGAATCGGGCAGGTCCGCCAGCATCGCGAAAATTAGATCCTCCCCGCAGCCCCGGTTGGCCAGCTTATATTCCTCCAGCCGCCGGGCCAGGCGTGGTCCCGTCTCGTCGTCGGTCAAAAGGGCCGACACCGCGCAGATCGTCCGCCCCTCCGGCCCCACGCCATCCTCCAGCGCCAGGCGGGGAAGCCGCCGGGGACGCACAAACCGCAGCAATATGGAGTCCAGCCCCACCCGGGCCAGCTCCGACAGGGGCACGACCGTCAACAGCGCCGTCCAGAAGTTCCCGGATACCGCCCAGGCCAGTATGGAAAGGGCCGCCGGCAAAAATATCCGGGCAGCCATATACCAGGCCCCGGTGCGGGTATTTTGGGGAAAGAGCGTCTCGTGCAGGCCCTTTTCCATCGCCTCTTTGGCCGCTTCCAGGGCCGATATGCCCCGCTTTTTGGCGCGCCGCTGGTTCCGCGCCCGGTACAGGGCCCGGCTGGCCTCGTCCATGCGGGGGTATATCTTATCCTGCCGCAGCAGCGCGTCCACCGGGTCGGAAAGCTCCAGCGCCCGCGTCAGGTCCAGCTCCGCCAGGGTCCGCAGGCCCGTGAACAGCTCCGCCGCCAGGGCGGCGTCCACGTCCGGCTCCGCCAGCGCCTCTATAATAGCCGCCCGCAGGGCCGCGCCTATAAGCGCCGCCTCATTTTCGGGCAGCTCCGACTGCCGCCGCGCCCCGGTGAGAAACGCCCCGATGCGTTCCTCCGTCACCGGTCCCGCCGCCGTGAGTTTTTTACACAGCGTGACCAGCGCCGCCCCGTCCGGGCCCCGGCGCAGTTTGCCCCCGGCCCGCAGCGCGGCCGCGGCGATATTCGCCTCCCGCCGGGCCAGATATTCGTTGTCGGCGAACCAGTCGCTCTCGCGCTGGTCCCGGCCCTTGGCGGACAAAGTTTGCATGGCCCGGCCCAGCCGCCGGGCGGCGGCCTTGCCGGACACGGTTCCTTTGATGGGGATGCTCCTGGCCGCTTGTTCGCCCCATCCGGCCAGGCGTTCGGTGCTTATCTTTTCCATATCCGGGATTTTTCCCGCCCCGATGGGAGATTATACGAAAAGGACGCGGCAGACGCCGCGTCCGGTCGTTATGCTTATTCTGTGATAGGCCTTGTCCTATTCCTCCGTGAACCGGATGCCCCGGGCGCAGAACACGCTGATGTCCGCCCTGTCCTCGTACACATTGATCTGCACCCCCACCGCGGAGCCGCCGCCCACCGGCGCAAAGCCCCCCGGTATCACGCCGACGGAGGCGTCGCCGACGTAGGAAAAGACTGCCGAGAAGCCCTTGACGCCCGGCGCATAGCGCAGCTCGCCGCAGTGCTCCGCCGGCACGTCCTCATAGCTGTCCCCCACCGGCGTCAGCGCCGTGCAGGCGTCCAGCTCCAGCTCGAAGGGGCCATCCTCCAGCAGCGCCATATAGCCCAGGGCCCTGTCCACGTCCTCCAGACCGACGGTGGCGCTCGCCCAGGAGAAGGGGTCGAACTCCAGGTCCTCAACGCCATAAACCGACGGGTCGCTGACGCCCTCCTCATAGTCCCGGCAGCCGTCCAGATACACATCCAGACGGGGCACCGCCGCCCCGCCGTCCGGACTGTCCGCCAGGGAGATCGCGCCCAGCACCAGGCACAGCAGCAGAGAAATCAATCGTCTCATAAAAAAGCACCTCTCCTTTGCCATCGTTTCGTGGATACCGTTATTATAGACAGGGGAAAAATCGCTGTCAATCCCGGGAGTGCTCCGCCTGTCAGCGAAACCCCTTGACACCCGCTCCGGTTTGGTGTATGATAACCAGGCTGTAAAGTGAAAAGCCTTTACACAAGGAGGCGCGGCATGGACACCTCTCCCCTGGACCGGTCGCTGCTGCTGGACTTTTACGGCGAGCTCCTGACCGAAAAGCAGCGCCGCACCTGCGAGCTGCACTGGAACGAGGACCTGTCATTGGCGGAGATCGCCGAGCAGGACGCGCTGACCCGCCAGGGGGTGTGGGACATCCTGCGCCGGGCGGAGGCCGCTTTGCGGGCGTATGAGGCGAAAACCGGCCTGGTGGGCCGGTATCTGGAACGGCGGGAGGCGATCGCGTCCATCCGCCGGGAGCTGACCGAGCTTTTGCCGGAAGGGGAAAAGAGCCGGGACATTCTGGCGCGGCTGGAGGGCCTGATGTGATATGGCATTCGAGAGCTTATCGGAAAAACTGAACGGCATCTTCAAAAAGCTCCGGGGCAAGGGCCGGCTTTCTCAGTCGGACGTGAAGGAGGCCATGCGCCAGGTGCGCATGGTGCTGCTGGAGGCCGACGTGAGCTACAAGGTCGTGAAGGACTTTGTGAAGGACGTGACGGAGAAGGCCTCCGGTCAGGAGATATTGGAGAGCCTGAACCCGGCCCAGATGGTCATCAAGATCGTCAACGAGGAGATGACCGCCCTCATGGGCGGGCAGGCCGCGAAGCTGAACTATTCCTCGAAGGTCCCCAGCGTGGTAATGGTGGTGGGTCTGCAGGGCGCGGGCAAGACCACCAACACGGCAAAGCTGGCGGCCCTCATCAAAAAGCAGCAAAACAAGCGGCCATTACTCGCCGCCTGCGACGTGTACCGTCCCGCCGCCATCAAACAGCTTGAGACCGTTGGCGCGCAGGTGGGCGTGCCGGTGTTCCAGATGGGCCAGTCGGACCCGGTGGACATCGCCAAAGCCGCCATTGAGCACGCCCGGCGGCACGGCAACGACCTGGTGTTTCTGGACACCGCCGGTCGGCTGCATGTGGACGAGGCCCTGATGGACGAGCTGAAGCGCATCAAGGCGGCGGTGGACCCGGCGGAGATACTGCTGACCGTGGACGCCATGACCGGCCAGGACGCGGTGAACGCCGCCAACGCCTTTGACGAGGCCCTGGGCATCACCGGCGTGATGCTCACGAAGCTGGACGGCGACGCACGCGGCGGCGCGGCCCTTTCCGTCCGGGCCGTGACGGGCAAGCCCATCAAATTCGTTGGCACCGGGGAGAAGCTGGACGCCATTGAAGTCTTTCACCCGGACCGGATGGCCAGCCGCATTTTGGGCATGGGCGACGTGCTGACCCTCATCGAGAAGGCCGAACAGGCGGTGGACCAGAAGAAGGCCGCCGAGATGGCCGAGAAGCTGATGAAGAGCCGCTTCACCCTCCAGGACTATCTGGAACAGCTTCGCTCCATGAAGGACATGGGCGACATCGACGATATCCTGGGCATGGTCCCGGGCCTGGACGCGAAGGCGTTGAAGGGCGCCAAGATCGACCCCAAAGCCATGGCCCGCACGGAGGCGATCATCCTGTCCATGACGGCCAAGGAGAGGGCCAACCCCTCCATCTTGAACGCCAGCCGGAAAAAGCGCATCGCCGCCGGCTCCGGCACCAGCGTGGTGGAGATCAACCGGCTTTTGAAGGGCTTTGACGCCATGAACGCCATGATGAAGCAGATGTCCGGCTCCCGAAAGGGCCGCCGTCTGGGCAAAAAAATGGGCATGTTCGGCATGTGAGATTTCAAACTTCCCCTGTGGATTTGAAAAATAAAAAACATATCATATTTTGGAGGAACAAAACATGGTCAAGATCCGTTTGAAGAGACTGGGCGCGAAGAAGGCCCCCTATTACCGCGTTGTGGTGGCGGACAGCCGCTCTCCCCGGGACGGCCGGAACATTGAGGAGCTGGGCACCTATGACCCCATGGCCAAGCCCGCCGTCATCGACATCGACCTGGAGCGGGCCAGGTACTGGATCGCCTGCGGCGCCCAGCCCACCGACACCGTCCGCGGCCTTTTGAAGCTGGCCGAGGCCAACAAGCCCGCCGAGCCCGCGCAGCCCGCCGAGGCCGCGCCTGAGACCGAGCCGGCGGAATAAGGCGGAGCGTCCCATGAAGGAACTTCTGACCTACATCATCCAGAGCCTGGTGGACGAACCCGACCAGGTCACCGTGGACGAGCGCACCGGCCCCGGCGGCGGCGTGGTGTACGAGGTCCGCGTGGCCGACGGGGACATGGGCAAGGTCATCGGCCGGCAGGGCCGGATCGTGCGCCAGATCCGCGTCATCATGAAGACGGTGGCCCAGCGCCAGGGCAAGAAGGTCACCGTGGACATTCTGGATTGAAAAAGCAGTATTTAGAGGCGGGGCGGATCGTGAACACCCACGGCGTCCGGGGCGAGGTGCGTATCCAGCCCTGGGCGGACGAGGCGGCGTTTCTGACCCGCTTCCGCCGCTTTTATATCGACGGCAGGCCCGTCAAGGTCCGCGCATGCCGGGTCCATAAGGAGCTTTGTATCGCCGCCCTGGAAGGCGTGGAGGACGTGAACGCCGCCATGGCCCTGAAGGGCAAGGTGGTCTTCATCGACCGGGACGAGGCGAAGCTGCCCCCCGGCGCGGTGTTTTTGCAGGACATTTTGGGCGCACGCGTGGTGGACGAGCGGGGCCGGGACCTCGGCGTGCTGGCCGAGATCGTGCCCGAGCCCTCCGCCGACGTGCTGGTGGTGAAGGGCGAGCGGGAGATATTGATCCCCGACGTGCCCGCCTTTGTGCTGGCCAAGGACCCCGACGCCAACCTCGTCACCGTCCGCCTCATCGAGGGGATGTAAAAAGGTAAAAAGGTGCGCCGCCGGCGCACACCGCATTGACGGCCCCCCTGTGTAAGGGGGGCTGTCACGCGTCAGCGTGACTGGGGGGTTGTTACCGTTCTTTAAGTTTGGTAACAACCCCTCCGCCTCGCTGTCGCTCGGCACCTCCCCTTACACAGGGGAGGCTTTCGATAAGGTAAAATCATTAAAAAGTGCAATTCACGTCGCATTTTCTGCATTTCAGGACAAACCCCTTGACGTTTTCCCCGCATTGGACCATGCTGTTGGCAGAAAATTTGAAGGAGGCATTTGCCATGGATGAGAAAAAAGTGCAGGACGAGGCGACGCTGGAAAAGGTGACCGGCGGCACATTTGAAGCCATAACGGCTCTGTATCACTGCCCCAAGTGCGGCGCTGAGGAATACCATACGAACTACCATACGTCGTATGGCTCAGTAGAGGCGCCGGTATGTATGAACTGCTTTGTGAGAATGGAACAGGTGCCTGGCACCGAACAGCGGGAAACATTTTGATAAATAAGGAGGAAAAGAACATGGACGAAAAACTTACCCCTCCGGTGCAGGGCGACGCCACGCTGGAAAAGGTGACCGGCGGCAGCAGCCAGGAAGTCACAACGTTTCTGTATCGCTGTCCCAAGTGCGGACGTGAGGGCCGCCATAATGTGCAGGGCTTATCGCCGAAGCTGAAGTGTATATTCTGCATGGTGAACATGGAAATTGTGGACGGCAGCGAACAGTGGGTAACTGCCCCTTAAATGAAGAAGGAGAAACAGGGTATGAATGAGAAAAAGGTGGAGGGCGACGCCACGCTGGAAAAGGTGGCCGGCGGCAGCAGCCAGGAAGTCACAACGTTTCTGTATCGCTGCCCCAAGTGCGGACGTGAGAGCCGCGTTGGTGCGGACGTCAAGGCAAGGCCGGGATGTATTGTCTGCTTTGTGCCAATGGAAAAGGTGGAAGGCAGCATGCAGTTGGACACTCTTTGATGACATAAAACAAGGGCCTGTTGCACAACAGGCCCTTACCTTTTTCACTTCTTATTATCCAGGCGCTTTTTGATCTTGTCGAACACCAAATCCGCCTGGGCCTCCCGGCCGTCCAGGTCCTCTTTAAGCTCCGAGCGGATCTGGTCCAAATGCTCCCGCAGGTGCTCCGTCAGGTCCTGCGGCGTGGCAAAGGGCCGGAAGAAATGATACTTCTGGGCGTTCTGCTCCTGCAAGGCCAGGGCGTGGGACTTGAGGTTCTCGTACTTGATGACCACGTCGTTTTCCTTGGCGAAGTTCTTGAGCTTGGTTGCCAGGTGGAAGGAGTGGCACAGGTCGATGATGAACACGCCGTAGAACATGCCGATGACGAAGGAAAACGCCAGGTTCTGGGCCAGCCAGTTCAGCGCGCCCAGAATGTGCGGGTGGATGAGGAAATAGTACGCCGCGCCCAATATGGCCCAGGCCAGGGAGAACTTGGGGCAGATGATGCCCTGGATATTGCCCCACTGGTCCGAGTAGTCCCACAGGCGCACGTGCCCCACCTTGATGCTCAGGATACCGGCTATGTACTCGATGACGGTCATGCACACCGCCATCCAGGCGAACAGCAGCACCTTTTCCCACACGGGGTTGGAGAAATTCAGGGGCTTTTCCAGACTTGCTATCAGAAACAGGATACACAGCCCCGCCCCGTACAGGGGCAGGTACGGCCCCGTGCAGAAGCCGGGGTTGATCCACTTCCGCTCCGGGTTGGCCGACGAGATGAACCGCCGGAAGAAAAGCTCCAGCACCCACCCGAACACCGAGCCGATGAAAAAGAGAAACGCCAGTGTCAAAAACAGATTCATATTCGCTCCGCTCCCCCGCGTCCGGTATTTTTCTGCGGACGCTGTGTGTTAGTATAGCACAGCCGCCCCCGTCGGGCAACAAGAAAATCCCCAAGGCTTTCGCCTCGGGGATCGTCTCTTACGGAATGGTCACACAGCGCGCTGGACCTTGCCGCTGCGCAGGCAGCGGGTACACACATACACATGCTGGGGCTTGCCGTCCACGACCGCCTTTACGCGCTTGACGTTGGGCTTCCACATGCGGTTGGAGCGCCGGTGGGAGTGGCTGACCTTGATGCCGAAAGTCACGCCTTTTCCGCAAATCTCACATTTTGCCATCGTAATCAGCTCCTTCCTGCCGCCCAAAGGACAGCTTTGATATAATACCAGACTGTCCGGCAAAATGCAAGTATTTTTTTCATTTCCCGAAAAATTTAAAAAAATGCCCGTTTGCGATTGCGGAAAGGGCCCTGTATGTATTAAAATACACACAATGGAATACTTATGAAAAGGGGGTCCCCCTGACCATGCGATACGACGTGAAGCTGTCCCAGATCGCCCAGGAGCGGGAGCTGCATTTGAAGGTGGTCCAGGCATCGACGGATTTTGACACCATCCGCATCCACTCGGTGGACCTGAACCGGCCCGGCATCCAGCTGATGGGATATCTGAAGCACTTCGACGCCTCCCGGCTGCAGGTGATCGGCAAGAGCGAGACCACCATGATGGAGGAGCTGGACCACAAGCGGCGGCTGGCGGGCTTTGACGCGGTCATGCGCCAGCGCGTCCCCGGCGTCATCATCGCCCACGACGAGCTCATATTGCCCGAGTGCCTGGAAATGGCGGAGAAGTACAATGTGAGCCTGCTGTCCACCGACATGGACACCTCGGAGTTTTACGCCCGGCTCAGCGGCACCCTGCGTCGGCACCTGGCCCCCCGCGAGACCATCCACGGGGTGCTCATGGAGGTCTACGGCGAGGGCATGCTGATCATTGGCGACAGCGGCGTGGGCAAGTCCGAGACGGCTCTGGGCCTTTTGAAGCAGGGCCACCGGCTCATTGCCGACGACGCCGTGGAGCTGCTGCGCACGGACAGCTTCCGGCTGGAGGGCCGCTCCCCCGCGCTCATCCAGCACTTCATGGAGCTGCGGGGCATCGGCGTCATCAACGTGCCCAGCGTGTTCGGCGTTGGCGCGATCAAGATGAGCTGCACCGTGGACCTGGTGGCGAAGATGGAGCCCTGGGATGACAACACGCACTACGACCGGCTGGGCCTGGACACCCGGACCACGGAGTATCTGGGCGTGAGCGTACCGCTGGTGACCATCCCGGTCCGCGCCGGCCGGAACCTGGCCGCCATTTTGGAGCTGGCTGCCCTGACCAACCGGCAGAAGCGGACCGGCTACAACGCCGCCGAGGACCTGGCCCGCCGCGTGGACCAAAGCGTAGACGCCGGAATAGAGTTTTAAATCCTTTACCATATCGAAAGCCCCCCTTGTCAAAGGGGGGTGGGCCGCCGAATGGCGGCTCGGGGGGATTGCTGTTAGACGAAGAACAATCCCCCAGTCATGCTGACGCATGACAGCCCCCCTTGCACAGGGGGGCCAAGAAAAACGCGTGGACGTATACAAGACTATGAACTATTCCCATCTTATAACCGACATACGCGCCGCGCTGCCCGCCCTGGACCTGCGGGAGCGTGAGCCCATGGCGGCGCACTGCTCCTTCAGGATCGGCGGCCCCGCGGCGGTCATGGCTCTGCCCCGGTCGGCGGAAGAGCTGGAAGCGCTGTGCGCGCTTTTGCGCGCCGCCGGTATCCGGCCGCTTCTCATCGGCAACGGCACCAACATCCTGCCTCCCGACGAGGGGCTGGACCGGTTCGTCATCGCCGTATGCCCCGGCGTGGGGCGGGTGGAAGTCTCCGGTCAGGAGCTGACGGCGGACTGCGGCGCGACCCTGGCCCAGGCGGCGACTGCCGCGGCGGAGGCTTGCCTCACCGGCCTGGAATTTGCCCACGGCATCCCCGGCAGCGTGGGCGGCGGCGTGCTGATGAACGCCGGGGCCTACGGCGGGGAGCTCAAAGACGCGGTGGTCGAGACGGAGTACCTGGACGAAGATCTCATCCGCCGGACTATCGCCGGCCCGGAGCACGAGTTTTCCTATCGCCACAGCGTATTTTCGGGCCGTGAAGTGGTCCTGCTGCGCACCCGTTTTGCCCTCGCCCCCGGGGACAAAGACGCCATCCAGGGCAAAATGCGCGACCTTGCCGCCAGGCGCCGCGCCAGCCAGCCTTTGGAAATGCCCTCCGCCGGCAGCACCTTCAAGCGGCCCGCGGGCGGGTACGCCTCGGCCCTCATCGATCAGGCGGGTCTGCGGGGCTTTGCCATCGGCGGGGCCCGGGTGTCGGAAAAGCACGCGGGCTTTGTGGTGAACGCCGGCTCCGCCACCTGCGCGGACGTGCTGCGGCTGATGGAGCACATACAAAAGACGGTCTACGCCCGGTCCGGCATCGCGCTGGAGCCGGAGGTGCTGGTCCTGGGGAGGTAAGCATGGAATTTCTCATCATCACCGGCCTGTCCGGCGCGGGCAAGACCCGTGCGGCGGACATATGCGAGGACTTGGGCTACTACTGCGTGGACAATCTGCCCGCCGCCCTGCTGGGCAAGTTCGCGGCGCTGTGCCTTGCCACCCGCGGCCGGTACGAGCGGGTGGCGCTGGTCATGGACGTGCGCAGTGTGGCGAGCTTTGAGGAGCTGGACAATGCGCTGCGGGAGCTGGAATCGCTTGACTGCCAGGTGCGGGTTCTGTACCTGGAAGCGGGCACGGACACGCTGCTGCGCCGGTACAAAGAATCCCGCCGGCCCCACCCCCTGGGCCAGCCGGGCGAGCCCATCCGGCAGGCCGTGGAGCGGGAGCGGGCCTTTCTGGCCCCCCTGCGGGCGCGGGCGGACTTCATCATCGGCACGGACAGCTCGGCTCTCAACCGTCTGCGGGCGGAGATATGCCGCTGTATCCGGGCGGAGGACAGAAGCTTCGTCGTGAACGTGCTGTCCTTCGGGTACAAAAAGGGCGTGCCCCCGGAGGCGGACCTGGTGTTCGACGTTCGCTGTCTGCCCAACCCCTTTTATGAGCCGGACCTGCAGCACCTGACGGGGCTGGACGGGCCCGTAGCGGAGTACGTATTTCGCAGCGGCAGCGCCCAGACGCTTTTGGACAAGCTCACGGACCTGCTGGACTTTCTCCTGCCCCTGTACGAGGCGGACCGGCGGGAGCTGACCGTGGCCGTAGGCTGTACCGGCGGCCGCCACCGGAGCGTTGTCATGGCCCAGGCATTGGCCCAGGCCCTTGAGTCCCAGGGCCGCATGGTCAACATCCAGCACCGTGCCCTGGAAGCATAGAAAAGCCTCCCCTGTGTAAGGGGAGGTGGGCCGCCGCAAGGCGGCTCGGAGGGGTTGTTGACAACCCTCCAGTCAGCGCCAAGGGGCGCTGACAGCCCCCCTTGCACAGGGGGCCTTCGATAAGGTGTGATACATCATGAGTTTTTCCTCTGACGTAAAAACCGAACTGTGCCGGGAGCCGCCGGGAAAGCGCTGCTGCGCCCTGGCGGAGGCCTACGGCGCGCTGCTGTACGCCAACACCTTCTCCCCCGGCCAGATACGCATCATGACCGAGTGCGACGCCTTTGCCGCCCGGCTGCCACGGCTGTTCCGCCGGGCCTTTTCCCTGGACTTCGACGTGCTCCCCCCGGCCGACGCCACCGGCAAGCGCTCCCTTCTCGTCACGGACCGGGACAAGCTCCGGACCATCTTTTCCGCCTTTGGCTACGACCCCGGCCGGACCGTCGTCCACCACATCAACCTGGCGGTCGTTGAATCCGACTGCGACCGGATATCCTTCCTGCGGGGGGCGTTTCTGGCCGGCGGCAGCGTCACGGACCCGGCCCGCAGCTATCACCTGGAGCTGGCCACCGGCCACGAGAGCGTGTGCCGGGAGGTCCGGGCCCTGCTGCTGGACATGGGCTTTGAGCCCCGGGAGGCCAGCCGCGGCGGCCGCTGGATCACCTACTTCAAGCGCAGCGCCGCCATCGAGGACCTGCTGACCACCCTGGGCGCGCCGCTTTCCGCCATGGGCGTGATGCAGGCCAAGGTGGAAAAGCACATGACGAACGCCATGAACCGCCTGACCAACTGCGATATGGCCAACGCGGACAAAGTCACCGGCGCGGCGGCGGAGCAGCTTGCCGCCATCCGGGCCATCGAGGCCGGCATCGGCCTGGACGCGCTGCCCCCCGCGCTGCAGGAGACGGCGCTTCTGCGCATCGCGAACCCCTCCTGCTCGCTTTCAGACCTGGCCCAGCTTGCCTGGCCGCCGGTGACGAAAAGCTGCATGAACCACCGGCTGCGCAAGCTTCTGGAAATAAGCCAAAGCATGGAATAAGGAGACAGTTATGTCCTTCGTACACCTGCACGTCCACAGCGAATACAGCCTCCTGGACGGGGCCTGCCGCATCAACGAGATGGCGGTCCGCGCCAAAGAGATGGGCCAGGACGCCCTCGCCATCACCGACCACGGGGTGATGTACGGCGTCGTGGACTTTTACCGCGCCTGCCGCTCGGCGGGCGTGAAGCCCATCATCGGCTGCGAGGTGTACGTGGCCCCCCGGGGCAGAACGGACAAGGAATACGGCCTGGACAACAACTACTCCCACCTCATCCTGCTTTGCAAAAACGAGACGGGCTACCACAACCTCTGCAAGCTGGTCAGCGAGGGATTCGTCAACGGCTTTTATATCCGGCCCCGTATCGACTGGGACCTGCTGCACCAGCACGCCGATGGGCTCATCTGCCTGTCGGCCTGTCTTGCCGGGGATATCCCCCAAAGAATCGTGAACGGCCAGTACCAGGCCGCCAAGGCCCGTGCATTGGAGCTGGCGGAGCTTTTCGGCCCGGATGGGTTTTACCTGGAGCTGCAGGACCACGGCATCCCCGACGAGCGCAAGGCCGCCCAGGGCCTGATCCGTATCCACGAGGAGACCGGCATCCCCCTGGTGGTCACCAACGACGCCCACTATCTGCGCCGGGAGGACGCCCGTATCCAGGACGTGCTCATGTGTATCCAGACCGGCAAGACGGTGGACGACCCGGACCGGATGAAGTTTGAAAGCCAGGAGCTCTACCTCAAATCCGAAGACGAGATGCGCGCCCTCTTCCCCGACCTGCCGGAGGCCTGCGACAACACGGAAAAGATCGCGGCGCTGTGCGATTTCGACTTCGAGTTCGGCCACTACCACCTGCCTCAGTTCCAGCTGCCCGCCGGCGAGAGGGACAGTCTGGCCTATCTTAAAAAGCTCTGTTACGCGGGACTGGCGGAGCGGCTGCCCGGCTATGGGCCGGAATACGCCGCCCAGCTGGACTATGAGCTGGGCGTCATCGACCAAATGGGGTTCGTGGACTATTTTCTCATCGTCTGGGACTTTCGCAACTACGCCCGCACCCAGGGCATCCCCACCGGTCCGGGCCGCGGTTCCGCCGCCGGTAGCCTGGTGAGCTACGCGCTGCGCATCACCGATGTGGACCCGATAAAATACAGCCTGTTTTTCGAGCGGTTTTTGAACCCGGAGCGGGTCACCATGCCCGATATCGACATGGATTTCGGCGACCGCCGCCGGGGCGAGGTCATCGACTACGTGACGGAGAAGTACGGCGCGGACAACGTGGCCCAGATCGTCACCTTTGGCACCATGGCCGCCAGGGCGTCCATCCGGGACGTGGGCCGGGTGCTGGGCGTGGGCTACGGGGAGACGGACGCGGTGGCCAAGCAGGTGCCCTGGGCGCTGAAAATGACCCTGGACGAGGCCCTGCGCCTGTCGAAGCCCATGAAGGACATGTACGACGGGGACGAGAAGATAAAAAACCTCATCGACACCGCCCGCCAGTTGGAGGGCATGCCCCGCAACGCCTCCACCCACGCCTCCGGCGTGGTCATCACGGCCCGGCCCCTGACCGATTACGTGCCCCTGAGCCGCAACGACGAGTCCATCGTCTGCCAGTTCGGCATGGTCACGCTGGAGCAGCTGGGGCTTTTGAAAATGGACTTTCTGGGTCTGCGGAACCTGACCGTCATGGACGACGCGGCCCGGCTCATCCGCCGTTATGAGCCGGATTTTCAGGCGGACGACCTGCCCGAGGACGACCCTGAGACGTTTCAGATGCTCACCGAGGGCCGCACCAGCGGCGTGTTCCAGCTGGAATCGGCGGGCATGACCGGCGTGTGTACGGGGCTCAAGCCCCGCTCCATCGAGGACATCACCGCCGTCATCGCCCTGTACCGGCCCGGCCCCATGGCGTCCATCCCCCGGTTTTTGGAGTGCGCGGCCCACCCGGAGCGGGTCACCTATAAGCACGAGCTGCTCCGGCCCATTCTGGACGTGACCTACGGCTGCATCGTCTATCAGGAGCAGGTGCTGGACATCTTTCGGAAGCTGGCCGGTTTCTCTCTTGGTCAGGCGGACATGATACGCCGGGCCATGTCAAAGAAAAAGCACGACGTGATCGACGCCGAGCGCAAGGCGTTCGTACATGGCGACCCTGGCCGCAATATCCCCGGCTGCGCGGCCAACGGCATATCCGAGGCCGTGGCCAACAGCATCTACGACGAGATCATCGACTTTGCCTCCTACGCCTTCAACAAAGCCCACGCGGTGTGCTACGCCATCGTGGCCTACCGGACCGCCTGGCTGAAGTGCCACTGGCCGAAAGAGTATATGGCGGCGCTGTTGACCAGCGTGCTGGACTCCTCCGCCAAAGTCGCGGAGTACATCGGCGCGTGCAGGGACATGGGCATCGACCTTCTGCCCCCGGACGTGAACGAGTCCGACGCGGACTTCACCGTGGCGGGCAGCAATATCCGCTTCGGTCTGGCGGCGGTGAAGGGCGTGGGCCGGAGCTTTGTGCAGCAGCTGATGGCGGAGCGGGCCGCGGACGGGCCCTTCACCGCCTTTGACGAGTTCTGCCGGCGCATGTACGGCAAGGAGCTGAACCGCCGGCCCGTAGAAAGCCTCATCCGGGCCGGAGCCTTCGACTCCATGGGCTACAAGCGCAAGGCCCTTTTGCAGGTGCTGGACAAGGTGCTGGACGGGGTGAACAGCGCCGGGCGGAAGAATCTCGCCGGCCAGTTCGACCTTTTCTCCATGGACGCCGCCGACGAGCCGGTGTCCACCCTGGAACTTCCCGACGTGGAGGAATTTTCCGCCGGGGAGAAAATGGCCATGGAGAAGGAGACCACGGGCCTTTACCTCACCGGCCACCCCATGGACGGCTACCGGGACGCGGTGCGAAAGCTGGGGGCCGCGCCCATGGGGGCCATTTTGGAGGACTTCACCGGCGACGACGGCCCGCGCACCTATCAGGACGGCCAGCGGGTCATCCTGGCGGGGGTCGTCTCCGCCGCCCGGACAAGGACCACGAAAAACAACACCCTCATGAGCTATGTGACATTGGAGGACGACACCGGCTCCATGGAGCTTCTGGCCTTCCAGCGGGCGCTGGACCAGGGCGGCGGCTATCTGCGGGAAAACGCCGCCGTGTGCTGCACGGGGCGCATCTCCGTCCGGGACGAGAAGGACCCCCAGCTGATGCTGGACGCGGTCTATCCCCTGGACGATCTGACGGACCAGACCATCGCCGCCATCCAAAACGCCGCCCGGGACGGGGGCTATGCCGCCCGCCGCCCGCCGGAGGCACAGACCCGGACCCGTCCGGCGGAAAAGACTCTGTGGGTCCGGCTGCCCAGCCGGGACGACCCGGCCTTCCGGCGCATCGAGCTGGTGCTGACCATGTTCCCCGGCACGGAGCCGCTGGTGGTCTATTTCGCGGACACGAAAAAGCGCCTTGGCGCCCGGTGCGTGATACACCCGGCCCTGGTCGAGGAACTGACCGGCCTCCTGGGTGAGGCCAACGTGGTCATCAAATAATTCTATTGCGAGGACAAAGCCATACAGGACACGACGGTAAAAAAAGAACGGGCCGCGCTGGCGGGGCTGGCGGCGGCCAGCATGGACCAAAACGAGCGCAGCGACGAGGTGAGCATGGACGAGCTGTGGCAGCTTGCCCTGACCGCCGGCGCGGAGCCGGTGTGTACGGTGCTGCAGACCCGGGACAAGCCCGACCCACACAGCTTCCTGGGCATGGGCAAGGTCAAGGAGCTCAAGGACCTCATCGAGGGCCAGGAATGCGACCTGGCCATCTTCGACAACGACCTGACCCCCTCCCAGGCCCGGGTACTGGAGGAGGCCCTGGGGGTGCGGGTGCTGGACAGGACCGGGCTCATTCTGGACATCTTCGCCCAGCGGGCCCACACGAAAGAGGGTAAATTGCAGGTGGAGCTTGCCCAGTACCGCTATCTGCTGCCGCGGCTCACGGGCATGTGGACCCACCTGAAGCGTCAGGCGGGCACTTCCGCCCCCATCGGCACCCGCGGTCCCGGCGAGACCCAGCTGGAGACGGACCGGCGGCACATCCGCCGGCGTATCCAGAAGCTGGCTGAGGAATTGGAGCAGGTGCGGCGGGTCCGTGGCACCCAGCGCCGCCGCCGGGAGCGCAACGCCCTGCCGGTGGTCGCTTTGGTGGGGTACACCAACGCGGGCAAATCCACCCTCCTGAACACCCTGACCGGGGACAGCATCCAGACCGGCGACCGGCTCTTCGACACCCTGGACACCACCACCCGCAAGCTGGACCTGGCCGAGGGCGGGCAGGCGCTTTTGTCCGACACGGTGGGCTTCATCCGCAAGCTGCCCACGGAGCTGGTGGACGCGTTCAAGGCCACCCTGGAGGAGCTTACCTACGCGGACCTGCTGCTGCACGTCATTGACATCTCCAACCCGGACCGGGACACCCAGGCCCGCGTTGTGGACGAGCTCATCGACCGCCTTGGCGCGGGTCAGACCCCATGCCTGAAGGTCTATAATAAATGCGACGCCTACTTTGGCCGTCTGCCGGCCGGCGAAGATGAGATCTGCGTCTGCGCCCGGACCGGGGAGGGCACCAGCGCCCTTTTATACGCCATCGGCCGGAAGCTGAGCGGCGACCTGAGCCGGATCGAGCTGCTCATCCCCTACGACAAGGCCGCCCTGGTGGAGCGGCTGCGCCGGGAGGCCAACGTGCTGGACCTTAACTACACCGAGGACGGCGTGCGGGTGCTGGCGGTGGTCCGGCCCGCCTTGCGGGCAGAGCTGCTGCCATACGAGGTACACGCCCATGGGTGAGCGGATGAAGCTTTCCGGGTACGGCGCCGGCGAGTACGAGGAAAAGCGCTCCCGGTTCATCGGCGAGATGTTCCCCGTATCCGACGAGACCCAGGCCCGGGAGCATCTTACGCAGGTGAAGAAGAAGTACCCCGACGCCCGGCACCACTGCTGGGCCTGGGTACTGCCGGACGGCTCGACCCGCTGGTCCGACGATGGGGAACCGGGGGGCACCGCCGGCGGCCCCATGGCGGCGGTGCTGAAGGGCGCGAATTTATACGGCGCGCTGTGCGTGGTGACCCGGTACTTTGGCGGCACGCTCCTTGGCAGCGGCGGGCTGGTCCGGGCCTATTCCAAGGCGGCATCTCTGGCCCTGGCCGACGCCGGGACCGAGCCGGACCCGGAAAAGGCCGCCCTGTGCGTGTCCTGCCCATGGGACAGCGTAGACAGGCTGCACCGCCTCATCCGGGAGTTTGACGGCGCGCTTCTGGATTCTGATTACGCCTCCGACCCGGAGCGGGCCAGGCTGACCGTGCAGCTTCTGGCGGACCAGACCGACGCCTTCACCCGCCGCGTCACCGACGCCACCAACGGCCGGGCAGCGGTCACACGCTCATAAACCGGCCCCGCCGCACACCGCTTTGACGCCTCCCCTGTGCAAGGGGAGGTGCCGAGCGGAGCGAGGCGGAAGGGTTGTCTGTTATCCAACGTTACAACCCCCCAGTCATCGTCGCCGCTCGCTGGGCTAGGCCGGGATTCGCCGCAAGCGGCAAACCCCGGATAGCCCGCGGCGTCTCCTCTCCCCACGCGACAAGCGTGCCGCGTGGGGACCCCGAAAGGCGCTGCCAGCCCCCCTTACACAGGGGGCTTTTCAAAGAGGAAAAATATTTATATTTTTTCTCCGCAAAAAAAGGGAAAAGACGATATTACGGCGTATAAAGGTATTGCAGCACGGTCTGCGATACCATTTTGTTGCATCGAGGCGCGCAGATGCCTACATACCGCCAGCTCCGCCAGGAGCAGGAAAAAGCCATCATCGGGCCCTGCGGGACCCTCTCGTCCGCCAGCCGGGGCCGGCCAGTGCCGGAGCCGGAGGACGACGTGCGCACCTGCTTCCAGCGGGACGTGGACCGGGTGACCCACTCCAAGGCCTTCCGCCGCCTGCGCCACAAGACCCAGGTGTTCCTCCAGCCCGAGGGGGACCACTACCGGACCCGCCTGACCCACACATTGGAGGTGGCCCGCATCGCCCGGACCATCGCCCGCGCTTTGGGATTGAACGAGGACCTGACCGAGGCCATTTCTCTGGGCCACGACTTGGGCCACACCCCCTTCGGCCACGCCGGGGAGAGGGCCCTGCGGGACATCACCGGCAGCTTTCACCACTACGAGCAGAGTCTGCGGGTGGTGGACAAGCTGGAAAAGGACGGCAAGGGCCTGAACCTGTGTCACGAGACCCGCATGGGCATATTGAACCACACCACCGGTCAGCCCCATGACACCATGGAGGCGGACGTGGTGCGCCTTTCCGACCACATCGCCTACCTCAATCACGACCTGGACGACGCCGAGAGGGCGGGTATCGTACTGCCCGAGGACGTGCCCGCGATCATCCGGGAGCGCGTCGGCACCCGCAACTCCCAGCGCATCAACGCCATGGTGACCGACGCCATCGCCGCCAGCGCCGCCGGGTCTGTGGCCCTCTCCCCGGATATGGCCGAGGCGTATCATGCCTTCGAGGAATTTATGTACGCGGCGGTGTACCGCAACCCCACCGCCAAGGGCGAGGAATCCAAGGTCAAGGGCATTTTGGCCCCCATCTGGGACTATTACATCGGCCACGTGGAGAAGCTGCCCCCGGAGTTCAAGTCCATCGCCGGGGAGGAGGGCGCCCAGACCGCCGTCACCGATTACGTCTCCGGCATGACGGACAGCTTCGCGATTGCCACGTTCGAGGATTTGTTTATACCAGCAAGCTGGTCGATAAAGTAAAGCTTTTTCGGGGGCGCGGCGTAAGCCGCACTGCTTATGGCCCCCTTGTCAAAGGGGGCTGGCAGCGCCAAAGGCGCTGACTGGGGGATTGCCGTTATCTTACCACAATCCCCCCGCCCGCCGATGGCGGGCACCCCCCTTTAACAAGGGGGGCTTACGACGAAGGAGGTGACCGCGTATGCCCTTTCCCAGCGATTTTCTGGACGAGCTGGGCCGCCGGAACGATATCGTGGACGTGGTCAGCTCCTACGTGCCGCTGACCAAGCGCAGCGGCGCCAACCAGTTCGGCCTGTGCCCCTTCCACGGGGAGAAGACACCATCCTTCGCCGTCAACGGCGAGAAGCAGATCTACCACTGCTTCGGCTGCGGCAAGGGCGGCGGCGTGGTCAACTTCATCATGGAGATCGAGAACCTCTCCTACCCGGACGCGGTGCGGTTTCTGGCCAGGCGTGCGGGGATGGAGGTCCCGGACGACGGGTACGACCCCAACCGGGGCAAGCGGACAAGGCTGCTGGAGCTGAACCGGGACGCGGCCCGGTTTTTCCACGCCCAGCTGATGGCCGACACCGGCCGGGCCGGACAGGCCTATGTGGAAAAGCGGGGCATCGTGAACATGGTCAAGCCCTTTGGCCTTGGCTTTGCCCCGGACAGCTGGGAGAGCCTGACCGACGCCATGACCCGTAAGGGCTACACCCGCCAGGAGCTCATAGACGCGGGGCTCGCCCGGGTGGGCAAAAACGGCGGACTTTACGACTATTTTCGCGACCGTCTCATGTTTCCGGTCATCGACGTGCGGGGCAGCGTCATAGGCTTTTCAGGGCGTATCCTGTCGGACGGAGAGCCCAAGTACCTCAACAGCCCGGACACCCTGGTGTACAGCAAGAGCCGCAGTCTTTTCGCCCTGAATCTGGCTAAAAAGTCCAAAAGCGGATATATTCTTCTTGCGGAGGGCAATATAGACGTGGTGAGCCTCCATCAGGCCGGATTCGACAGCGCCGTGGCCAGTCTGGGCACGTCCCTGACGGCGGACCAGGCGCGGCTCATGAGCCGGTATACCTCCCAGGTAATTATCGCCTACGACAACGACGCCGCCGGCCAGAAGGCCGCCCAGCGGGCCATCGGCATCCTGCAGCCGCTGGACCTGAAGATAAAAGTCGTGCAGATACCCGGCGCCAAGGACCCGGACGAGTTCATCCAGGCCAACGGCCCCCAGGCCTTCCGGGACCTTCTGGAGCGCAGCGGCAACCAGGTGGAGTACCGTCTGGCCCAGACGGCGGCGGAGTTCGACCTGGCCACCGACGCGGGCCGGGTGGGGTACTTAAAAGCCGCCGCCAGGCTCATCGCCTCCCTGCCGGGGAGCGTGGAGCGGGAGATATACGGCCTGCGGGCCGCGGAAAAGGCCGGCGTGTCCCGGGACGCCTTTCTGGGCGAGGTAGCCCGGGTCCGGCAGCAAAACGCCTCCGCCGCCCGCAAACAGCTGGACAGGGACGCCGCCGCGCCACTGCGGGCCGCCCAGCCCAGGAGCCGGGAGCTCCGATACGAGAACGTCCGCAGCGCCGTGGCCGAGGAAGGAGTGCTGAACCTGCTGTGCCGCTTCCCGGAGCAGTTCGGCGCGCTGCCCCTGACGGCCGAGGACTTCACCTCCCCCGCTCTGGGCGGGCTGTACGACGCCATAGCCCAGCGGGTGCGCCACGGCCGGAGCGTGTCGCTGACGGCCCTGGGCCAGCAGTTTTCCCCGGAGGAAATGGCCCTGCTGGCGGACATCATGCAGCACGACGAGATCCCCCCCGAGGCCGCCCGACAGGCCATGGACGATTACATAAACAAGATACGCACAGAAAAAGACAAGGCCTCCCGGGCGGACGACCTGCGGGGCTATGCCGAGAAGCTGAAACGAACGAAAGGGTACGGTGATAAAGATGGCTGACGAGAAAAACATGACGCCTGAGGAAAACACGGCCGCGCCGGAGACGGACAGCGCCCTGACCGAAAAGAGCAACGAGGAAAAGATCGCGGAGCTCATCGAAAAGGGCAAAAAGGCCGGCAAGCTCACCAGCAAGGAGCTCTCCGACGCGCTGGACAACATGACCCTGAGCCCCGAGGAGCTGGACGCCGTGTACGACCAGCTGGAGGACCTGGGCATCGAGACCGCCGGGGACGAGTTTCTCCCGCCGCTGGACGACGATACCCTGCCCGCGCTGGAGGAACTGGAGGAGCTGGAGGAGATCAGTCAGAGCGTGGAAGAGGAGATCGTGGACACGGACGCCATGGCCGACACCTTCTCCGCCGACGACCCGGTGCGCATGTACCTGAAGGAGATCGGCAAGGTGGCCCTGCTCACCCCGGAGGAGGAGGTGGCCCTGGCGGCCCGGATGGCCGAGGGCGACCAGGACGCCAAGCGCCGGATGGCCGAGGCCAATTTGCGGCTGGTGGTGTCCATCGCCAAGCGGTACGTGGGCCGGGGCATGCTGTTTCTGGACCTTATCCAGGAGGGCAACCTGGGCCTTATCAAGGCCGTGGACAAATTCGACTACACCAAGGGCTACAAGTTCTCCACCTACGCCACCTGGTGGATACGCCAGGCCATCACCCGCGCCATCGCGGACCAGGCCCGGACCATCCGCATCCCCGTACACATGGTGGAGACCATCAACAAGGTCATCCGCGTCTCCCGGCAGCTGCTGCAGGAGCTGGGCCACGACCCCTCCGCCGAGGAGATAGCCGAGGAGATGAACATGCCCGCCGACAAGGTCCAGGACATCCTCAAGATCGCCCAGGAGCCGGTGAGCCTGGAGACCCCCATCGGCGAGGAGGAGGACTCCCACCTGGGGGACTTCATCGAGGACGAGGGGGCCTCCGAGCCCTCCGAGGCCGCCAGCTTCACGCTTTTGAAGGAGCAGCTCATGAGCGTGCTGGACACCCTGACCCCCCGGGAGAAGAAGGTGCTGGAGCTGCGCTTCGGCATGATCGACGGCCGGACCCGCACATTGGAAGAAGTTGGCAAGGAGTTCCAAGTCACCCGGGAGCGCATCCGCCAGATCGAGGCCAAGGCCCTGCGCAAGCTCCGCCACCCCTCCAGGTCCAAGAAACTGCGGGATTTTCTGGATTGAAGCAGGCAAAAAATACAAATATCCCAGGTGCGCAAAATATGTCGCACCTGGGACATTTTTGGGCTTTTTTGGGACATAAGCGGGACATTTGGGACATTATTGGGACATTTTTCGCGGGTTTTATTGCGCGGCCGCCTTTTCCCCCTGATACGCCCTGCCGATGGCAAGGCGCTTCCACCGGCCGTTGTGGTACCGGACGGACACCAGCAGCGTGCGCATGAGCTGGTCCGCCACCAGGGCGATCCACGCCCCCCACAGCCCCAGGTGGAACACGTTGATGAGCAGCATGGCCAGAAGGCTCCGGACCCCCAGGACCGTCACCGCCGTGACCACGGCGGGAAAGCGGGTGTCCCCCGCGCCGCGCAGGCCGCCGGTGACGATGAACTGGTCCGCCTGGAAGGGCTGGCTGGCCGCCAACAGCCATAGTATCGGCGCGCCAAGGCGGATGATCTCAGGGTCGTTTTTGAACAGGGCGATGATCTGGTCGTTCAACAGCACCATCAGCGCCATCAGCACGAAGGACGCGGCGATGCCCACGTTCCGGGTCCGGCGCATGTACACGGCCGCCATATCGTACCGCCGCTTGCCGATGGACTGGCCCATGAGGGTGGTGGCGGCGGTGGCGAAGGCCTGGCCCATCATGAAGGTCATGGACTGCACGTTCATGCAGACCTGGTGGGCGGCGTAGACCGTGTCCCCAAGGCTGGCCACCTGGCGGATGTAGATGATGATGCCGGCCCGTAAAAAGAGCTGCTCCATCATAGAGGGGATGCCGATGCCGACAACGCGGCTCATGAGCCGCCGGTCGAAGACGAACTTCTCCTTGAAATCCAGGAATACGTAGTGCTTTTTCCCCAGGGCCACGGCTATGGCGATGAAAAAGGCCACGGTCTGGCCGATGATGGTGGCCCAGGAGGCCCCGGCCACGCCCATCTTGGGCACGCCGAAGTGGCCGTATATCATGATGTAGTTGAAGATGAGGTTGATGACGTTGGCCAGGGTGTTGTACACCATGGGGGTGCGGGTGTCCCCGATGCCCCGGAGCGCCGCCGTCACGGTGATGGACAGGCACAGGGGCACAAAGCCGTAGAGCTGGATGAGCATATAGGTCACGCCCTGGTGCAGCGTCTCCTCCGTGATGCCGGCCCCGCCCATGAGCCGTATCATGGGCTCGCATAAAAACAGGCCTATCCCCGTGAAAAACGCGGACATGAGCAGGTTTAAGAGCATGGCGTGCTTGAACACCCGGTTGGCCCCGGCCCGGTCGTTCTGGCCCCGGAAGCGGGCCACCATGGCCGTGGCGCCCACGTTCATGGCCTGTATCATGGTCATGAGCAGGAACTTGGGCTGGGCGGCCAGACCCACCGCCGCCAGGGCGGCGATGCCCTCCTGACCGGGCAGGTGGCCCACCATGACCTGGTCCGCCATACTGGTAAGCTGGGTCAACAAAAGCTCCACCAGGCTGGGCCAGGCGATCAGCACCACGTCCCGGTAAAGCCGCCGTTCCGAAACGCCCTCCGGTACCCTGACCTTTGCCACCTTGCCGGCGGCGTCCGGGCTGTCCTCGGGGCCATATGGCAGGTCGTCCAGGGCCGTGTATACGGTCTTGCCCTCTATGCCGCTTTTTCTTACCTCACCGGTCTTGCTGTCCATGGACGCGGGCCTCCTTTTCTGTCAAATCAAATTGTATCGCTTTTGTCGGTCGCCGTCAATACGCGGGATGACGGCATTTTGCCCATGGGCAGGACCCTATTGCCGTAAGAATACACAATATGCTATAATAGGCACAAGAGATAGGGGGATGGGGATGTTCCGACAGGATGAGTACGGCGCGGCGCGGGTGCTGTGGCCATATGCGGCCGGTGGGGCCGTTGTCAGCGCGGTGCTGGGAGCGATATACCACTGGGGCGTTTTGATGTGGGTCGGCATGTTCGCGTGCTGGACGGTGACGCTGCTGGCGGCGTGGCTGGTGTTCGTGTGGCTGTGGTCGCTGACGGTGGACCTGTCAAAGCCCGTGACGGAGGACCACCCCTTCTGCCGCCGGGTCGTGGTCCATGTCATCGGCATACTGTGTCTGGCCGGGCGGCTGCGCTTTCACGTGACCGGCTGGGAGAACATTCCGGAGGGCCGGTTTCTGCTGGTGGGCAACCACCGGAGCAACTACGACCCCATCGCCACGGTGTGGGCCCTGAGCCGCCGGAAGATCGACATGGCCTTCATCACCAAGCCGGAGAACATGAAGATACCCCTGGTACGGTTCATCCACAAGGCCAATTATCTGGTCATAGACCGGGAGGACCCCCGCAAGGCCATCGTCACCATCAACGCGGCGGCGGACTTACTCAGCCGGGACGTGGTGAACGTGGGCGTCTACCCGGAGGGGACAAGAAGCAGGTCCGGCGAGATGCTGGAATTTCACAACGCGGTATTTAAGATCGCGAAAAAGGCGGACGTGCCCATCGTGACGGTATGCGTCACCGGCACGGAGAAGATAGGCAAAAACGCCCCCTGGCGGCACACGGACGTGGTTCTCACCCTGTGCCCGTGCATCGGCCGGGAGGAAGTGGCGGCCAGTGGCACGAAGGAGCTGGGGGCCCATGTCCGGGCGCTGCTGGAGGCCGCGATGGAGGACAAATGAGGTAAGAAATGGGTATACGAAAGAGAGAGAAAGCAGAACATAAGAAGTGTGACCGCAAGAAGGTGGCGGCGGTGGCGGCGGCCACCGTGGTGCTGACCACCGGCGCGGCGGTGCATGAGAGCTTTGACCCGGACGAGCTTCTCCGGGCCGCGGCCGGTCCTGCCCATGTGGAGACGGTGCGGCGCACCGCGTCCAACCGGGTCGTGCTGGCCGAGCTGCCGGACGAGACGCGAGAGCTTTCCCGCGGCGACGCCCTGCGGGCCAGGATCATCCGTCTGCCCGTGTGGGTCAAGACGGCGTTCCTGCTGCCCCTGTGGGTCGTGGGGTCATTGCCGGCGGCGCTGCTCGGGACGCTGGGCCCGGTATGGGACGTGCTTTTAAGCCTGGCCATCCAGGCCGGGGTGCTGGTCGGGCTGTTCTGCCTGGTGTACAAGCTGCTGTTTCCCAAGCGGAAGGTCCGGGAGCTGTTTCGGCGGAAAAACCTGCGGTGGCTGCTGCTGGGGGCCGTGGCTCTGACGGGGGCCGATATGGTGCTGGCCCAGATGTGGCCGGAGTGGACGGCGCTGCGGTTCGCGCTGCTGCTGGGAGCGGGGTTCGGCGTGCTGGCGCTTTTGTATAAGCGGCTGTGCGGCGCGTTCCGGGCACCGGAGCCGGAGATCGTGAAGACCCGCCTGGTGGCGGAAATATAATAAAAACGAGGCGAAGCCAATGAGCGAAGAATGTTCCCATAACTGCGAAAGCTGCGGCGTGGACTGCGCCCAGCGTCAGAGCCCGTCGGACCTGCTGGAGCCGGTGAACGAGCTTTCCCGGATAGGCAAGGTCATCGCCGTCATAAGCGGCAAGGGCGGCGTGGGCAAGAGCATGGTCACCTCCCTGCTGGCCGTCAGCGCGGCCAAGGCCGGGAAGAAGGTGGGCGTGCTGGACGCGGACATCACAGGTCCCTCCATCCCCACGGCCTTCGGCGTCCACGGCCGGCCATACGGCACGGAAAAGGGCATGCCCGCCCTGGTGAGCCGTGACGGGATAAAGGTCATGAGCATAAACCTGCTGCTGGACAACGAGACGGACCCGGTGGTCTGGCGCGGTCCCGTCATCGCCTCGGCGGTGAAGCAGTTCTGGACGGATGTGATCTGGGGCGACCTTGACGTGCTGTTCGTGGATATGCCCCCGGGGACCGGCGACGTGCCGCTGACGGTGTTCCAGTCCCTGCCGGTCAGCGGCGTCGTCGTTGTCACCACGCCCCAGGACCTGGTGGGCATGATCGTGGAAAAGGCCGTGAACATGGCGAAGATGATGAACGTGCCCGTGCTGGGTCTGGCGGAGAATATGGCATGGTACGAGTGCCCCTGCTGCGGGCAGAAGCTGTCCATTTTCGGGGACAGTCACGTGGAGGAACAGGGGCTGCGCCTGGGGATAGGCAATACCGTGAGCCTGCCCCTGGACCCCACCCTGGCCGCCGCCTGCGACAGCGGCAAGGTGGAGGACGCGGATACGTCCGCGGTGTGGGAGTTCGCGGAGAGGTTGTAACGACCGTATTGACGGCCCCCCTGTGCAAGGGGGGGCTGTCACGCGTCAGCGTGACTGGGGGGGTTGTAACATCGGATAACGGACAACCCCTCCGAGCGCCGCAAGCGGCGCCCACCTCCCCTTGCACAGGGGAGGCTTTTCGTCGGCGCTCGCTGGGCTAGGCCGGGATTCGCCGCAAGCGGCGCTCACCTCCCCTTTCACAAGGGGGCCTATTTATACGGAGAACGCCTCCCTCGGCGAGGGAGGCGTTCTTTCATATTTTTCTTTACTCGCGGCGGAGGGCGTCGATGGGGTTCAGGTTGGAGGCCTTGACGGCGGGGATCATGCCGAAGATCACGCCGATCAGCATGGAGAATAGCACTGCCACGGCGATGGCCGGATAGCTGACCGCCGTAGGGGTGCCCATGGCGGAGGCGATGAACCGGCTCAGACCCACGCCCGCGGCAACGCCTAATATGCCGCCGATGCTGGTCAGGGCCGCGGCCTCCGTCAGAAACTGCCACAAAATGCGGCGCTTCCGGGCCCCGATGGCCTTTTTAAGGCCGATCTCCCGGGTGCGCTCCGTGACCGTCACCAGCATGATGTTCATCACGCCGATGCCGCCCACCAGCAGCGAGATGCCCGCGATCCAGAGAAGCTGGTTGTTGGTGGCGTTGGACAGCTTCTGGATGTCCGCCGCCTGCTTCATTAAGTCGTCGCTCTTATAGGCGAAATTGCCGGAGGTATCGGTTATCTGGGTCTTGGTGAGAAGGTCCTCCGCCTGCTGGCCGATGCGGGTCATGTCGTCGGTGCTGGCGGCCTTTAAAACCGCACACTGAGGCTCGTCAAAGCGGAACACCAGGGGCCAGTCCGCCAGGGGGATAAAGATCTTGCCGCCGGAGGTGTCGGCATACATGGTGTAATCCCGGTAGGTCTCGATGGCAAAGTCCGAGGACTTGGCCCGGTCCACCACGCCGATGACGGTGAAGGGCTCGCCGGATATCTCCAGGGTCTCCCCCCGGGGGTCCGTGCTGCCGAACAGCAGCGACGCCGCGCCGGCGTCCAGCAGGGCGACTTTGTGGAAGCTGGTGTAATCCTCCGGGAGGAAGTCCCGGCCATAGCTGAGGCGGTAGCCGTTGGTCTGGAAATAGTACTGGTCCACGCCGTATAATTCGCCGGAGTAGGCGGTGTTTTTGTAGCACACCTGGCCGCTGTAGCTGTCGATGCGGCGGAAGCAGTAGAGGCTGGCGGAGCGCACGTTGTCCAGGTCCGCCAGGGCCTGGCGGGTCTCCTCCGTGATGGGCAGAACGCCCGCCGGCGGGCCCTGATAGGTCATGTCATAGGTGTAATTTTCCTGATAGAGCTGGACCGTGACGGCGTTGGTGCCCGCGCCGATCAGGCTCTCCTTGATCTGGTCGTTGGTGCCCTTGATGGTGGACACGATGGTGATGATGGAGGCGATGCCGATGATGATGCCAAGCATGGTCAGGAAGGAGCGCATTTTGTGGCCCCAGATGCCCTGGAAGGCCAGGGAGATATTTTCAAACATGTTCTAACGCGCCCCCTCTCAATAGCCCTCGTAGAGGGCCTGCAGACTGTCCTGGCGCACGGCCTTGGCGCCGTCCTTCACGCTCCGGCCGTAGGGGAAGGCCACATAGTCCTCCACCGTCAGGCCGTCCAGAACTTCGGTGGCCCAGCCGTTGTAGCTCTTGCCGGTGACAAGATAGCGCTTTTCCAGAAGGCCGTCGGCGTTTTCCGCGTAGACATAGCTGCGGCCGTTCTCCGTGCGGAGAAATTCGTTTTCCAGGTAGAAGGTCTTTTTGCCCTGCTCGGCGCTGTCGTCCGAGACGGCGGTGGCCAGGTCGATGGTGACGCTGTAATTCTCCCGCAGGGGCGCGTCCTCGCTCACCGAGACGGTGAAGGGGTACAATGTCACACGGCTGTTGCGGCCGTCGGTGCTGAACCAGTAGCGGTCGCTGCTGACGGGGTAGTTGTCGATGCTGGTGACGGTGCCGTCCAGCTCCGCGCCGCTCATCCAGTCGGATATCTTCACCGTGTCGCCCACGGAAATGCTGGCCAGCTCAAACTCGCCCATGGCGGCCTTGATGATGTATCCGCCGCCGCCGGAGATAAGGGCCACAGGGCTCCCCTCGGCCAGGGCGTCCTCCGGGGTGCGCAGGGTCTTGACCACGCCCGGTACCTCGCAAAGGACCTCGCCGTTGGACAGCTCGAACTCGATCTGCTTCAGCTCCTGCTCCGCCAGCTTCAGCTGGGTGGTCAGGTCCGTGATCTGCTGCTGGGCCTCCAGCTTCATGCGGTTGATCTCCTCCAGGGGGTAGAACTCGCCGCCGCCGTAGAAGGGGATGTCCACCGGCTCATCTTCCCGGAGGTTCAGGGGCGTGTACACCGGCTCCAAAACCTGGAATATCCACGTGCTGACCGGGTTGCCGTCCTCGTCCCAGCCGGCGGGCAGGGCGCGGAACGCAATCTCAAAGGCGGACAAAATGTCCCCGTTCAGGGCGTCGTGGTCCCGCAGCTCAAAGACCATGTACACCGTGCCCAGGTCGAAATAGGGGGACATGCGCTCACCGGATGAGCGCGGCGCCGGCGCGTACAGTCTGCCGATCGACGCCGCTCCGGTCGGCTCGTCCGGTACGACAGGCACCTCCGTGGCGACGGGCACCTCCGTGGCGACGGGCACCTCCGTGGCGACGGGCACCTCCGTGGCGACGGGCAC
>CANQJZ010000023.1 GCA_947624385.1 uncultured Oscillospiraceae bacterium
GACGCGGCGAACAGGTTCTGCCACTCGATCATGTTCAGGTTGGAGAACTGGGTGATGCCCACGGTGATGGGCCGGTTGGACGCCGTGGAGATGAGCACCGAGGATATGGTGAACTCGTTCCAGGCGTTGATGAACACGAAGATCAGCGTGGTCACGATGCCGGGAGCCGCCATGGGGATCAGCACCCGGACCAGAGAGCCCACCGTGTTGCAGCCGTCGATCTTGGCCGCCTGCTCCATCTCCGGGGAGATGGACACGAAGGTGCCCCGCAGAAGCCATATGGCGAAGGCCTGGTTGAAGGCGGCGTTGATGAGCATCAGTCCCACGATGGAGTCGTTCAGGTGCAGCGCGGCGATGAGCTGGGCGATGCCGATCAGCAGCACCACCGGGGAGAACATCTGGCTGACGATGACGAAGCCCAGGAAGATGTTCTTGCCCTTGAAGCGCATCCGGGCCATGGCGTAGGCCGCCGGGATGCCGCACAGCAGGGCGATGACCGTGGCGCCGCCGGCGATGAGCATGGAGTTGACCAGGTACCGCAGCACTCCCCGGTCCACGATATCCTTCAGATTGCCGAAGCGCCACTGGGTGGGAAGCAGGTGCAAAAAGTCGCTGTCGTTGGTCTCCGCGATGGAGCGGAACGCCGTCACCAGCATCACATAATAGGGATACAGGATGAACAGGCACAGGGCGATCACGAAAGCGTACAGCAGCCCTCGCATCAGCGTGTGCTTCACGCTCCCGTGGCGGAGCTGGATACCGGCCAGCATCATGGCGAAAAAGCACGGGAGCGTCAGCCATACCGTGCCGGTATTGGCAAAGCGCAGGCCGTCCAGCATGTCGTCCAGCTTCTCTCCCGCCTGGGCGTCGAACAGGAAACCGTTCAGCTTCTCAAAAAAGGCGTCCTTCCCCTCCGGGATGAGCTCGTCGATATACAGCCCCACCCGGCGGGACATGAGATAGGTATTCACCATAAAGAACGCCGGGACCAAAAGCACGGCGATCAGCGCCAGTATATAGGACGCCCGCCGGAAGGCCGCCGGAAGCTCCGCCAGCTGGTGCCAGTCGTCCCCCATGGAGCCGATGACGCCCGCCAGAGCGCACGCCGCGCTCATGACCATGCACAGGAGCATCGCCAGCAGCACCCAGGCCGACGCCAGACCGGAGCTCAGGAACGACCAGCCCGTTTTCGTGAACGCCTGGTCCACGGAGAAGGCCACCATGGAAGTGGTCTCGCCCCTGGAGTTGGTCCGCTCGGTCACCGATTCGTTGACCGACACGTCCATGCCGGAGGCGCGGTACTCCTCGGCCACCGCGTCCACCTCGGCCCGGACCTCCACGTATTTTTCGTCCCCCACAAAGGTGTTGGCGGACTTTTTTGTATAGACGCTGGAGGTGAATTTATAGGCCGGCAGGCTCAACAGGACGACCACTGCAGCTATGGCCAGCAGCATCACCGCCAGAGCCGTGCGGTTTTTCTTCGCAATGAGCTTCCGTTCGTTCACAGCTCTTCCTCCTTCCGCATGACGCCCATCATATAGACGCCGGCGCAGATGCACAGGATCAGGAACCCTATGACGGACAGCGCTGTGGCAGGACCCTTTTGCCGGTCATAGAAATTGAGCATGTACAGATACGTCACCAGCGTATCGGTCTTGTTGGCCGGCGCGCCCCGGGTCATGGTATAGATGATGGGGAAGGAGTTGAACACGTATATGATGTTCAGCACCGTGCTCACCGTCAGCGACGGCTTTACCAGGGGGATGGTGATGCGCCACAGCTTATCCCAATAGCTGGCTCCGTCGATGTCCGCCGCCTCATAGAGGGAGCTGTCGATGCTCTGCAGACCGGACAGCACGCAGAAGGCCACGAAGGGAATGGTGACGAAGATGCCCACGCCGCACTCCCAGATAAACTCGATCTGATAGCTGGAGCGCCAGTTGATGGCCTCCTTGATGATGCCCAGGTTCAGCAGGATATTGTTCAGGTTGCCGTACTCATACTTGATGATGTAGTTCCACACCGACGCCTGCACGACCAGAGACGTGGCCCAGGGGAACACCAGAATGGCCCGGGCGATCTTCCGGCCGCGGAATTTCTGGTTGAGCACCATGGCGACGATGAAGCCAAGGACCGTGCTCAGCCCCACCACTGCGATCACCCACCAGAAGGTGTTGAGCATGACCGTCTTGAAGGCGGGCAGGCCGATGGCGTCCTTGAAATTCTTCAGCCCTACGAAGCCGCCCATCAGGCCGGACTTGGACACCTCGCTGAATGCCAGCCGGAACACGATCATAATGGGGAAGATCACGAACAGCGACATCAGTATGATGCTGGGCAGCAGCCATATGTAGGGTTTTATTTTTTTGCGTAGTGTTTTATTCACGCCTCACCCTTCTTTCCTTGTAGGTTCGCGCCGCAGGTAACACGAGGGCCGGACCTTCGTCCGGCCCTCGCAAGACTTAGCTGGTCAGGGACAGGAGATACGCGGCGATCAGCCGGCGACCTGCGCCTGCACGGCGTCCAGCTCAGCGCGGACGTCGGCGCCGGTCAGCGCGTTCTGCTCGGCCTTGACAACGCCCTCGCGGACAGTGTCATAGTTCTCCATAGCGGTGGGATAGAAGCGGCAGCCGTCCAGCACGTCCAGCCAGGCTCCGAAGGAGGGATCGGCCTCCACCAGAGAACCGACGGCGGAGTTGACGGCGGGCAGGAAGCCCTCCATGCTGACCCAGCCCACATAGTTCTCGGGATCATAGAAGAACTTGAGGAACTTGCCGATGGCCTCGTCGCGGGCGGCGGTCTCCTCCTCGGACAGGGACTCGTCCTTGAACGCCATCACGCGGTCCATAACGCCCACAGAGGCGCTTTCCTTGCCCTCGTTGGCAGGGATGTTGGCGGTCGCCATGTTGACCGTGGACTCCTTGTCAGCGCAGTAGGTGGGCAGCTGGTTGGGAGCGATGAGCATGGCCATGTCGCCGGCGGCAAACATATCCTGCAGGTCATAACGGGTCTGGGTGGCGGGGTTGGGGTTGGTGTAGCCGTTGTTCACCAGGCTGATGGCGAACTCGATGGCCTCCACGTTCTCGTCGCAGTTGACGATCCAGTTGCCCTCGTCGTCCACAAAGCCGCCGCCGTTGCCCCAAGTGTAGTAGGCGAACGCCGCCTGGCCCTCGTCGGTGGTCATGTCGATGCCCCAGGGATAGACCTCGCCGTCATAGAAGTCCAGAATGGTCTGGCAGACGTCTTCCAGCTCGGCCCAGGTGGTGGGGGGCTCGATGCCCATTTCCTCGAACATGTCCACATTGTAGTACAGAGCGCGGGCGGAGGCCAGGTCGGGCACGGCCCACACGGTGTCGTCAATGATGGACTCGGCGATGAAGGAGGGGAAGAAGTCCTCATACAGGTCGTCCGGGCAGAACTGGCTGACCGGCTCCAGCAGCCCGTCATAGGCGTAGTTGGAGAAGTTGTCGTTGTTCAGGATGTCAGGGGCCTGGCCGCTGGAGATGCGGGTATCGACCACCTGGTCCACGGTATCCCAGGAGATGACCTCCAGGTTCAGCTTTATGCCGGGGTTCTCGGCCTCGAACTTATCCTTGAAGCAGGTGCCGTCCATGCCGGTACCCAGGAACCAGTCCTCCGTGTTGGGGCCGTACTGGCAGATGATGACGTCCAGGGTGATCTCGTCGCCGTCGGCGAAGGCCATCGCGCCCAGAGAGAACACCATCGTCAGAGCCAGCAGCAGAGCGATAAGTTTCTTCATTTCTCGTTGATCTCCTTTTAATAAAATTTTATTGATCCGGGGCCGAAGCCCAGTCTCACATGAACGGTCCCGCCGGGACCTCCCCTTCTTAGCCCCATTCTACTTGACGGACGGCGCATATTATAGGAAAATCGAACGAATACTAGAAAAATAATTCGCGCCGAATCGTACAAATGCACAATTTGACACGGATGTTGTTTAACCCTTTAAAGAGATCATGAGATCGTACGTCACGCAAGGGGGAGCTCGAGGGGGACGGTAGTCCCGCCTCGAATGGGATAAATTGCCCAAGCCGTCAAAAACTTTTTTGACGGCCTGGGGCTATTGGCGGTTTTTCTTTCTGTACTCCGTAGGCGTCATGCCCACGGCGGCCTTGAACACCTTGGTGAAATAATTGTAGTCGCTGTACCCCACCGCCTCAGCCACGGCCGACACGGGCAGTTCGCCTTCCCGGAGCATGGTCCGGGCCGCCTGCATGCGCCGCCGGGCCACGGCCTGGGTCACGGTCAGCCCGCCGGGAAGCTGCCTGGCCAGGGTACACAGCTTTGTGGTGCCCATGTTGAGGTCGGCGGCGATCTTTTTCAGGGACAGGCTCTCCCGGAACCGCTCGTCCAGGTAGATTTCCAGCCGCTGCAGGTCCGTGTACTCCGCCGAGCGGATGATGCCCTCCCGGAGAATATATGCGGTCAGGGCCTGCAATATCTCCGCGTAGGCGGAGGTCTGCTGGAAGGTGTACTGGCGCAGGGCCCAGAACGCCTCCCGCACCGCCTTCCTGTCGCCCTGGTACCAGTCCAGCGACCGCTCCGACCGCTCCCACTGGCGCTCCAGGGGCGCGTCGTCCAGAAACTGGCCGAAGCAGAGATAGGCGATGGGCACGCCGTTTTCATATAGCGGCAGCGTCACCTCGCACAGGCCCGCGTGGCACCGGTAGCGGTAGATGCCCTGGGCCGCGGCGCAGGCCGCCACCGCCCGGGCGTCGCACTGCTCGCACCGCCTGTGTCCCTCCGGGTCCGCGTTCACCAGCCGGCAGAACTCCTGATGCCCGCCGAAGATGAGCACGTTCTGGCCCTCGCTGTCGAGAATGCTCGTCTTGACACCTGTGACGGTATATAAGTTTCCCACCAGCCGCAGCAGCTTTGCCGTGTCGAACAGCAGCTTCATGGTCCCTCACCCGCCTTCACCGGCGCTGTGTATTTCTTTCTTATGGCTGCTTGCCGATGTAGGCCAGGATGCCGCCGTCAACGTACAGGATGTGACCGTTGACGAAATCGGAGGCCTCCGAGGCCAAAAACACCGCCGGGCCCATCAGGTCCTCCGCCGTGCCCCACCGGCCGGCCGGGGTCTTGGAGACGATGAACTGGTCGAAGGGGTGGCGGCTGCCGTCCGGCTGCTTCTCCCGCAATGGCGCGGTCTGGGGCGTGGCGATATAGCCGGGACCGATGCCGTTGCACTGGATGTTGGCCCCGCCGTACTCGGAGCAGATGTTCCGGGTGAGCATCTTGAGGCCGCCCTTGGCGGCGGCGTAGGCGCTGACCGTCTCCCGGCCCAGCTCGCTCATCATGGAGCAGATGTTGATGATCTTGCCGTGGCCCTTTTTGATCATGCCGGGTATCACGGCCTTTGCGCAGATAAAGGGCCCGGTCAGGTCGATGTCCACCACCTGGCGGAAGTCCTCGGCGCTCATTTCCAGCATGGGGATGCGCTTGATGATGCCGGCGTTGTTCACCAGAATGTCGATGCCGCCCAGGTCCTTTTCGATCTTCGCCACCAGGTCCGCGACCTGATCTTCGTCGGTCACGTCGGCGATGTAGCCCTTGGCGTCGATGCCCTTTTCGGCGTAGTCGGCCAGGGCCTTGTCCAGATTGCTCTGGCTGCGGCAGTTGAAGGCGATCTTCGCGCCCGCCCCGGCCAGGGCCGTGGCGATGGCGAAGCCGATGCCGTAGGCCGCGCCGGTGACCAGGGCCACCTTGCCCTGCAGAGAGAATTTTTCCATCATATCCATGTCTCGCGCCTCATTTCAATTCCCCGGTGGGGATGGTGTCCATGTCGTCGAATGCCTGGTTCTCGCCGCCCATGGCCCAGATGAAGGTATAGCTGGCGGTGCCGGCCCCCGCGTGGATGGACCAGGAGGGGGAGATGACCGCCTGCTCGTTTTTCATGACGATATGGCGAGTCTCGTCGCCCTGGCCCATGAAGTGGAAGACCACCTCGTTTTCCGGGACCTCAAAGTACATGTACACCTCCATGCGCCGCTCGTGGGTGTGGGCGGGCATGGTGTTCCACACGCTGCCCGGCTCCAGCACGGTCATGCCCATGGAGAGCTGGCAGGTGGGCAGCACGTCCGGGTGGATGAACTGGTTGATGACCCGCTTGTTGCTGGTGGCGGCGTCGCCGCAGGGCTTTTTGGCCGCGTCGGCGATCTTCAAAAGCCGGGTCTCATAGCTCTTATGGGCCGGGGCCGACACCATATAGAACTTGGCGGGCGCCTCCGGGCTGTCGCTGGAAAACAGGACCTCTTTGGCCCCGCGGGTGATGTACAGGCAGTCCTTATAGCCCAGGGCGTACACCGTGCCGTCCACGGCGATCTTCCCGGCGCCGCCGATGTTGAAGATGCCGATCTCCCGGCGCTCCAGGAAATAGTCGGTGCCGAAGCAGCCCCAAACGTCGATGCCCTTGTCGATGCTCACGGTCTCGTGGACCGGCATGCAGCCCAACGTCACCATCCGGTCTACGTGGCTGTACACCGCCGTGACCTGGTCGGGCCGGTACAGGTCCTGAATGAGAAACTCGTCCCGGAGCTGCTCGGTCGTATAGTGCTTTACGTCCTTGGGATTGCCGCTGTAGCGGATATCCATGTGATCGCTTCCTTTCTCAGTTGACAAAATCTTCCCGCATGGGGGCAAATATATCCAGCAGCACGCCCGCCTGGCGGCAGACGCAGCCGTGAGGCACGCCGTCCTCCTTCAAAAGCGTGTCGCCGGCGCGGACCGTGCGGGTCTCGCCGTCGATGGTGAACTCGAACACGCCGCTGACTACATAAGTGATCTGGGTGTGGGGGTGGCTGTGCATGGCGCCCACGGCGCCTTCCGCGAAGGTGTTCTCCACGGCCATCACCCCGTCCGTGTAGGCCAGCACCCGGCGGGTGACGCCCGCGCCGCCGGCCTGCGGCTCGGTCCGGGCGTACTCCACCCAGCGCTGCTTTTTCTCGGGATAGTCCAAATGCTTCTCCTTTCCGCCGGATGGGACGCGAACGCCCCGTGCAGATACGTCCGCGCCCTTGGCGTCACTTTTCAAAATACTGCGGATACTTCTCCCGTATCGCGCTCTCGTCGAACCGGTACCGGGTCAGGTGGGTCTGCATGATCTCCCTTGCCCCGGCCGCGTCGCCGCGCTTGATGGCGTCCAATATCAGCGCGTGGTCCTGAACGATCTTCAGGTCCTTCACGCTGTCCAGCGACATCCGGCGCACCCGGTCGAAGTGTATGAGCAGGTTTTGCATCAGCGTATAGATCTGCATCTTCTGGGCCAGCTCGAACAGCGTCTCGTGGAACTTGTCGTCCAGCCCCCGGATGTTCTCATAATAGCCGTTTTGCATGTAAAACTGCTGCAGGTGTACGTTTTCCTCCAGCCGCAGCACGCCCTCCGGCGTGATCATCCGGCAGACCAGCTCCACCACGGCACATTCCAGCGTGTAGCGCATGAACTGGGCCTGCTCCACCATGTCGTAGTCGATCATGGCGACGGTGCTCCGCTTCTGGGGCACGACCTGGATGATCTTCACCCGGGCCAGTTCCATAATGGCCTCCCGCACGGGCGTGCGGGACAGTCCCATCTGCGCGGCCAGCTCATTTTCGCTGATCTGGCTGCCGGGGGCCAGGCCCAGGTCGATGATATTCTCCCGGATGGTGCGCAGGGCGTACATGCGGTCCGTTTCCTGGGGAAGACGCTCCAATAATGTCATCCTGTATGCCTCCTGTGTTCTTGAATATTAGCATACAGCCCTTGCCATTTGCCAATAAACTTCGTTCAGTGGACGTATTTTTTAAGCGTGGCGCGGATGGCGCCGGGACCGGCAGTGAGCTCCTTGAGATACCCCACCACCGCGTCGGCCAGGCCCGCCTCGTACAGGTCCACGTTGAAGATGACCTTGTTGTGCAGTATGGGCGCCACGGCGCTCTCCACGTCCTGCTCCGGCGTCAGCTTCAACCCCGCCACGTAGGGCGTGACCTCCGCCAGCATCGGGTCGTCGCTGCGCTCGAAGGGTTCGCCGGCGTCGTTCAGCCCCATCAGATACCGCAGCCAGCCCGCCAGCACAAGGGGGATGAGCTTCAGGTCGTGGACATCCTTGTCGGGCGCGTCCATGTAGGCCTTGATGGTGTTGCCGAACCGGATGGGCAGCTTTTGGCTGGTGTCCAGGGCGATGCGCTGGGGCGTGTCGGGCATGAAGGGGTTGGGCAGCCGGACGTTGATCACCGTGTCGATGAACTGTTTCGGGTCCAGAATACCCGGGTCCACCACCACGGGCAGACCCTCGGTGTAGCCCACCGTCTTAATGAGCCCCACCAGCTCCGGGTCCTTCATCTCGTCGCAAATGCGCTCATAGCCCAAAAGGCAGCCATAGATGGCGAGGCAGGTGTGCAGGGGATTGAGGCACGTACACACCTTCATCTTCTCCACCTTGTCCACGGTTTCCCTATCCGTGAAGATGACGCCCACGGTGTCCAGCGGCGGCTGGCCGTTGGGGAACAGGTTTTCGATGACCAGATACTCCGTTTCCTCGCTGTTGACGTAGGGTGCGATATAGATGCCGGCCGGGGTGATGGTCATCTCCAAGCCCTCCACGCCGTCCGCCTCCAGCATCTTCTGCACGCTGGGGTCGGGCCGCGGCGTGATCTTGTCGATCATGGTCCAGGGGCAGCTGAGCTTCTCGGCCGCGTACTGCACAAAGCCCGCGTCCACCAGGCCCTTTTCCGCCCACTTCTCCGCAAAGGCGGTGACGAAGGCGCGAATTTTATCCCCGTTGTGGGAGCAGTTGTCCGTGCTCACCAGCGCCAGCGGCGTGCCGCCCGCCTGATAACGGGCGTAGAGCAGCGCGCAAACCCGGCCCAGAAAGCTCCTGGCCTTGTCCGGGCCCGCCTCAAAGTCGGCGGCGACGTCGGCCTGGATATTCCCGGCGCCGTCCACCAGACTGTAGCCCTTTTCCGTGATGGTGAAGGTCACCATTTGCAGGCTGTCGGCCTGGAAGTGGCCTTTCAGCTTTTCGAAGTCCTCCGTGCCGGGGGCGGTGAGCAGATAGTCCGCCACGATGGAGCAGATCACCGTCTTGTCCACCGAGCCGTCCGATTTTAAGGTCGCCAGGATGGAGTAGTTGTCGTTGGGCTGATGCATGCCCTCGCCCTCACGGTTCACGGCGATGACGCCCCGGTCCATGACGCCCTTCTCGATCATCTCCTGCGCCAGCCGCGCCTGGAACGCCTTGAACAGGTTCCCGCCGCCAAACTGTATCCAGTAGGGGTGCTCTTTCGTCTTGTCGGCGATGTCCGCCCTGTCGAAGGCCGGGATATGATATCCCTTGGCCTCCCACGCGGCCCGTTCGTTTTTCAGGCTTTCCGCTGTCAGCTTCATTTCCTCGTCGCTCCCTTCTCGATGGCCTCCCACAGGCCCTCGATGTACGTGGCGCCCAGAGCCCTATCGTAAAGGCCATAGCCGGGCATGGCCACCTCGCCCCAGATGCTGCGCCCGTGGTCGGGACGGATGGGACCGGTGAAGCCGATGTCATACAGAGCTTTCACGATCTCGTACATGTCGAAGGTGCCGCAGGCGGAGGGGTGCGGCGCCTCCTCGAAGTTGGTGGGCGAGTGGAACTTCAGGTTCCGCACGTGGGCGAAGTGGATACGGCCCTTCAAGCTCCGTATCATATGGGGCAGGTCGTTCTTGAGGTTCGTGCCGTAAGAGCCCGAGCAGAAGGTGACGCCGTTGTGAGGGTCGTCCACCATCTTCATCATGCGCAGGATATTTTCCTCGTTGATGATGATACGGGGCAGTCCGAACACGCTCCAAGCCGGGTCGTCCGGGTGGATGGCCATGTTGATGTCGTACTTGTTGCACACCGGCATGATGGCCTCCAGAAAATACTTGAGGTTGGCGAACAGCTTCTCGTCGTCCACGTCTTTGTACAGGGCGAACAGTTCCTTCACCTTCGCCATCCGCTCCGGCTCCCAGCCGGGCATGACGGTGCCGTTCATGTCCCCGGCGATGGAGCTGAACATTTCCTCCGGGTTCAGGGCGTCCACCGCCTCCTGGGTGTAGGCCAGAGCCGTAGACCCGTCCGGCAGCACCCGGGCAAGCTCGGTGCGCGTCCAGTCGAACACGGGCATGAAGTTATAGCACACCATGTGGATGTCCTCTTTGCCCAGGTTCTCCAGCGTCTTTATGTAATTTTCGATGTACTCGTCCCGCTTGCCCAGACCAGTCTTGATGTCGTCGTGGATGTTCACGCTCTCGATACCGGCGATGTGCAGGCCGGAGGCGGCCACTTCTTCCTTGAGCGCGTGGATACGCTCCTGAGACCAAAGCTCGCCGGGCTGGGTGTCGTACAATGTGGTGATGACCCCGGTCACGCCGGGTATCTGCCGGATCTGCTGCAAGGTAACGGTGTCAAACTTCGACCCGTACCACCGTAATGTCATTTCCATATGCAACGCTCCTTAACTTCCCAGCAGGTTGGGGATGAGCATACTGATCTGGGGGATAAAGGTGATGAGCAGCAGCGTGACCAGCATGCAAAGATAGAACGGCAGGGTGGCCTTGACCACCTTTTCCATAGGCGTCTTGCCCACGGCGGAGCCGATGAACAGTACCGCGCCCACCGGCGGCGTCAGCAGGCCGATGCCGCAGTTCAAAATGACCATGATGCCGAACTGGATGGGGTTGATGCCGATAGACGTTGCCACAGGCAGCAGGATGGGCGTGGCGATCAGGATGATAGGGGCCATGTCCATGATGCAGCCCAGAATAAGCAGTATCAGGTTCAGCAGCAGGGCGATGACGATGGGGTTGTCGGACACGCTGGTGATCAGATTCGCCGCCGTCGCGGGCACGTGCAGCAGGGTCAGGCAGTAGCCGAAGGCGGAGGACGTGGCGATCAGGATGAGCACGATGGCAAGGGTGTTGATGCACTGCTCCAGGCTCTGCCACACGCCCTTCCAGTTCAGGCCCTTGTAGATGAACACGCTGACGAACAGGGAGTAGATGACCGCGATGGCCGCGCTCTCGGTGGCGGTGAACGCGCCGCCGACCACGCCAACGACCACGATGATGATGGCGGCCAGGGCCCAGAAGGAGGAGGCAAGCTGCTTGATGAAGCGCTTGAGGCTGAACCGCTCGCCCTTGGGGTAATTGCGCTTGACGGAGATGATGTAGGACCCCACCATCAGGCTCAGGGCCAGCAGCGCCCCGGGCAGGTAGCCGGCCAGGAACAGACTGCCCACGCTGAGGCCGCCGGCGGTGGTGGCGTAAATGACCATGTTGTGGCTGGGCGGGACAAGAAGGCCCTCGCAGGAGGAGGTGATGGTGACCGCCGTGGAGAAGTCCGCGTCATAGCCCTCGTCCACCATCATGGGGATGAGCAGAGAGCCCAGGGAGGCGGTGTCGGCGCTGGCGGAGCCGGAAATGCCGCCGAAGAAGTAGGACGCCACGATGTTCACCATGGCAAGGCCGCCGCGCATCCAGCCCACCAGGGAGTTTGCCAGCGCGATCAGCTTTTCCGATATGCCGCCGCTGCCCATGAGCACGCCCATGGTGATAAAGAAGGGCACCGCCATCAGCGAAAAGCTCCATACGCCTTTCACCATCTGCTGGGGCAGGATGACCAGCTGCTGCCCCTGGCTGAGAAGGCACAGGATGGTGGACAGGCCCACCGCGTAGGCGATGGGGAAGCGCAGCAGGATCATGACAAAGAACGTGCCAAGAAGCACGACTGTTCCCAAAGTCTCAGGACTCATGCTTTCTCAACCTCCTTTTCCTCCGGTACGAAAAACGCCTTGATGTGGTTATAGAGCGATTCCAGCTCGAAAATGATCATGCTCCCGCCGGCCAGGGGGATGGGGAAGTACATCCAGAACCGGCTCAGCCAGGGCATGGACTCGTACTTGCCGAACTTTGCCAGAGGGGACTGGCACACCTTCCAGCCGTAGACGAGCATGAGCACGCCCAGCGTCATCACGGCCAGGTCCGCCAGCACGTCCAGGACCATAATGAGCTTTTTCGGCATGTACCGGTCCAGGGCCGTCATGCGGATATGGCTGTTGGTCCGGATGGCCAGCGTGGCGGACAGCACCGCCATATAGACCATGCAGGTCAGCACCACCTGCTCGGTCCAGGAGGGGTTGGGGATAAAGGGTACGTACCGGCCTATGACGGCGAAGGTGGTGATCAGGATGTCGGCGATCAGCAGCAGCTTGCAGATGACCATGACGATCTTATACGTCACGTTGTACACAGGCCGGATCTTGTCCAGGGTCTGAAAGATCTTCGGCATACGGTTCCTCTCCTTTTTTAGAAATTTTAAAAGGCGGGGGTACAGGGAGGACCCTGTACTCCCGCCGCGGAGTTATGTTTCAGATTTTTGACACAGACTCAGGGAGCCATGTCCAGGATCTGCTGATAGTAGTCGGCCATGTCGCCCTGGGTGTACTGGCTGACGATGTCGGTGCAGGCCTCGATCCAGGGAGTCTTGTCCTCGACCTCGACCACGTTGATGCCGTCGGCCTTCAGCTGCTCCAGGACCGCGTTCTCAGCGTCCTCGGAGTTCTTGGCGTTCTGCTCAGAGGCGTACTTGGCGGCCTCCATGACCCAGCCCTGCTGCTCCTCGGACAGCTTGTTCCAGGCGTTGTCGGTGATGACCAGCTGGATGGCGCCCATGGTGTGGCCGTCAAGAAGCAGGTTGGGAGCCACTTCCTGGAAGGAGTTGGACTTGTAGTTGGCGATGGGCTGCTCAGCGGCGTCCACAACGCCGGTCTGCAGCGCGGAGTACAGCTCGGTGAAGCTCACCACGGTGGGGTTGGCGCCAAGGCCCTCGACCATGCCGTTCATGACGGGGTCGTCGGACACGCGGATCTGCATGCCCTTCAGGTCGTCGATGGAATCAACGGGGTCCTTGAAGAAGAAGTGACGGAAGCCCTCTTCGCCGTAGCAGATGCCGCGCAGGGGCAGGCCCACTTCCTGGGGCTCGTTCAGGAACTCCTCGGCCAGCTCGCTGTTGGCGAAGTTCCAGTAGTGCTCACGGGACACGAACACATAGGGCAGGGAGAGCAGGGTGGCCTTGGTGCAGCCATAGGCGTTCAGCGCGAAAGCGGAGATACGGGAGATGTCCACGGCCTCGCTGCCGCCAAGGATGCCGTCCAGCACCTGGGCCTCGGAACCCAGAACGCCGCTGGCCTGCAGGTCGATCTGGATGCTGCCGCCGGACAGTTCTTCGACCTTGGTCTTGAAATCGACGGCCATCTGGCCCACGGGGGTGCTGTCATCAGCGGGGTTGACCTCGGCATAGACCAGCGTCACGGGGTCGTCGGCAAAGGCGACGGCGCCCAGGCTCAGGACCATGACCAGGGCCAGGAGCAGGGAGATGAGTTTCTTCATGTTTGGGTTCCTCCTGTTAAATAATTTTTTTCGCAGAGCATATTGTGCTTAACGCAACTGCAATATACCACAATTTCACCCGTTAGTCTACTTGCATACTAGTAGAAATTGGCGCCTCCGTTTTGTGAACCTTGCCGAAAATCGCCCTGTGGGATTGCAAACGCCTGTTAAATATGTAAATATAGTGCCAGCGTAACGGATGCGGGGGAGTGGATGGCATGGAAAAGTATCGCGTGGAGGCAAAGATCACGCCGGAGGTATTTCGGGAGTTCGCCCTGTTCGACACCCTGCGCCGCCAGAAGCGGTATAAGGGTCCGGCGCTGTTCGCGCTCATCATGGCGGGCTTTGCCGCGGTGTGCTTTACCCAGGTGGGCCGACGGGACAACGCCGCCCTGCTGGGGGGCGTGCTGCTGGCGGTGGGCGTGGTGCTGCCGGCGGTGTATATCGTCACCTTTTTGCTCTCCGTGGGCAAAAAGGCCAAACAGGTGGGCCAGGCCAAAGGCCCGGCCTATACCGTGGAGCTGACCGCCTCGTCCGTCACGGCACAGGCCGGCGGCCAACGGGCGTCCTACCCATGGAAGAAGATATTTTTCGCCTACCGGCTCAAACGCAGCATATGCCTGTACGTGGCCGCCGACAGGGCCTATATCCTGCCCGCGGGGCCGGAGGGGGACGACGGCCTCTGGTCGATGATCTGCGGACATCTGTCTGATAAGAAATACAAAGATATCCGGACCTGAAAAGGGGATATTGGTGATTTTACACAAAAATCGGCGGGAAGAATTTTCCGATTCGTCTATTGTCTTCTAGCATACCAGTTGTATAATAGTACCATGAAATATTATTTGGGAGGTATACGAACATGAATGACCTGCAAAAGAAGATCTCCGAGATCGGCGTGGTGCCGGTGATCAAGCTGAACCACCCGGAGCGGGACGCGGCGCCGCTGGCGAAGGCCCTGATCGCGGGGGGCGTGCCCGTGGCGGAGGTGACCTTCCGGGCCGCCGGCGCGGCCACGGCCATCCGCCTTATGTCGGAGGCGTACCCAGAGATGCTGGTGGGCGCGGGCACGGTGCTGACCACCGGGCAGGTGGACGAGGCCCTGGCGGCGGGCGCCAAGTTCATCGTCACCCCCGGCCTGGACGTGGACATCGTGAAGTACTGCCAGGAAAAGAATGTGACCATCTTCCCCGGCTGCACCACCCCCACGGACTACCACGCGGCCTATAAGCTGGGGCTGGAAGTGCTCAAGTTCTTCCCGGCGGAGCAGTCCGGCGGCCTTGCCAAGATCAAGGCCATGAGCGCGCCGTTCCCCATGTTCAAGGTCATGCCCACCGGCGGCGTGAGCCTGAAGAACCTGGCCGATTACCTCAAGTCCCCCGTGATCGCCGCCTGCGGCGGGTCCTACATGGTCACGGCCGACCTCATCGACAACAACAAGTGGGACGAGATCACCGACCTGTGCAAAAAATCCATCGAGATCGTAAAGGAGGCCCGCGGCAATGGCTAAGATCGTGACGTTCGGCGAGCTGATGATCCGGCTCCAGCCCTATAACTATGAGCGCTTCGTCCAGGCGGACCACCTGGAATTTACCTTCGGCGGCGGCGAGGCCAACGTGGCCGTTTCCCTGGCCAACTACGGCCAGCACGCCGTGTACGTGACCAAGCTGCCCGCCCACGCCATCGGCCAGGCGGCGGTGAACAGCCTTCGCCGGTACGGCGTGGACACCACTAAAATCACCCGCGGCGGCGACCGTGTGGGCATCTACTTCAACGAAAAGGGCGCCTCCCAGCGGGGCTCCGTCTGCATCTACGACCGGGCCCACTCCGCCATCCAGGAGGCCACCACCGCCGATTTCGACTGGGACGACATCTTTGACGGCGTTGACTGGTTCCACTTCACCGGCATCACCCCGGCGCTTGGTCCCAACGTGGTGGACATCTGCCGGGAGGCGTGCAAGGCGGCCAAGGCCAAGGGCGTGAAAATATCCTGCGACCTGAACTACCGTGGCAAGCTGTGGACCCGGGAGCAGGCAAACGCGGCCATGACGGACCTGTGCCAATATGTGGACGTGTGCATCTCCAACGAGGAGGACGCCAAGGACGTGTTCGGCATCGAGGCGGAGGCCACCGATATCACCGCCGGCGAGATCAACCGGGAGGGGTACAAGTCCGTTGCCAAGCAGCTGGCCGACAAGTTCCATTTCGAGAAGGTGGCCATTACTTTGCGGGAGAGCCACTCCGCCTTCGACAACGGCTGGAGCGCCATGCTCTACGACGTGGCCAGCGGCGAGTACGCCTTCAGCAAGAAGTACGACCTGCACATCATCGACCGCGTGGGCGGGGGCGACAGCTTCGGCGGCGGCTTGATCTACGCGCTGCTCAATGGCTACACCACCCAGGGCGCGGTGGAATTCGCCGTGGCGGCGTCGGCTTTGAAGCACTCCATCGAGGGCGACTATAATATGGTCACCGTGTCCGAGGTGGAGAAGCTGGCCGGCGGCGACGGCTCCGGCCGTATCCAGCGGTAAGCGGGAGCGACGCCATGAAAGATCAAAACTGCGGCTACTGCATGCGGGGCGAGCTGCTGGACGCGTTCGGCATCTATATCTGCGATCTGAGCGTCAGCACGCTGATCCTGTTCAAGGAACAGAGCCACCCCGGCCGCTGCATCGTGGCCTACAAGGACCATGTGAGCGAGCTGACGGACATCAGCGACGCAGACCGGGACGCGTTTTTTGCCGACGTGGCCCGGGCCTCCCGGGCCATCCACGCCGCGTTCCACCCGGATAAGGTGAACTACGGCGCTTACGGCGACGGCGGCTGTCACCTGCACTTCCACCTGGTGCCCAAGTACAGGGACCAGTTCGAGTGGGGCGGCGTGTTCCAGATGAACCCCGGCCAGACCTATCTGACGCCGGAGGCCTACGACGAGATCATCGAAAAGATCAGGAGCGGCCTGTGAGGCCGCTAAAAGGAGAAGCGTTATGAAAGCATTCATGGACAAGGATTTCCTTCTGGAGACCGAGACGGCAAAGCACCTGTTCCACGATTACGCCGAGCCTCTGCCTCTGGTGGACTACCACTGCCATATCCCGCCCCAGGAGATATACGAAAACCGCCGGTTCGAGGACCTGGCCCAGGTCTGGCTGGGGGGCGAGAACCCGGACGGCACCTTCTTCGGCGACCACTACAAGTGGCGTCTCATGCGCTCCAACGGCGTCAGCGAGGAATATATCACCGGCCACAAGCCCAATAAAGAACGCCTGGCCAAGTTCGCCGAGACCCTGGAAATGGCCATCGGCAACCCCATGTACCACTGGTGCAACCTGGAGCTGCATAAGTTCTTCGGCTATGAAGACTACCTGCGCCCGGAGACCGTGGACGAGGTATGGGCCCTGACGGAGGATAAGCTCAAAAACGACCCGCACATGACGGTCCGGGGCCTCATCGAGCAGGCCAACGTGGCCTTCATCGGCACCACCGACGACCCCATCGATTCGCTGGAGTGGCACGAGAAGATAGCCGCCGACCAAACCATCAAATTCAAGGTCTGCCCGTCCTTCCGGCCGGACAAGGCCATCAACATCAATAAGCCCGGCTTCGCCGAATACATCGGCCAGCTGGCCGCCAGCGTGGGCAAAAAGTCCCTGAAAAACGTCTCCGACGTGTGCGCGGCCCTGACCGAGCGGCTGGAGTTCTTCAAGAAGATGGGCTGCCGGGCCAGCGACCATGGCCTGGACTATATCCCCTTCCGGCCCGTGAGCGAGACGGCGGCGGATATGGCCTTCAAGAAGGTCATGGAGGGCGGCGAGCTCACCGTGGCCCAAGCGGAGGGCTACCAGACCTATATCCTGCTGCACCTGGGCCGGGAATACCACCGGCTGGGCATCGCCATGCAGCTGCACTACTCCTGCCTGCGGAACATGAACGAGCGCATGTACGCCAAAATGGGCCCGGACACCGGCTTTGACATGATCGCCCAGAACACCTGCGGCGGGGACATCGCCCGGCTCCTGTCCGCCCTGGACATGGAGGGCAAGTGCCCCAAGACGATCCTGTACTCCCTGAACCCCGCCGACAACGAGCAGCTGGGCACCATGCTGGGCTGCTTCCAGTCCGACGAGATCCCCGGCAAGATCCAGCACGGCTCCGCCTGGTGGTTCAACGACAACAAGACCGGCATGGAGGACCAGATGAAGTCCCTGGCCAATCTGGGCCTGCTGGGCAACTTCGTGGGCATGCTCACCGACTCCCGGTCGTTCCTCAGCTATGCCCGCCACGATTACTTCCGCCGTATCCTGTGCAACCTGATCGGCAAGTGGGTGGAAAACGGCGAGTATCCCGCGGACGAGGCGGCTTTGAAGAAGATCGTAGAGGGCATCTGTTACTACAACGCCGCTCGCTATTTCGATCTCTGATCACCCATAAGGAAGCGTTCATCCGTGGAAGAAAAACAGCAAAACCGGCTCCTGGCCTGCGTTCTGTTCGCCTTTTTCGTCAGCGGCGCGGCCAGCCAGCCGCTGGGGTCCTTCATCCCCTTTCTGCGCTCCGCCTACGGCTTCAGCTACGACCTGTCGGGCATTCTTCTGAGCTGCCAGTCCGTGGGGAATCTGGTGGCCGTGCTGATCGCGGGGCTGCTACCCAGCCTTCTGGGCCGGCGCAGGAGCATTCTGGTCCTGGCGGTCTGGATGGCGGCGGCCTACCTCATCTTCGTCAGCGGCCTTGGCTCGCCGCTGTTCATGGTGGCGGCCTTCGCCATGACGGGCGTAGCCCGGGGCGGCAACTCCAATTTCGCAAACACCATGATCTCCACCCTGCCGGGGGACAAGGCCACCCGGGGCTATAACCTGCTGCACGGCTGCTTCGCCGTGGGGGCGCTGCTGTCGCCCCTGGCGCTGGTGTTTCTGTCCAACCGCTTTCCCCAGACGGGCTGGCGGCTGATGGCCGGCGTGCTGGCGGCGCTGTGCCTGGCGCAGCTGGCGGTGTACGGCAAAATGCCGCTGCCGGCGGAGCCTGCTAAGCGCAGCGTGCGCGCCGTGGATAGGAGTTTTCTCCGGGTCCGGCAGTTCTGGCTGGGCAGCGCCATGCTGTTTTTCTACATCTCCACGGAGTACGCCATCGTGGGCTGGCTGGTGACCTATTTTCAGGACGCGGGCATATTGTCCGCGGACCGGGCCCAGATGATGAACAGTCTTCTCTGGTTCGTGATTTTTCTGGGCCGGATGTTCGGCGCGGCCACCACGGGCAAGATCTCCCGCAACGCCTTATTGCTGGCCGACGGGGTGGGCCTGTGTACCTTTTTCGCGGTGCTGTTTTTCAGCCGCACGCCGGGCCTGGTCCTGGTGGGGCTCATGGGCACGGGCCTTTTTATGGCCACCATCTACCCCAGCGCCTTCGCCTTCGGCAGCGACTGCATCCGGGGCAACGACTTCGGCTGCTCCGTCATGATCCTCACAGGCAGCGCCGGCGGCGTCATCACCCCGGCGCTGGTGGGCTTCGCCGCGGAGCGGGCGGGTATCCGGGCCGGCATGGGCCTTGTCGTCGCCTTTACCGCGCTGCTGCTGGCGAGCATCGTTCTGAGCGTTCTCAGCGTTAAAATATCCAAGGATGGAAAAAGGAGTTCTGCAAATGGAAAAGCTGCGCTATAAGCTGTTGGCGGATCGGGGCTATGAGGGGTATCTGCTGCAAGACGCTCCCGAGCGTGTGCTCCAGTTCGGCGAGGGCAATTTCCTGCGGGCCTTTGTTGACGCGTTCATCGACGAGATGAACGAGAAGGCAGGCTTCAACGGCAAGGCCGTGCTGGTCCAGCCAAGGGGCAATCACCCCGGCTCCGCCCAGCGCATCAACGACCAGCAGGGGCTGTACACGCTCATTTTACGGGGCCGGGAAAACGGCCAGCCGGTCTACCGCCGGCGGGTCATATCCAGCGTGTCCCGCTGCCTGAGCCCCATCGGGGACTATCAGGCGCTGATGGACTGCGCCAAAAACCCCGACCTGCGCTTCATCGTGTCCAACACCACCGAGGCGGGCATCGTCTTCGATCCGGCCTGCAAGGCCGACGATACCCCGCCCGCCAGTTTCCCCGGCAAGCTGACCCAATTTTTATACGAGCGCTATAAGCTGGGTCTGCCCGGCTTCATCCTGCTGCCATGCGAGCTGAGCGACCACAACGGAAGCGAGCTCAAGAAGTGCGTGGGGCAGTACATCGACCTGTGGGGTCTGGGCGAGAATTTCCGGGCCTGGGTGATGGACGAAAACGTCTTCTGCTCCACGGTGGTGGACCGGATCGTCACCGGCTACCCCAGGGCGGAGGCCGCCGCCCTGTGGGAGGAGATGGGCTATGAGGACGACATCATCGACACCGGCGAGGTGTTCGGCTCCTGGGTCATCGAGGGTCCCCGGTCCATCCTGGACGAGCTGCCTCTGGCAAAGGCCGGTCTGCCCGTGATCGTGGTGGACGACCACGTGCCCTACAAGCAGCGGAAGGTCCGCATTTTGAACGGGGCCCATACCTCCATGGTCCTGGGGGCTTATCTGGCCGGGCAGAACATCGTGCGCGGCTGCATGGAGGACCCGGTCATCCACGGATTCATGAACAAGACGATCTATGACGAGATCATCCCCACCCTGGACCTGCCCAGGGCGGACCTGGAGGACTTCGCCGCCGCCGTATCCCAGCGGTTCAATAACCCCTACATCGACCACGCCCTGCTGGACATCTCTCTGAACTCCACGGCCAAGTGGAAGGCCCGGGTGATGCCCAGCCTTCTGGAATACGTAAAGCGGCTTGGCGAGCTGCCCCGGTGCATCACCTTCTCCTTTGCGGCGTACATCGCCTTTTACCACAACGCCAGGGGGCGGGGCGAGAACTGCCTGACCGGTCTGCGGGGGAGCGATACCTACGCCGTCCGGGACGACCCCTGGGTCCTGGACTTCTACTATGACCACCGGGACGATGACGCTAAGTCTATCGCCCACGCCGTCGTACACAACGAGCGCATGTGGGACGGGGCGCTGGCCGCCATCCCCGGCTTTGAACAGGCCGTGGCCGACGCATTGGCCCGTATCGAGGCCGTGGGTCCCTACAAGGCCATGGAGGAGGAGCTGGGATGAAGCTCATCCGTATCCATCCGGCGGACAACGTGGCCGTGGCTCTGGAGGACATCGCCGCCGGGGAGTCGCCGGAGGGCTTTGATCTCACCGCCGCCGAGGACGTGCAGCGGGGCCACAAGCTGGCCCTGGTACCCATCGGGAAAGGCCAGCCGGTGGTCAAATACGGCTGTGCCATCGGCGTCGCCACGTGCGACATCGCCCCCGGCGCGTGGGTCCACACCCACAACGTCCGCACGGGCCTTTCCGAGGGCGGGGCATATACCTATAACCACAAGGTCCTGCCCATGCCGGAACCCCGGCAATACACCTTCCAGGGCTACCGCCGGCCCGACGGCCGCGCCGCGGTGCGCAACGAGCTGTGGATCGTCCCCACCGTGGGATGCGTCAACGCCGTTGCCAAGCAGTTGGTGGAGCAAAACCAGCACCTGGTGACCGGCTCCATCGACGGGCTTTATACCTTCCCCCACCCCTTCGGGTGCAGCCAGCTGGGGGATGACCACGCCCAGACCCGCAAGCTTCTGGCCGCGCTGGTCCGCCACCCCAACGCCGGCGGCGTGCTGGTGCTGGGCCTGGGGTGCGAGAACCTGACCATGGACCAGTTCAAGCGGGAGCTGGGCGCCTGGGACGACGAGCGGGTGAAATTCCTCACCTGCCAGGACGTGCCGGACGAGCTGGCCGCGGGCGCGGCGCTCCTGGCGGAGCTGGCGCAATACGCCGGGCGGTTCCGGCGGGAGGATATCTCCGCCTCGGAGCTGGTGGTGGGCATGAAGTGCGGCGGGTCTGACGGCCTGTCCGGCATTACCGCCAACCCGGCCGTGGGCCGGTTTTCGGACCTGCTCATCGCCGCCGGCGGCTCCACGGTGCTCACGGAGGTGCCGGAGATGTTCGGCGCGGAGAGCATTTTGTTCGACCGCTGCGCCAGCGAGGATGTTTTTCACAAGGCCGTGGCCATGGTGGAGGATTTCAAGCGATATTTCGTCAGCCACGGCCAGGTGGTCTATGAAAACCCCAGCCCCGGCAACAAGGCCGGGGGCATTACCACATTGGAGGACAAGTCCTGCGGCTGCGTGCAAAAGGGCGGCAGCGCCCAGATCGCGGACGTGCTGGCCTACGGCGAGGCGGTGACGAAAAAGGGTCTCAATCTCCTGAGCGGCCCGGGCAACGACCTGGTGAGCGCCACGGCCCTGACCGCCGCGGGAGCGCACCTTATTCTATTCACCACCGGCCGGGGGACCCCCTTCGGCGCGCCGGCGCCCACGGTGAAGATATCCACCAACACCGCCCTGTACGACAAGAAGCGGGACTGGATCGACTTCAACGCCGGTACCGCCGCCCAGGGCGAGAGCCTGGACAGCGTGGGCGAGCGGCTTCTGACCTATGTGCTGGCCGTGGCCGGCGGCGAAAAAACCAGGGCCGAGCGGCACGGCGCACGGGAAATATCCATCTTCAAGGACGGCGTAGTCCTTTGACAGACTGCGGCGGGCGGCATTTGCCGCCCGCTTCTTTTTTGCAAAAAAGTCTTGACAGCGCGGGGGAGAGGTGTATAATAACAGCATCGCAAAAACATATTAAACCAATAGGAAATAAGGAGATTTGGGAAATGGCTGTCAACAAATCGTTTCTGGACCTGGTGGGCAACACCCCGCTGCTGGAGCTGGGCAATCTGGAGAAGAAGCTGGGGCTGAAGGCCCGCGTGGTGGCGAAGCTGGAGTACTTCAACCCGGCCGGGTCCGTGAAGGACCGTATCGCCAAGGCCATGATCGAGGACGCGGAGGCCACCGGCAAACTGAAGCCCGGCGCGGTGATCGTGGAACCCACCTCCGGCAACACGGGCATCGGCCTGGCGGCCGTGGCCGCCGCCAAGGGCTACCGCATCATCCTGACCATGCCGGAGACCATGAGCGTGGAGCGGCGGAACCTTCTCAGGGCCTACGGCGCGGAGCTGGTGCTGACCGAGGGGGCTAAGGGCATGAAGGGCGCCATCGCCAAGGCGGACGAGATCGCCGCCCAGACCCCGGGGGCCTTCATCCCCGGCCAATTCGTGAACCCGGCCAACCCGGCGGCCCACAAGGCCACTACCGGCCCGGAGATCTGGCGGGACACGGACGGCCAGGTGGACATTTTCGTGGCCGGCGTGGGCACCGGCGGCACCCTGACCGGCGTGGGGGAGTATTTGAAGGCGCAGAACCCCGCCATAAAGGTCGTGGCGGTGGAGCCGGCCAGCTCCCCGGTGCTCAGCAAGGGCGTGGCCGGCAGCCACAAGATACAGGGCATCGGCGCGGGGTTCGTCCCGGACGTGCTGAACACGGCGGTGTACGACGAGATCGTACCCGTGGAGAACGAGGACGCCTTTGCCATGGGCAAGCTCATGGGCCGCACGGAAGGCGTGCTGGTGGGCATATCCTCCGGCGCGGCGCTGTGGGCGGCGGTGGAGTTGGCCAAGCGGCCCGAGAATGAGGGCAAGACCATCGTGGCCCTCCTGCCCGACACCGGCGACCGGTATTTGTCCACCCCCATGTTCCAGGAGTAAAAGCGGATAAATCACGGGCGCGGCAAAAGCCGCGCCCGTACCATATGCAAAGCCTCCCCTGTGCAAGGGGAGGTGGGCCGCCGCAAGGCGGCTCGGAGGGGTTGTAGACAACCCTCCAGTCACGCTTACGCGTGACAGCCCCCCTTACACAGGGGGGCCTTTCGATAAGGTAGGGGGATCAAAAAGTCCCTTTTTTGCAGTGTACACACATTTTTTGCTTGCGTTACACCGAACAATGCGCTACAATAGGGTTGCGAGATAAGCAAAAGGCGGGACGTGAAAGACTGCCATCCTTCACGCCCCTATGCAGGAGATGTCGCCTCCCACACAGCAGGATAAACTGCGCCGGACCCATTATACCCGCAACAGCTTGTTTTTACAAGAAGCTTGCGGATGATGGGGGCAGTGCTGTCGTTCCACGGTGTAGGGAAGTTTCCCTGCGCCGTCTTTTGTTTGTCTCGGTGGGAAGGTCCGCGGGCGGGCGACCGCCCCGGACCCGACTGCCGGGAACAAAAAAGAAAGGAACGGTATAGCACGATGGCAAAGCGCGGATTGAGTTTGCTCCTGGCGCTGGCGACGCTCTTTTCGCTGAGCGTCCCAGCGTTTGCGGAGGAAGAGGCGGTCACGGCGGAAGAAGTCGTGACGGAAGAGCCGGTTGAAGAACCGGAGGAAGTAGTGGAGGAAGCGGAAGCGGAACCGGAGACAGCGGCAACGTCCGGCACCACCAGCGATGGCCTGACCTGGGAGGTAAACGGCACCACCCTGACCATCTCCGGCACAGGCCCCATGAGCGATTACGAGTATGACCCGGAGTATTATAAAACGCCCTGGCCGGATACTATCACCTCGGTAGTCATCAGCAACGGCGTGACCTCCATCGGCGAAAACGCGTTCAGGGAATACTACTCGCTGACCAGCGCCACCATCCCCGGCAGCGTATCGACCATCGGCTCCGGTGCTTTTGAGGACTGCCAGTCGCTGGCCGACCTCACCATCCAAAGCGGCGTGACCAGCATCGGAAAAGACGCGTTCTATCACTGCGCCTCGCTGACCAGCGTTACCATCCCCAACACCGTGACAAGTATCGGGATGTTTGCGTTCAACGACACAGGTCTGCGCACCATTACCATCCCCAGCAGCTTGACCAGCATCGGGGACAGTGCGTTTGCAGTCTGCGGTTCTCTGACAGACGTGACAATCCAGGAAGGCGTGACAGCGCTCGGAGACTTTATGTTCAGCGGGTGCAGCTCATTGATCAGCATCACCGTCCCCGCCAGTGTGGCCGACGTCGGGTACAGCACATTTAGCAATTGTGCTTCTTTGACCGAGATCAACGTCGCTGCCGGCAGCAGCAGCTATGCCTCTGTGGACGGTGTGCTGTTCAACGCCATCGAGACGGAGCTTATCGCCTATCCTGCCGGCAAGAACGGCAGCTATACGGTCCCCGACGGGGTGACTGAAATAGCGCCTATCGCGTTCTCCTACGTAAAGAGCCTGACCGGTGTAACTATCCCCGGGAGCGTGAAGGCCATCGGGAGCCAGGCGTTCGGGCAGGATGTGAATTTGAAGAGCGTGACACTGTCCGAAGGCCTAAAGATCATCGGGTACGCTGCCTTTAGCGACTGCTCCAGTCTTACGTCTGTGGTCATTCCGAAGAGCGTGACCAGAATCAATGATTGGGCGTTTTCCGGCTGCTCCAACCTTGCCAGCCTTGAAATCCGAAGCATGGACTGCGAGGTGTCGCTAACTGGCACCGAAAACCTGGGTATCCCCGGCAAGACTGTCGTCAGTTGCTACGCCGGCTCCAAGGTGGAGACATGGGCCTTGGAGAATGGTTACCAGGTAGAGTATCTTGATCCTGAGCCCACTGCTACGCCGGAACCTACGCCGGAACCTACGGCGGAGCCTACCCCCGAGCCCACGGCGGAACCCACGCCGGTGCCTACGGCAGAACCTACGCCGGTGCCCACGGCGGAACCCACGCCGGAACCGACGGCGACGCCTAAGCCCACCAATACCCCCGTGCCCACCGCCACGCCCCAGCTGGCCGCGCCGAAGGTGACCATCAGCAAGGTGTCGAACGGCATCAAGGTTAGCTGGAATAAAATCGCGGGTTCTCCCCGTTACATGGTGTATTACAAGGAAGGCAACGGCGGGTGGAAGAAGATTGGGACCACGACCAGCACCACGTATACCAGAGCGGCGAAATACCTCAAGAACAATGTGACGTATCAGTTCACGGTGCGGTGCTGTGAGAACGATAAAAAGACGCTGCTGGGGCCGTATAAGGCGAGTAATAGTTTGAAGTACGTCGGCCAGCTGGCGGCTCCCACGGTGAAGATCGCGAAAGTGGCCGGGGGTATCAAGGTCACGTGGAACAAGGTCTCTGGCTCTCCCCGCTACATGGTCTACTACAAAGAGAACGGCGGAAGCTGGAAGAAGATCGGCACCACGACCAGCACCACCTACACGCGTGCGGCGAAGTATTTGAAGAACAACGTGACGTACCAATTCACCGTCCGTTGTTGTGCCAACGACAAAAAGACGCTGCTCGGACCCTACAAAGCCAGCACCAGTTTGAAGTACAAGAAATAAAATCATGGGCGCGGCCGATGGCCGCGCCCTTCATTATTGAAAGCCTCCCCTGTGCAAGGGGAGGGGGACCGCGCGAAGCGCGGTGGAAGGGTTGTCCGTTAGCCTGCGTTACAACCCTCCAGTCACGCTTGCGCGTGACAGCCCCCCTTACACAGGGGGGCCGTCAACAATGTGCGGCTGGCGCCGCTTTCCCCTTTGACAGGGGGCTTTCAAAGCGGTGTTCTTATTCCTGGCTGAAACTCTCTTTGCCCGCGCCGCAGAGGGGGCACTCGAAATCGGCGGGCAGGTCCTCAAACTTGGTGCCGGGGGCGATGCCGTGTTCCGGGTCGCCGGCGGCCTCGTCATAGGTCCAGCCGCACAGATCGCAAACGTACTTCATATTTTTATCCTCCTTATTTCTCAGCCCAGAGGCTCAAAGTCCTCGGGGCCGTGCTTACACAGCGGGCACACGAAATCCGCGGGCAGCTCGTCTCCCTCGTAGACGTAGCCGCAGATCTTGCACACGAAGCCCTTTTTCTTCTCCAGCACCGGGGGCTTGGGCTTGATGTGGTCGAAGTAATACTGATAGGTGCAGCTTTCCTCGTCGGAGAGCTTTTTCGCCTCGGTCACGTCCGCGATAAACAGGGTATGGGTGCCGCAGTCGATGGCCTGGACCACTTTCGCGGAGATACAGGCGTTGGCGTACCGGGTCAGGTAGCAAAGGCCGTTGGCGCTCCTGGCCGCGTCCACGTACCCCGCCAGCTTTTCCGTGGTCCGGCCGGACTCGAAGCCGAAGTGCTCGAAAAGGCTCATGGGCGCGGAAGTGGTCAGCACGGACACGTTGAACGCGCCGGTCTTGGCCACCATGTCGTGGGTGTAATTTTCCTTGTTGACCGCGATAGAAATGCGCAGGGGCTTGCCCGTGACCTGCTGGACGGTGTTGATGATGCAGCCGTTGTCCTTCTGTCCATCCTTGGCGGTCAGCACGAACAGGCCGTAGCTCAATGTCCGGATGGCGGCGGAGTCGATGGCGGTGGGCTCCTTGGCGTTCTTGGCGTGGGCGGCGTCCTCCTGAGCCTTGATATCGGCGGCCACCGCGTCGGCCAGGGCCTGAAGCTCGGCCAACTGGTCCTCCTTGAGGGCCGAGCGGAGGGTCAGGGACGCGTCCAGGATGGTCATGTTTTTCAAGGGCGCGAGAATGTCCCGCATGAGCTTGCCCGCCGTGGGAGCCCAGGAGCCGTTTTCCACCAGCGCCACGGTCCGGTTTTGCAGGTTATGGGCCGCGATGTCGTGCAGCAGGTTTTCCATGTTCACGAAGATGCCCGCGTTGTACGTGGTGGAGGCAAAGACGATGTGGCTGCACCGGAACGCCTCGGCCACGATATAGGACGCATGTGTCACGGACACGTCGTACAGCGCGCTGCGCACGCCCTGTTCGGCCAGCCGCGCCGCAATGATCTCGGCGGCGTTTTCCGTGTGGCCGTACACGGAGGCGTAGGCGATCAGCACCTGGCTGTCCTCCGGGGTGTACCCGCTCCAGTGGACGTACTTGTCGATGAAGTCCCCGATGTTGCGCCGCCACACGTACCCGTGCAGGGGGCAGATCATGGCGATGTCCAGCCCGGCGGCCTTTTTCAGCACCGCCTGGACCTGGTTGCCGTACTTGCCCACGATGTTGGTGTAATACCGCCGGGCCTCGTCCATGTACACCTTGTCCATGGAGGCGTGGTCGGCGAATATCCCGCCGTCCAGCGCCCCGAAAGAGCCGAAGGCGTCCGCGGAGAACAGGAGCTTTTCGCTGGTCTCATAGGTCATCATGACCTCCGGCCAGTGGACCATGGGGGCCATCACGAAGGCGAAGGTGTGCGCGCCGGTGCAGAGGGTGTCGCCCTCCTTGACCAGATGGACCCGGCTGTCCACGTCAAAAGTGAAAAACTGCTTCATCATGGCCGCGATCTTGGCGTTGCAGACGATCTTGGCGTTGGGATAGCGCAGGGCCAGCTCCTCGATGGTGGCGGCGTGGTCCGGCTCCATGTGGTTCACGATGAGGAAGTTGAGGTCCTCGCCCCCCAGCAGGTGGGCGATGTTTTCGAAAAACACGTCCCGGACGGCCCGGTCCACCGTGTCCACCACCACGTTCTGGGTGTCCTTCACAAAATAGGAGTTGTAGCTTACCCCGTTGGGCACGGGGTACACGTTCTCAAAAAGGCTGATGCGCCGGTCGTTGCCGCCGATCCAGGTGACAGTATCGGTGACCTTTTTCACACAGTACATACGTTTTCCTCCTTGGGGAGATTCAAATTATATCGTCCTATTATACCCATATATGGTACAAGTTGCAAGGTGTCATTTGACGCCCAGCAGCCAGAACCGCCACATGGCGCATGCCTCCCGGATGGCGTAGTTGAGAAAGAGGCTGAACTTTGTGGTCCGGGCCGGCACCAGTACCGGCTGGCAGCCCAGCTTTTTTGCCATCCAGCCCAGCCGGTGCAGGTGATATTCGCTGGATAAGATGGCGATCTTCCCGGCGGTGTCCCCGCCCTGGGCCTGGATAATGGCCAGGGAGTTTACCAGATTTTCATAGCTGCTGGCGGACTTGTCCTCCAGGAGAAGTCTGGCCGTGTCCACGCCGCGGGCCGCGAGCCAGTCGTACATCGCCTGGGCCTCGGAAATATCCTCCCCCGGACCCTGCCCGCCGGACAATATAACAGTGCTGTCCGGGTTTTCGTCTATCCACACCAGCGCTCTTTCCAGCCTATCGGTCATGGAGCGGGAGGGGGTGGAGCCGTTGACCCCCGCGCCGCAGACGATGAGCCAGGGCGCGGTGGTGTCCTCGCTGCCCCGGGCATCGGCCAGCACCGGTATCTCCGCCACCAGAAACAGCGGCAGCCCGATGACGATGGCCAGCGCCAGCAGCGCCCGCATCACCCGGCTCACCCTTGTGTTGCGCCGGGAAAACAGGGCGAACAGCGCAAGCCATAGGGCCAGCGCCAGAAACACCAGCGCCGACATCCGATAGCCCACGGGTACGAACTCGAAAAATATACCGGCCGCGAGGGAAATACCGGCGGCGATGTACAGCGCCTTTTGCGCCCGCGTCAGATCATGCATCCGCCAGCGCCTCCCATTCGCCGTAAAGCCCGTCCAGCTGTTCCTGCAAAGCCGCCTTTTCCGAGCCCAGCTCCATAAGCTTTTGATAGTCCGTGGCGTTGGCCTCCTCCTGGGCGGTCAGATCGCCGATGGCGCTTTCCAGCTTTTCTATCTCCCGTTCCAGCCGGGCCAGCTTTTTGGCCGGGTCGCCGGCCCGTGCGGGCCGGGCCGCCTTGGGGGCCTTGGCCTCGTGGTGCCTGGCGGCCAGCGTCAGCTCCGTCTGCCGGGCCTTGTACGCCTGAAATTCCGTGTACCCCCCGGCGAAGTCCGTGAGCTTGCCGTCCTTGAGCTCCCAGATACGGGTGGCGAACCGGTCCGTGAACCACCGGTCGTGGCTGACGAACAGCAGCGTCCCGCCGTAATCGTCCAGGGCGTTTTCGATCCACTCCCGGCTGGCGATGTCCAGGTGGTTGGTGGGCTCGTCCAAAATGAGGAAGTTGATGTCCGACTTCATGAGCATGCACAGCCGCAGCCGGCTCTGCTCCCCGCCGGAGAGACTTCCTACCGTCTTGAACACGTCCTCGCCGGTGAAGTTGAACGCGGCCAGCCGGTCCCGTGCGTCCTGGGGCAGGGCCTTGTCGTCGTAGATCAGCGTGTCCACCAGCGTCCGCTCCGGGTGGTCGAAGGTGACCAGCTGGGGCAGGTACGCCGTGCGCACGGCGGGACCAAGCCGGGTATAGCCCGCGTCAGGGGTCACCTCGCCCAGGATTATCTTCACCAGCGTGGACTTGCCGCTGCCGTTGTCGCCCATGACGGCCACCCGCTCGCCGGGGCGTATCAGCAGTTCCAGGTGCTCAAAAAGCCTCTTGTCCCCAAAGCTCTTGCCCAGGTCGTCTATGACCAGCGCCTCGTCGCCCAACAGCTCCCGCTCCTTGAACCGGACGTTCAGCTTCCGCGCACTGGTGGGCTTGGGAGCGGTCTGCAATTTGGCGATGCGCTTTTCCATGGAAAACGCCCGCTTATAGAGCTTGTCGTTGCCCAGAAACGCCCACAGCCGCAGGTCCCTGGCCGCCTGCTCCAAATGGGCGATCTCCCGCTGGCTCTTCTCGTACTGCTTTTGCATCTCCTGATACCGCCGCTGCTTTTCCGCGATATAGAAGCTGTAGTTGCCCGCGTAAAACTGGCACACGCCCTGGTCCAGCTCAATGGTCCGCTGGACCACCGTGTCCAGAAACCACCGGTCGTGGCTCACGGTGAGCACGGTGCCCTGAAAGCGCAGCAAAAAATCCTCCAGCCATTGGGTGCTCTTCAGATCCAAATGGTTGGTGGGCTCGTCCAGGAGCAATATGTCCGTGTCCTCCAATAAAAGCCGCGCCAGGTTCACCCGCGTTTTCTCCCCGCCGGAGAGGCTGGCGAAATCCTGCACGCGCATAGCGGGGGAGATGTCCAGGCCGTTTGCCACCCTATCCCGCTCAAAGTCGGTGTTATAGCCCCCCAGCCGGTCGTATTCCGCGGCCAGCGCGTCGTACCTTGCCAGAGTGGCGGGGGAGTCGTCGGTCTGCATGGCGGCCTCCAGGGCCGTCATTTTTTCCCGAATACGGTCCAGGTGCCGGAACGCGGAGCGGAGCACGTCTTCTGTGGTGTACCCCTCCGGGTAGACGGGTATCTGGGAGATAAGGCCCACCCGCTTGCCCGCGGCCAGGACCACGGTCCCCTCGTCCGGCTCCAGCGCGCCGGTGAGCACGCGAAGCAGGGTGGTTTTGCCGGCCCCGTTGGGACCCAGCAGCGCCACCCGCTCCCCGGCCTGTACGTCAAAGCTCACGCCCCGGAGGATCTCTGTCCCCCCAAAGCCCTTTTTTACATTTTGCAGCGATATATCGATCATGGAATAAACTGCCTTGATTCATATTAAGCCCCCCTTGTCAAAGGGGGGTGGGCCGCCGTCAGGCGGCTCGGGGGGATTGCTGTTAGACGACGACAATCCCCCAGTCAGCGCTTCGCGCTGCCAGCCCCCTTTAACAAGGGGGCCATAAGCGGTAATGTTTCACCCCAGCACCTGGACAGCTTTCTGTAATACTGTCCTCGCTATCGGCGCGGCGACGCCGTAGCCGCTGCCGGCCCGCTCCGCCAGGACCACGAAGGCCAGCGGCGCGTTGGCGTTGGTGATGAATCCGGCGAACCAGGCGTGGGAGCCGCCGTATGTCTCGGCGGTGCCTGTCTTGGCGTGCAGCTCAAGGCCCGGGAAATTGCCCGCCCCGCCGTACTCATAGGAGACGTTGTAGCTCATCATCTCCGAGAGCGTCTTGGCCGTGGAGGGCTCTATGAGCTCCGTGGTGCCACAGCGCTTGCCGTACAAAATCGTCGGCTCCACCACGGTCCCCCCGTTGGCGATGGCGCCCACGAACCGCAGGAACGCGTACGGGTTCACCAGGTCGTCGTACTGCCCGATGCCCTCCCAGGCGGCGTCGCCGTCATTGGCGGCGGCGGGCGCGCTGCCCGCGGCGGTGGGGATGTCCTTATTGAGGGTGTGGGCGCTGGTGAGGCCGTATTTTTCCGCGTACTGGCTGATGAGCGTCCCTCCAAGCTGGCGGGATATCTCCCCAAATGCCACGTTGCAGGAGCATGCTAACGCCTGTTCCACGGTGATGGTGCCGTGGGTGCCGGAGCACTTGACGGTCTGCCCGCCGATGACGGTGCTGCCGGTGCAGGTGAAGGTCTGGTCCCATATGTCCGGGATATTCTCGATGGCGGCGGCCATGGTCACCAGCTTGAACACGGACCCGGGCGTGAACGTGGAGCTGACGGCCCGGTTGATGAACGCCCCGTCGCCGGGTTCTGCCGGTACGCCCTGCTCCGGGTCCCACCCCGGCGTGGACACCATGCACAGGATCTCCCCGGTCTGATAGTTGTACACCAGCACGGTGCCCTTATTGCTTCCCAGGGCGTTATAGGCCGCGGCGGATATGTCCGCGTCCAGCGTCAGCTTCATGGACCCGCCCTTTGTGGTGGTGCCGGTCAGGAAGGAGTAGTTGATGAACTTGTCCCGGAAGATGCTCAGCACGCTTGTGCCGATGTTGCCCTCCAGATCGCCCACCACGTGCAGACACCCCCTGCGCACGGCGCTGTCCTCGGCGTAGTGAAAGCCGTCCTCACCGGCGGCGGCCAGCACGGTTCCGTTTCTGTCCGTGACGGAGCCCCGGTTCAAAAGCCCGTTGGTATAGATGCTGTCGTTGGCGTAAAAGGTGGCCCAGTCGCCCCCGTCCCGGACCAGCCGAACGAGGTACACGCCCAGACCGGCAATTACAAGCGCGGCCAGCACCAGCACGGAAAGGGCGCGGTTCGTGACTTTTTTCATTCCGAACGCCCTCCCTGATAGTACCCGTCGTCGTCATAATAGCCGTCCTCGGGCAGGTAGTCGGCCCCGTCGTCGTCCACGCCCGCGCCGCCGGAGAACTTCTCCGGCCGCTTCACGGCGAAGCTGGCGTTGGCCCGGGTGTCGCAGCTCTTGATGAACGACAGCAGCATCCAAAACGATAAAAGGCTGGTGCCGCCCATGGACGCGAAGGGGAACGTGACGCCCGTGAAGGGCAATATATCCATGGGGCCGAACACGTTCAAAATGATCTGCACCAGCATCATGCTCACCGTGGCGGAGGCCGCGATGACGAAATAGCTGGACCGGCCGGAGGACGCGTTTTTCACCACGAACCCCGCCAGGGCCAGCAGGGACCCCACGCAGGCCAGCGCCGTGAGCAGCCCCATCTCCTCGCTGATGACGGCGAAGACCATGTCCGTCTCGGCCGCGTAAATATCCACGAGCCACCCGTTGCCGGCGCCCTGGCCGAACAGTCCGCCGCTGGCGGCGGCGCTCATAGCCCGCACCTGCTGATAGCCCTTTTCGTACACGTCTTCCCACACGTGGCCCCACACGGCGAAGCGGCTGAGGGTCTCCGGCTTCAGAGACAATACCACCATCACCGCCAGCACCGCGCTTCCCACGGCCAGAAAGGCGGTGGCGAAGCTGCCCGAGCGCATGTAGGAGATGACCAAAAACGTGACGAAAAACACCAGGGCCGTGCCGAAGTCGCCCATCAGGGCCAGCAGCCCCACGCAGGCGGCGGAAAAGCCGATGTAGAAGATAAGGTTTCGGTTCACGAACAGCCTGTCCAGCGTGGCCGCTCCGGCGTACACGTACAGCACCTTCACGAACTCCGACGGCTGGACGGTCAGCGACCCGAACTCGATCCAGCTTCTGGCCCCGTTTCGCACCGGGGCGATCACCAGCGTCACGGCCAGCAGCCCCACCGCGGCCACCGCCGCGAACAGCCGCGTGGCCTGGACGCGCTTCAAGTCCCGCAGCCACAGGCACATGAACACGAACAGCCCTATGGCCGCCAGAAACAGCACGATCTGCTTGAACATGTCGTCCGGCGTCTTGGACGCGCACACGCTCATGCCCACCGTGGACAGAAACAGCGCCAGTATCTCCGGCTCAAAGCCCCGCTGGCCCGACGCCCGGACCACGATGAAATAGCTCCACTGGACCGTGGCGAGAATGGCGAAGCCCATGGCCACGCCCACCCCCGCGTCCGGGTTGTATGTAAGCTGCTGCAGGAGCAGCAACACCTGAAACACCGTCAGCAGCAGCATGGTCACGCTGGGCCGCACGTGCCGGCCGGGGGCGTGGCGGTACTTGAGAAGGCTGGCCCGCTCCTGCTCCGTCAGGTCCACGAACCTTGTGGATATCTGCCCCAGGGTCAGCACGTCCGCGTCCCGCACGACGGCCCCGCCGGTCCGGACAGGCTCGCCGTTCACGTACGTCTCGCCCTTGCCCAGATTATAGACCGTCCAGTCCCCCTGGGGACTGCGGATGAGACAGGCGTGCATCTTCTCCACGGATGGGTCGTCCACCTGCCCGTCCACGCTCCTGGCCCGGCCTAAGATGCACTCCCAGTGGCGCAGAGGGACCATGATGTTGCCGGTCATATAGAGATAGGCCCACGTCTCCGGCTCGTACCGCTCCCGGAGCATGCTGCGCACGCACCGGGCCACGATGGCCACCGCCACCAGCGGCAGCACGTACCGGGACAGGTTGGCCAGCATCGGGCCGGCCTTGCCGAAGATCAGCGTCAGAATGTCCAATCCCCTACCTCCTTTGGCAGGATATCACCTGACATTATACATTCTTGTAACTAAAATGTAAACTGTTAGTTACCGTCGCCACCAAAAAAGGTGTTCCCGGCCCTGCCGGGGACGCGCTGGATTTTAATTCTTCTCTCCCTCAGTCAGCGCAGAGCGCTGACAGCCCCCTCGTCAGAGGGGGCCATATTCTTTTCCGCGGTAGAGGATCAGCCTCCCTCTGACGAGGGAGGTGGCGCGGCGCTTATCGGGGTCCCCACGCGGCACGCCTGTCGCGTGCTCCGACAACAGTTGACGTAACGACCGCAAAAGAGTATATTATTGCTGTTATGAATACGGCATTTTGCATCATCAACATACTATGAAGCGGAAGACGGTTTTTTGGCTGGCGCTGTTCGCCGTACTGGCGGCGCTGGGCGCGGGAACATATTTGCTGCGGGGGGTTGCGGGCCGGCGGGCGGTGGTGTCCGTGGACGGAGAGCCGATGCGGACGGTGGACCTGACCGCCGCGGCGGTGCCGTATGAGTTCACGGTGGAGACGGATTATGGCCGCAACACCGTCCGGGTGAGCCAGGGCCGGATCGCCGTCGTGGACGCGGACTGCCCCAACCGGGACTGCGTGAAGCAGGGGACCATATCCGACGGGGCCATCCCCATCGTGTGTCTGCCCCACCACCTGGTCATCCAGATAGAAGATTGAAGATCGATATGAACAGGACGCGAAAACTTGTGTTTATGGCCCTGCTGACGGCGGTGGAGCTGACCATATGGGTGCTGGAGGGGCAGATACCGCCGCCCATACCTGTGCCGGGGGTGAAGCTGGGCCTGGCCAGCGTGGTGACGCTGGCGGCGATGGCCGTGCTGGGCCGCCGGGAGGCGGGGTGCATTTTGCTCCTGCGGGTCATATTGGGGTGCCTGTTTGCCGGAAGCTTTTCCGCCATTATCTTTTCCCTGGCGGGCGGGGTGTTGTCCTGGGCCGTGATGGCCTCGCTTATCGGGCTCTTCCCGGAAAAGCTTCTTTGGGTGGTGAGCGTATTCGGCGCCATCGGGCACAACGCGGGCCAGCTTTTGGCGGCGGTGGCGGTGACGAAGACGCCGGGGCTGTTCTGGTACGGCCCGGCCCTGCTGACCTCCGCCATTGTCACCGGGGCGTTCACGGGCCTGGGGGCCATGTACCTGGTGCGGGCGCTGCGGAAATACCGGGAAAGACGCGGTTTTTAACGTGGAAAGGAGAAAGAACGTGACAGTGGACAGAAAAGAACTGAAGCGCCAGGCCAGGGAGGCCATGCGCCTTGCGCGGCCAAACCCCTACTGGGTGGCGCTGCTGCTATTCGTGATAACCACCATATTGGGCGTGCTGGGCATGAGCCTGAGCGGGTCCCTGGCGGCCTACCGGACCATGATCTCCGCGGCCCTGGAGGGGGAGCTGGTCTATGTGCCCGCGGTGAGCCGTGCCGGCGGCCTGGGCCGGCTTTTGCAGATAGCGCTGGAGATCATGGGCATGGAGATGACCATGGGCTTCACCATCTACACCCTGCGGCTCTGGCGGCGGCAGGAGGCCGGCGCGGGCAATTTGTTCGACGGGTTCGGCATGTTCTTCCGGGCCCTGCTGATCCAGATCATCCCGGCGTTTTTGGCGTCCTTGTGGTCGCTGCTGTATGTCCTGCCGGTCTCAGTGATGGTGCTGCGCACGTTCAACGAACTGTGGCTGCTGTTTGGCCTGCCTCTGCTGATACCCATGCTGATGGCCATGTACGCCTACCGGCTGGCCCCCTTTATCATGCTGGACAACCCGGGCCTTGGGTGCTTCAAGTGCGTGGCACTGAGCCGGGAGATGATGCGCGGCCACCGGTGGGAGCTTTTCAAGCTGGAAATGAGCTTTCTGGGCTGGGCGCTTTTGTGCGCGGTGATCCCCATCGCGGGGCTGCTGCTGGCCATATGGGTGTCGGCGTATATGCAGGTGACCCTGGCCGGGTTTTACGAGGCGGCTGCCGGGCGGTACGCGTCCTATTATGCCCCGCCGGTGGACCAGTCGGAGGAATAAGGATAAAAGAAAAAGCAGCAGGACCGCGCCCCGCTGCTTTTTCGTGACAAGTCAGTATTCCAGGGAATAGGACCGGAACTGGGCCGGTTTTGGTCGGTATCGGATGCCGGAGACGATGCCCATGGCGGCGAACATGGTGAACAGCGACGAGCCGCCGTAGCTGAAAAAGGGCAGCGTCAGGCCGATGACCGGCGTCAGGCCCGTACACATGCCCACACTGTTGAAAAGCTGGAAGCAGACCATGGATGCCACGCCCAGACACACCAGCATGCCGAAGGTGCTGTGGCAGTGCAGCCCCACGTATACGCACCGGACGATGATGGCCACCAGCAACAGTATCACCACGATGCAGCCGATCATGCCCATCTCCTCGCCGATGCAGGCGAAGATATAGTCCGCGTGCTTGCTCCGAAGGCCGCCCTCGGCGGTCTGGGTCTGGGTGCCCTGATAAAGCCCGGTGCCCCACAGCCGTCCGGAGGACAGCGCCAGCTTGGCCCGGGTGGGCTCCCAGCTGATGCCGTACCCGGAGGGGTCGATCTGGTCCTGGATGTAGGGCAGCAGGATACGGTTTTTCTGGTTGTCGCTGAACACGTAGTTCCACGCCAGGGGCACCGCCAGCGCCACGGCCGCGCCGCCGAACAGGAACCAGTACAGCTTTATCCCCGCCGCGAACACCATCACCACGAACACGAAGAAGAACACCAGCGCGTTGCCCAAATCGCTGGATATGACCATGTACAGCGCGAACAGCAGCATCAGGTGGCCCACCAGCTGGAACACGCTCAGCGGCGAGCTCAGGTTCCGGTATTCCTTCAGGTATGTCAGGTGCTTGGCGGTCAGCACGATATAGATGACCTTCACCACCTCGGCCGGCTGGATGCCGATGCCGAGAAAGCGCAGCCACGCCCGGTTGCCGGTGTCGTCCTTATAGCCCAGGGGCGTCAGCAGCAGGGCGATGAGGCCGAACTCCGCCACCACCAGCAGCGGCCACTGGTCCGCGAACACGTCCGCGTCGATGAGGGTGAAGACGAAATACAGCGCCGAGCCGATGAGCAGCGCGAAGGTCTGCACGTAGATATAGGACCGGCCCATGGTTTTCGTGGCGCTGGATATGGCCACCAGGCCCATGACGGACGCGGCCAGGCACAGGAAAAACAGCAGCATATCCGCCCGCTTGAGAAAATCGCGGATATCGGAAAATTTCAGCTTCACGCTTTGACCTCCTTCCCCAAAGCGAGTGGGGACAGCACACAGCCAGGAGTATAACACAAAAGCGGGGCGGAGGCAACGGCCCGCCCTTTAAGAAATTGTTAAGGATCGGATCATGGTCATGCAGGACAGAGAGAAAAATCCCCACGCCAACCACCGGGAACGTATGCGGGAGCGGTTCATGCGCTACGGCCTGGACAGCTTTGAGGACCACAGCATTTTGGAGCTGCTGCTTTTTTACGCCCAGCCCCGCAAGGACACCAACGTGACCGCCCACCGTCTGCTGGAGGCGTTCGGCAGCCTGGAGGGGGTGTTCGAGGCCACGCCGGAAGCCCTGAAAACGGTGGAGGGCATCGGGGACAACGCGGCGGTGCTCATCCATCTGGTGCCCGAAGTCGCCCGCAGATACTTCATCGCCAAGGCAGGTCCCGGCACCATCCTGAACGACAGCGAGGCGGTGGGCCGGTATCTGCTGCCCCGGTTTTTGACCTTCCGGGAGGAGCGGATGTACATGGTGTGCATGGACGCCAAGCTGAAGGTGCTGGACTGCCGGGAGGTCGGCCGGGGCGGCACCATCTCCGTGGGCGTGAACATCCGGGGCATCGTGCAGCTGGCCCTGAGCCAGAACGCCACCTACGCCGTTCTGGCCCACAACCACACCAGCGGCCTGGCCATACCGTCCAAAGAGGACGTGACCGTCACCCTCCGGGTGCGCCAGGTGCTGGCGGAGGTGGGCGTGACGCTCACAGACCACATCGTCATCGGCGACGACGACTTCGTGTCCATGGCGGACAGCGGCTATCTGTCGGGCTTGTGACGGCGCGCATGCATTTGCATCGGCCGCTGCCGCAACGGCCGCGGGGGACAGTGAAAATTCCCGCGTTATGTTAAATATAAAACTGAAACTATTTGTTGCTGGACGCGTTTGCAGAATTTGAAGAAATTTCCAAAACCCGCTTAACAATCGATGGCGCAAGGGCTGAAGGGCTGTTGAAATCCCTGTTGAAAATGTCGATAACACCCCGAATTAGAAATGAGTAAGGATTTATGTCAAGCAAATTTTGGCGGGCGGGCTGTGGAAAAAAGCGCGGAAAAAGGCGGTTTCCCGGGACATGGTGAACAGCCGTGCCGCAGGCCGACTTGAAAATTGACGTGGAAATGAATGGAAGAACATGTGCATTTTACCGGATATATTACAGACCGTAATCGCGAAAGTGAAAGACGCCTTCGACGCGCTTTCATTTGAACGAAAAACACCCCCAGGCCGTGGATACGACCTGGGGATGTTGCGTTTTGTGACAGTATATGCTATTCTGTTTGCGGTGCTTTGCACCGGGGCGCTGTAAGCGGCAGGCGGTTAGTCACACCTCTCAAAAGGGGGTGAGGCCATGCGTATTACATTACATATCGGACCTTATCGGGTCACGATCATTGTTGTAAGAAGCAGAAACCGCCACCCTGCACGGTGACGGTTTCCATCTGAAATCCAAACTGTAAGGGCTAACCGCTTGTCACAGCGCCCTTTTTGTATGCTCATTATAGACCGAGTCGGGTTTGCATGTCAAGTCCTGCGCGGCCTTTTTTGCGCGTGGCTCCCGCCTGGGGGATGTTGCGTTTTGTGACAGTATATGCTATTCTGTTTGCGGTGCTTATGCACCGGGGCGCTGTAAGCGGCAGGCGGTTAGTCACACCTCTCAAAAGGGGGTGAGGCATATGCCTATTACGCTGACGTTACATATCGGAAGATATACGATAACGTTGACGATAAGAAGGACGAACCGCCACCGTGAACCGCGCCCCGTCAAGCAGACAGTGAAAAAGAATGAGTTTTCTCAGCCAGCAGGGAACTGCTGGCTGCTTTATG
>CANQJZ010000024.1 GCA_947624385.1 uncultured Oscillospiraceae bacterium
AACGAGATCGCCCAGTCCGAGGCCGCCAACGGCGTGCCCTTCGTCCACTACTGGCTGCACAACGGCTTTATCAACGTGGACAACCAGAAGATGAGTAAGTCCCTGGGCAACTTCTTCACCGTCCGGGACGCCGCCGGCGTCTATGGCTACGACTGCATCCGCATGTTCATGCTCATGAGCCACTACCGCTCCCCGCTCAACTACTCCGTGGACGTGCTCACCCAGGCCCAGGCGGGCCTGGAGCGGCTGCAGACCGCGAAAGATAATTTGGACTTCTTTGCTCAGAACGGCAGGGACGGAGAGCTCTCCGAGGCCGACGCCGCCTATGTGCAGGGGCTTGACAAGTACCGTGCCCGGTTCATTGAGGTCATGGACGATGACTTCAACACCGCCGACGCGGTGAGCGTGATATTCGAGCTGGTCCGGGACGTGAACGCGGCCGTGAGCCCGTCTACCGACCCCACAAAGGCGCTGGCGGAGGCTTGCCGGGACGTGCTTGTGGAGCTGTGCGGCGTGCTGGGCGTGCCATTCGCCCAGGCGGACGACCTGGACCGGGACATCGAGGAAAAGATCGCCGCCCGTCAGGCCGCCCGCAAGGCGAAAAACTGGGCCGAGGCCGACCGTATCCGGGACGAGCTGAAGGCCGCCGGTATCATTTTGGAGGACACCCCCCAGGGAGTAAAATGGCACAGGGCCTGAGCAAGCCCACACGAATACCAAACCGTGTCCCCCCAAGGAGGACACGGTTTGGCTATTTTGTCTCTTGTGCAAAATTTTATATTTCTTCATAATAACAGGTAACAGATACATACGAGGTAATAAAGACTTATGGCAAAGACACAAAAGACTCTTGATTCCAGCCGCATGGGCCAGATGCCGGAGGGGAGGCTGCTGCTGACCCTGGCCGTGCCCATGATGCTGTCCATGCTGGTGCAGGCGCTGTACAACATCGTGGACAGCGTGTATGTCTCCCGGGTGTCGGAGGACTGCCTGTCGGCGCTGAGCCTGGCGTTTCCGGCCCAGAACATCATGATCGGTCTGGGCACCGGCACGGGCGTGGGTGTGAGCACCCTGGTGAGCCGGGCGTTAGGCGCGAAGGACCAGAAGCTGGCCAGCCGCACCGCCGGCACGGCCATCGCCCTGGGCGTGTGCTGCTGGGCGATCATGGCCCTGTTCGGCATTTTCGGCGCGGACTGGTTCATCCGCTCCCAGACCAGTGTGGAGAGCATCCGGGCCTACACGGACTCGTACTTGCGCATCGTCACCATCGGGTCGTTTTTCGTCTATCAGGAGATAAACGCCGAGCGGCTTTTACAATCCACCGGTCTAACCACCCTTTCCATGTGGACCCAGATGGTGGGCGCGGTCACCAACATCATTCTGGACCCCTTCTTCATCTACGGCTGGTGCGGTCTGCCCGCGCTGGGCACCGCCGGCGCCGCCATCGCCACGGTCATCGGTCAGGCGGCGGGCACGGCCCTGGGCTTCTTCTTCCACTTCAAGAAAAATAAAGAGCTGCCCATTAAAATGTCCGACGTGCGCCTGCCCTGGCCCATCGTCCGGGACATCTACCGCATTGGCTTCCCGTCCATTTTGATGGTGGCCATCGGCTCCGTGACCAACTATCTCATGAACATCATCCTGGGCGCGTTCACCTCCACCGCCGTGGCGGTCTACGGGGCGTACTTCAAGATCCAGAGCTTCTTCTTCATGCCCGTGTTCGGGCTCAACAACGGCATCATCCCCATCATTGGCTACAACTACGGCGCCCGGAAAAAGGAGCGCATATACCGCACCATCCGCTATGGCGTGATATACGCGTCCTGCTTTATGCTGCTGGGCGTGGTGTGTTTCCAGTTCTTCCCGGACGTTTTCCTGCGCATTTTCAGCCCGTCGGACAATATGCTGGCCATCGGCGTGCCGGCCCTGCGGCGGATAAGCCTGAGCTTCATCCTGGCGGGCTTTTGTATCGTGGCCGGGTCCGCCTGTCAGGCCCTGGACAAGAGCATGTTCTCCTTTTTCGTGTCCGTGCTGCGCCAGATCGTGGTGCTGATACCCGCCGCGTGGCTTTTGAGCCTCACCGGGAACGTGGACAACGTGTGGTGGTGCTTCCCCATCGCCGAGCTCATGAGCCTTGTGGCCAGCGTGTTCTTCCTGCGCAAGGCATTGCGGGACATGGAGCGAAAACTGGCCGGGAATTGAATATCTCTCCCCCGGTCGGCGCGGAGCGCTGACCGGGGGAGAGAATTTTTTATATTATTTTATCTTTGTCACGTCGTCGCTGTTGGATTCGGACACGATGAAATGGGGTCGGCGCTTTGTCTCCAGATAGGTCTTGGCCAGGTATTGCCCGATGATCCCCAGGCAGAAAAGCTGGATGCCGCTGACGAAGATGATGACGGACATGGTGGACGCCCACCCGGCCACCGGGTCGCCGAATATCAGCTTGCGGATGATGACGAACGCCAGCATGACGAAGGCCACGGCGGTCATGATAAACCCGAACAGGGACACGAAGCGCAGCGGCGTCTGGGAGAAGCTGACCACCCCGTCCACGGCGTATTTGGTCAGGCCCCAGAAGCTCCACTTGGATCTGCCGGCCACCCGCTCCACGTTCTCGTAGGGTACCCAGCAGGTGCGAAAGCCCACCCAGCCGAACAGGCCCTTGGAAAACCGGTTGTACTCGCTCATGGCCACGATGGCGTCCGCCATATCCCGCTTCATGAGCCGGAAATCCCGGGCACCGTCCACGATCTCGGTGTCGGACAGGCGGTTGACCAGCTTATAGAATAGCCGTGCGAAAAAGCTTCTTATTTTGGGCTCGCCGGCACGGGTCACCCGGCGTGCGGCCGCGCAGTCGTAAGCGCCGCTTTGCAGCTTTTCCAGCATCACCGGCAGCAGCTCCGGCGGGTCCTGCATGTCCGCGTCCATCACGGCCACATAGTCCCCTTTTGTGTTGCAGAACCCGGCGTACATGGCCGCCTCCTTGCCGAAGTTCCGGGACAGGGCCAGGTATGTCACCCGGCTGTCCTTCTCGGCCAGGGCCTTCATCAGGTCCAGGGTACCGTCGTCGGAGCCGTCGTCCACCAGCACCAGCTCGTACGGACAGTCCATCTTTTTCAGCACGGCGGAGCACGCCTCGTAAAAACGGGGCAGAGCCTCCCGCTCGTTATAGCAGGGCACGATCAGAGACAGGAGCATATGTGTCCTCCTTTGCGCAAGTTCATTCGGCCGGGGCGTATTCCTCCGGCACCACGTCAAGCCCCTGCAAATACCGCCGGAGCATGTCAAAGGTGTGACTGGCGGCAAGCTGGCGGACCCGCTCGCGGCCCGTGCCAAGATGCAGTTCCCGGACCAGCACCGTATCCGCGTCCGCTAACCCTACGAACACCGTGCCCACGGGGTGTACCCCGTCCCCGTCAGGACCGGCCAGACCCGTGGCGGAAAGGCCCACGTCCGCGCCCACGGCTTTGCGCACGCCCAGGGCCATCGCCGCGGCCACTTGGCGGGACACCGCGCCTTTTTCGGCGATCAGGGCCGGGTCGATGCCCAGCAGGGCGGCCTTCACCTCGTCGCAGTAGGTCACCGCGCCGCCCTTAAATACCGCCGATGCCCCCGGCAGGGCGGTGAACCGCTGGCCGATGAGCCCGCCGGTCAGGCTCTCCGCCGCGGAGAGGGTCAGGCCCTTTTGCCTCATGAGCTCCAGGGCCAGCGATTCCAGACTTGGCAGGTCCACGCCGTATACCTTATCCCCCAGGGCGGCCAGCACCCTATCCGTCACGGGCCGGCACATTTCCTCCGCCGCTGCCTCGTCCGCCGCCTTGGCGGTGACCCGGAGCATGACCTCCCCGAACTTGGCATAGGTGGCCAGCGTCGGGTTCTGCATCCGCTCCATCTCGGCCCGGAGCATGCTCTCCACGGCGCTCTCCCCGATGCCGAACACCTTGATCTGGTGGGAGAAGATCACGTCGGCGCTCAGGCCCTTGATATACGGCGCGGCGCAGGCGTCGAACATGGGCAGACACTCCCTTGGCGGGCCGGGCAGCATGATCACATGCACGCCGCCTTCCGCAAAGGCGCAGCCGGGGGCGGTGCCCCAATCGTTGTGGAACACCGTGCAGCGCTCGGGCAGATACGCCTGCTGGAGGTTATTGTCGGTGTATTTCGTGGAGGTGTTCTCGGCGAACCAGGCCTTGAGAAATGCCGCCTCCTCCGGGTGCAGCTCCAGCTTTCGGCCGAAGCACTCCGCCAGCACGTTCTTGGTCAGATCGTCATAGGTGGGTCCCAGGCCGCCGGTGGTGACGATCAGGTCGGCCCGGCTCCGGGCGATGGACACCGCCTGGGCCAGACGGCCGGGGTTGTCCCCCACCACCGTGTGCCAGAACACGTTGACCCCCAGCGCCGCCAGCCGGTCGGACAGGTCCGCCGCGTCGGTGTTCACCGTGTTGCCAAGCAAAAGCTCCGTGCCCACGGAGAGTATTTCACAGTTCATGGATGTCTCTCCTTCCGTCTCGCCCTGACGGGCGAGCCACCTCCCTCGTCAGAGGGAGGCATATTCTCTACCAGGCCAAGGATCCGGCCCCCTCTGACGAGGGGGCTGTCAGCGCCCTTTGGCGCTGACTGGGGGAGAGAAAAAATCAAAACGCAAAGTTCCCCTCTACGAACACGGGGACTTCTTTCCCCTTTTGGGTCGTGCCCACGATGGCCAGGTCCCTTGTCCCCACCATGAAATCAACATGGTTGATGGACTGGTTGAGGCCGGCGGCCTTCTGCGCTTCCTCGGTCATGTCCGCCCCGCCACGCACGCAGGTGGGGTAGGACGAGCCAAAGGCCAGGTGGCAGGAGGCGTTTTCGTCGAACAGGGTATTGTAGAACAAAATCCCCTTATTCCGGATGGGGCTGTCGTAGGGCACCAGGGCGACCTCGCCCAGATAATGGGACCCCTCGTCCAGGTCCACGGACCGGCGCAAAATTTCCTCGCCCTGGGCCGCATGCACGTCCACGATGCGGCCGTCCTTGAAGTCCAGGTAAAAATCCTTCACCAGATTCCCGTCCAGCGCCAGGGGCAGGGCCGCGTACACCCGGCCGTGTACCCCGTCCCACCTGGGGGCGGTGAAAATCTCCTCCGTGGGCATATTGGCCACGAACTCCACGCCGGCGGGGGTCCTTTCGCTGCCGCCCAGCCAGACGTGGTTCTCCGGCAGTTCGACCGTCAGGTCTGTCCCTAAAGAGTTGACATAATGCAAGCTCTTGAAATTATAAGCGTTCAGCGCCTCGCACCGGCGGGCGGTGGTCTCGATATGCTCCCGCCAGCGCCGGACGGCCTGGCCGTCGCCGGTAATGCGGCACACGGAAAAGATGGCGTCCCACAGCGCGTCCATAGCCTCCGGCTCCGGCAGGTCCGGGAACACCTTTTTCGCCCAGGCGGGGGCAGGATAGGCGCCAATGGACCACTGGAATTTACTGGCGGTCATGGCGTCGAAATATTCCCTGGTGGCCGCGCCGGACACCCGGCGGCGGGCCTGCATCCGGGCAGGGTCTACCCCGCGCAGCAGTTCCGGGTTGGAGCCCGCGAAGGACAGCCGCGGGCACTGGTGCTCCAGCAGCCAGTCCACCTTGGCCTTCATATAGCTGGGGTACTCAGAAAAGACCGCTTCGTCCGCCCGCAGGAACTGCTGCCGGGTGACGAAGTCGTCCCCCCAGTCGGTGATGACGTTCCGGGCCCCGCAGTCGTAGCACGCTTCCACGCACAGCCGCACCAGCGGCGCGGCCTCTACAAAGCCCTCGATGCTGGGGGTCTGTCCGGGCTGCACGTTTAATCCGATCTCCACCAGCAGGCGGGCGTATTCCTTCAGTTTGGCTTCAAAATTCTCGACCATTTTCTCAATATCCTGTCTTCACAAATTCGATGCCCGCCAGGGCCTCGGCGATGAGCGGCTCCACGTCCAGCTTGGCCTCCGCCTCCCGGACCTTTTTGAGCTTGGGGTGGGTGCAGGGGTGCCGGGGGGTGAACACGGTGCAGCAGTCCTCGTAGGGCAGGATAGACGTGTCGAAGGTGCCGATATGCCGGGCGACGGTGATGACCTCCTTCTTGTCCATGCCCACCAGGGGCCGCAGCACGGGCACGTCCGCGCAGTCCTCCGTGGCGGCCATGGCCTCCATGGTCTGGCTGGCCACCTGGCCCAGGCTCTCCCCGGTGACGATGGCCCCGCACTTGTTGTCAGCCGCGATGGCCGAGGCGATACGCATCATCATGCGGCGCATGATGAGGGTGAAATAGTCCTCCGGGCACTTGTCCCGTATTTCCTCCTGAATGTGGGTGAAGGGCACCACCTGCACGTTCATCCGCCCGCACCAGGGCACCAGCAGCCGCGCCAGGTCCAGCACCTTCTGCCTGGCCAGCTCCGAGGTATAGGGGAAGGAGAAAAAGTGGACCGGTATAATGCGCATGCCCCGCTTTGCCATCATCCAGGTGGACACGGGGCTGTCGATGCCGCCGGAGAGCAAGCTCACCGCGGACCCGGACGTGCCCACGGGCAGACCGCCCGCGCCGGGCACGGGGGCGCCGTGGATGTACGCCGCCCGGTCCCGGACCTCCAAATGGACGGTCAGTTCCGGCTGGTGCATGTCGGCGACGAGGTCGGGGAAGGCGTCGTCCAGCTCCCCGCCCACGTACTGGCTCAGCTGCACGCTGGTCATGGGGAAGGACTTGTCCCCCCGGCGGGACTCCACCTTGAAGGTCCGTACTGCGGAAAGCTCGTCGTGCAAATACTCCGCCGCCTTTTTCGCGATGGCGGCCGGGTCCTTTTCACAGGCGGCGGCCCGGGTCACGGTCATGATACCGAACACCTGGCCCAGGGCCTGAAAGGCCCCGTCCACGTCACAGTCGGGGCTTTGCGGCTCCACGTAGACGACGGACTGGTTGGCAGTCACGGTAAAGGGGCCGAAGCGCTTTAATCTGCGGCGGATGTTGCTGGTCAGCTTTTGTTCAAAGGAGCGCTTGTTCAGGCCCTTCAGGACCACTTCGCCCTCCTTCAGTAAGATCATGTCGGTCATAGTCTCTCCCGGTCACTTTGCCAAGCGAAATGTTCTGTACTGTATCGCCTCGGCCAGGTGCATGGGGCCGATGTTTTCCTCCCCGGCCAGGTCGGCGATGGTCCGGGCCACCCGCAAAATGCGGTCGTAGCTGCGGGCGGTGAGGCCCATGACCTCATAAGCGCCCTTCATCAGGGCCGAGCCCTGTTCGTCCAGGGCGCAGTACCTCTCCATCGCGGCCGGGTCCATCCGGGCGTTTTCCTGAATGGCCGTGCCCGCAAAACGCTGGCGCTGCACGGCCCGGGCCCTGTCCACCCGCGCCTTGATGGCGGCGGATGGCTCCCCGCCGGGCTTGGCCTCCAGGTCCTCGTATTCCAATGACGGGACCTCCACCATGATGTCGATCCGGTCCAGCAGCGGGCCGGAGACCTTGCCCTGGTACTCCCGGACGGACCGGTCCGAGCACCGGCAGCGGCCCGAGGGGTGGCCGTACCAGCCGCAGCGGCAGGGGTTCATGGCGCACACCAGCATGAACCGGCTGGGATAGGTGGCCGAGCCGGTGGCCCGGGAGATGGTGATCTCCCCTTCCTCCAACGGCTGGCGCAGCAGATCGATCACGTCCCGGTGAAATTCCGGCAGCTCGTCCAGAAACAGCACCCCGTTGTGGGCCAGGCTCATCTCCCCCGGCCGCAGGTCCGCCCCGCCGGACAGGGCCTGACGGGAGGCAGTCTGGTTGGGGGCGCGGTAGGGCCGCCGGGCCACGATGGGGCTGTCCGCCGTGGTCAGGCCCGCCACGGACCATATGGCCGTGGATAAAAGGGCTTCCTCCCGGCTCATGTCCGGCAATATGCCGGGCAGGCGCTTGGCCAGCATGGATTTGCCCGCGCCCGGCGGGCCCACCATGAGCACGTTGTGACCGCCGGCGGCGGCCACCTCCATCGCCCGCTTCACGTTTTCCTGACCCTTGACCTCGGCGAAGTCCGGCACGGACACAGCGCCCGGGTCCACGATACCCGGCGGGGCTGGTTCTATCTCCCGCTCCCCGGCCAAAAACGCGGCCAGCTGGCGCACGTCGTTCACCGGATAGACCTCCACGCCCTCGGCGAAGGCCGCCTCGGCGGCGTTGTCCCTGGGCACGAACAGGCGCTTTGCCCCGGCCTTTTCCGCCGCCAGGGCCATGGGCAGCGCGCCGAAAACGGGCCGGAGCTGCCCCGTCAGGGACAGCTCGCCGAAAAACATGTCCGTCTCCCGCGGCTGCCTGATCTGCCCCGAGGCGGTCAGAATGCCCAGCAGGATGGGCAGATCGTAGACCGTGCCGGCCTTTTTGGTGTCGGCCGGGGCCAGGTTGACCGTCATGCGGCTCACGGGAAAGTCCCAGCCGTTATACTTGATGACGGCCCGGACCCGCTCGGCGGCCTCCTTCACGGCGGCGTCGGGCAGACCCACCATGTCCAGCCTGGGCAGTCCGGAGGAGATGGAGACCTCCAGCTCCACCTCATAGCCCCCTATTCCTTTGATGCCAAGGGAACGGATACGTGCGTACATAGCCGGGCCTCCTTTCGCGTTGTGGGCGATAAACGTCTCGGCCCCCCTGTGCAAGGGGGGCTGTCACGCGTAAGCGTGACTGGGGGGTTGTCAACAACCCTTCCGCCTCGCTTCGCTCGGCACCTCCCCTTACACAGGGGAGGCGTTCCAAGCGGTGCGCGCCGACGGCGCGGGCTTATTTATTCCTCCACGCCGACGACCGCGATATGAAGCTCGTCCAGCTGCTTTTGCTCCACGGCGCCGGGGGCGTCCATCATCAGGTCCTGGGCGTTCTTGTTCATGGGGAAGGGTATGATCTCCCGGATAGAGGGCTCGCCCGCCAGGAGCATCACCATCCTGTCCACGCCGGGGGCGATGCCCGCGTGAGGCGGCGCGCCGTAGCAGAAGGCGTTGTACATGGCGGGGAACTTGGCCTTCACGTCGGCCTCGCCCAGGCCCACCATCTCGAAGGCCTTGACCATGATGTCCGGGTCGTGGTTACGCACCGCGCCGGAGGAAAGCTCCACGCCGTTGCAAACAAGGTCGTACTGATAGGCGTAGATGTCCAGCGGGTCCACCTCGCCCTTTTCCGCCTTTTCCAGTATCTCCAGGCCGCCATTGGGCATGGAGAAGGGGTTGTGGCAAAACTCCAGCTGGCCGGATTCCTCGCCGATCTCGAACATGGGGAAGTCCACGATCCAGCAAAATTCGTACCGCTTCTCGTCCATGTGGCCGGGGACCAGCGCGCCCAGCATCTTCACCGCCACGCCGGCGGTTTTCCGGGCCGCGTCCTTCGTCCCGGCGGCGATGAGCCCTAAACTGCCGGGGACCAGGCCCAGGGCCTTGAGCTCTTCCTCGTGGCCGGTGAGGAACTTGGCCACGCCGCCCACCAGCGCGCCATTTTCGTCCATGCGGACCCAATAGGGCTTGACGCCGGACTGGACGGAAACATCGTCGCAGAGCTTGTCGATCTGCTTTCTCGTCAGTTCCGCGCCGGTGCAGGGCACGATCTTCACCACCGCCGCGTCCTGGAAGGGCTGGAAGTCGGTGGCCCTGGCCAGGTCGGTCATGTCCTTCACGGTCAGGTCGATGCGCAGGTCCGGCTTGTCGGTGCCATAAATTTCCATGGCGTCGTTGAACTTTATGCGCTGGAAGGGGGGCTTGGAGGCCACGTTATACACGCCGTATTTGGCGAAAATCGGCGGCAGCACGTCCTCGATGACGGCGAACACGTCCTCCTGGCTGGCGAAAGCCATCTCCATGTCCAGCTGGTAGAACTCGCCGGGGGACCGGTCGCCCCGGGCATCCTCGTCCCGGAAGCAGGGGGCGATCTGGAAGTACCGGTCGAAGCCGGAGGTCATGAGAAGCTGCTTGAACTGCTGGGGGGCCTGGGGCAGGGCGTAGAACTTGCCGGGGTGCTTCCGGGCCGGGACCAGATAGTCCCGCGCCCCCTCCGGGCTGGAGGCCGTCAGGATGGGGGTGGTGATCTCCAAAAAGTCGTGGGCCATCATGCCCGCCCGGAGCGCCGCGACCACGTTGCAGCGCAGGACGATGTTCTTCTTCACCGCCGGGTTGCGCAGGTCCAGGTACCGGTACTTCAGCCGCAGGCTCTCGTCCGCGTCCCGGCTGCGGTTTATCTCAAAGGGCAGCTCATTGTAGTGGCAGCGGCCCAGGACCTCCACCGCCTCCGGGACGATCTCGATGTCCCCGGTGGGCAGTTTGGGGTTTTTGCTGTCCCGCTCCCGGACCGTGCCGGTGACGGAGACGGTGCTCTCCTTGGCGATGGCCCGGAAGGCCTTCACCATTTCCTCGGTCTCGGCCACCGCCTGGGTGGTTCCGTAAAAGTCCCGTATCACGGCAAAGGCCAGGGCGGAGGATACCACGCGGACGTTTTCCAGCCAGCCCACGATCGTGACCTTTTCCCCGGCGTTTTCAAGCCGCAGTTCATTGCAGGTATGGGTGCGCATCTGTGTCATTTCTTATCTCTCCTTCACCGGCGTCACCGGCGTATGCAAACTCTCTTTTATGATCTCGGCGGCCCGGTCCACGCCCACGGTGCTTTGTTCGCCGGTGCGCAGGTCCTTGAGCCCCACGGTGCCATTGGCGGCCTCGTCCTCGCCCACCACGGCGGCGTAGGGGATACGCAGCTTGTCCGCGTAGGCGAACTTGGCCTTGGCCTTTTTCTTCTCCGTGTACACCTGGGTGCGCACGCCCGCGTTTCGCAGCGCGGCGGCGCAGCGGACGGCGTAGTCCAGCTCGTCCCCCAGGGGTATCACCAGCGCGTCGCAGGGAGCGGTGGGCAGCGCGTCGTTCAACAGCCCCTGCTCCCGCAGGATATAAAATAGCCGCGTCACGCCGATGCTCAGTCCCACGCCGGGCAGCTTCCGGTCGGTGTAATACCCGGCCAGGTCGTCATAGCGCCCGCCGGAGCACACAGAGCCGACTTCGGGGTAGTCCAGAAGCTGGGTCTCGTACACCGTGCCGGTGTAATAGTCCAGCCCACGGGCGATGGTCAGGTCCACCCGCCACTTGTCCTCCGGCACGCCGAAGCCCGGCAGCAGGGCCGTCACGGCCTTTAATTCGGCCAGCCCCGCGTCCAGAGCGGAGTTTTTCCCGGCCAGCCCTTCCAGGGTACCCATGGGGTCGGGCGCGGACAGGATATCCAGAAGCTCCGCCGCCTTGTCCGCTGTCATGCCCAGGTCGGCCAAAATACCGGCCACCTTCTCCGGACCTATCTTTTCCAGCTTGTCCACCGCGCCCATGACGGCCGCCGGGTCGGCCACGTCCAGCAGCGCGAACAGGCCGTTCAGGACCTTGCGGTTGTTGATGCGGATGCAAAACCGCTCCAGCCCCAGCCGGCGCAGAGCGTCGCAGATAACAGCGGGCATTTCCGCGTCGCTGGCGATGTCCAGCGTCCCGTCGCCGATCACGTCGATGTCGGCCTGGTAAAACTCCCGGAACCGGCCCCGCTGGGCCCGCTCACCCCGGTAGACCTTGGCGATCTGGTACCGGCGGAAGGGGAAGGCCAGCTGGCCGGCGTTCATGGCCACATACTTGGCCAGCGGGACCGTCAGGTCGAACCGCAGGGCCAGGTCGCTGTCGCCCTTTGTGAAGCGGTAGATCTGTTTTTCCGTCTCGCCGCCGCCCTTGGCCAGCAGCACCTCCGCCGATTCGATGGCGGGGGTGTCGATACCGGTGAAGCCGTACAGCGCATAGGTCTGGCGCAGCACGCCCAGCACCGCGTCCATCTGGGCCTGTTTATCGGGCAGCAGCTCCATAAACCCGGACAGGGTCCGGGGCTTGATCCGTTGCATAGACGCTCCTTATTTTTTCTTATTTTTGGGATTGACGATATCGCGCCAGGCAAAGTCGCCCCGACGCAGACCCTGCACCAGCACCTCCGCCGTGGCGATATTGGAGGCGAAGGGGATGTTGTGGTTGGCGCAGAGAAGACTGATCTCGTTGACCGGGCCGAACAGCTCCGGATGATAGGGGTCGGCGAAAAACAGGACCAGGTCGATCTCGTTATAGGCGATGCGGGCGCCGATCTGCTGCACGCCGCCCTGGGCCGCGCCCATATAAAGCTCGATGGGCAGGCCGGTGGCCTCGCTGACCAGCTTGCCGGTGGCGTTGGTGGCGATGATGTTGTGCTCGGCCAGGATGCTGCAATAGGCGATGCAGAACTGGACCATGAGCTCCTTCTTCCCGTCGTGTGCCATCAATGCGATATTCATAAACGTACCTCCTACGTATTGTCTTTTTTACCGCGCATCAGCGCAGCAGAGTCAGCTCGTCCTCCGTGTTCTGGGTGCTCAGCTGGAAGTCGAAGTAATACTGGAGCATGTCGCGGGCCATGACGCCCAGGTTAGCGCCCTTGGAGCCGTTCTCTATGGCCACGGCCACGGCGATCTCCGGGCTCTGGTAGGGCGCGAAGCAGATGAAGAAGGCGTCGTTGGTGCTGCTCTCGGTCTCTGTAGTGCCTGTCTTGGCGGCCACTTCATACTGGAATCCGGCGAAGGGCACGTACGCGGTGCCCCAGCGGTTGGTGACGGCGCCCCGCATGCCCTCGTGTATCAGGTCCCAGGTGGTCTGGGGCGTGTCCACCTGGCTCATGACCTCCGGCTCGCGCTCATAGACGCTCTCGGAGTAATCGTAGCTGGAAGCGGACTTCAGGATGGAGCAGCTGTACACCGTGCCGCCGTTGGCGATGGCCGCGGCGTACCGGCCCAGCTGCAGCGGCGTGATGCCGGTCAGGCCCTGGCCGATGGAGGCCAGCAGGGTGTCGGCCGCGTACCACGCCTGGTCCCGCATGCCCTTATAAAGCTCGGCCTTGTAGGCGGGGGAGGACACGCGGCCCGTGGCCTCGGCCAGCTCTATGCCGGTAGGCTCGCCCAGGCCCAGCATCTTGGCGTACTTGTCGATGTTGTCGATGCCGATGGTATCGCCCACGGTGAAGAAGAAGTAGTTGCAGCTGTAGGTCAGCGCGCCGCTGACGTTCAGCTCCCCGTGGGGGCCGCCGGTGCAGCCGGGGGCGTAGCCGTCGTCGATGTACTTGTCATAGATGGTGGTGCAGTTGACCATGGTGTCCGCGCCGAAAAAGCCGGTGTCGATGCCCGCCACGGCCATACAGGGCTTCCAGGTGGAGCCGGGGGAGTAAAGGCCCGACAGCACCCGGTTCGTAAGCGGCCGGTTCTCGTTTTCCAGCAGGGTATTGTAATCGTCCCAATAGGTCTCCAGGTTATAAGACGGGTAGCTCGCCATTGCCAGCGGCTCGCCGGTGCGGGTGTCGATGGCCACGATGGCCCCGCCGGTGATGAGCTCCCGCACGTCCCTGGGCCGGTGCTCCGCCTGGGCCTGGGCGTTTTCCGCCTCGGTCTGCAGGTTCGTCGTCTCGATGTAATTGGCCAGGGTGGACTCGGCGGCGGCCTGCAGCCGGATATCCAGGGTCAGGTAGATGTTGTTGCCGGGCTTGGGCGTCTTGGTATAGGTGGTGCCGGTGACGATGCCCTCCGCGGTGCGGGTGATCTCCGCCTCGCCGTCCACCCCGTGGAGCATGCTCTCAAAGGCGGCCTCCGCGCCGGACTGGCCCACGATGGCGTCCAGGGGATAGTCCAGGTCCTTATAGCGCTTATACTGCTCGGCGCTCATCAGGCCCGTGTAGCCCAGAATATGGGGCGCGTAGCTGGTATTGTATTCCCGGACGTAACTGACCTGGACCTCGATGCCGGGCAGGTCCGCCTCCATCAGGGCGGTGATGGTGTTGATGGACACGTCCCGGGCGAAGACATAGGCGGAGGTGTTGATGTCATAGCGTACGTTCACGCCGTAGCGCACGCCGGCGATGATGCGCAGCTCCTGGGCGGAGTAATTGCCGTCGATGGCGTACCGGGAGCGCATTTTCGCCATGATCTCCACGGCGGAGGCGTCCGGGTCCATCTTGTTGGCGGACAGCCATGCCTTCAGCAGCAGCGACTGGGTGGCGGACATGTCCGTGAACTCCCAGGGCGGCTCCATGGTGATGGGCAGCTCGTCGTTATAGCTGTCGCCGTTTTCCTCGATGATGGAGCACATCTGCAAAATGATGGCGTTGGCCTCGTCGATGGAGATGTCCTCGTTCATCAGCAGCTCCTCGTCCTTGATGAACAGATTGTTGCAGCTGCGGTTGGACACCAGCAGCCGGCCGTACCGGTCCATGATGTTGCCCCGGGCGGCGATGACGGTCTCGTGGGAGACGATGGAGTTGACGGAGTTTTCGTACGCCTGGTTGCCCTCGACGATCTGCAGGTCGTACAGCTTGACGAAAAACACGGCCAGCACGGCCAGCACGAACAGGCCCAGAAAAACGAGCCGGCCTGTGCTTATCAGCTTTCTCATGGGTATTGCCTTTCTTTCGGAAAACGGGAAAAACGGCAGACGCCTATTCAGCGGCCCATAGGACGGGCGGCGATGAGCTTGCAGGGGAAGTATACCGGCACGGCCCAGACCAGGCTCCACCCGGTCTGGATAAGGCCCGTGCGCACCACGCGCCAGACGTACCCCCCGGCGTAATATAGCCGCCGGAAGGCCTCCGCGTCGTCCCCGGACAAGAACAGCGTGCGGAACATCTGGCAGAAGGCTATCACGGCCAGGGTCAGCGCCGCCATGACCAGATAGGACACCAGGCCCTTTTGCAGCATGTACTTACCCAGCGCGCCCACGAGAAGGCCCGCCGCGGGCAGCAGTATGGTGAACAGCACCACGTGGTCGGTGTAGCCCATGTCGGCGAAAAATCCCGCCGCCAGGCCCAAAAAGCCGCCCCATACGCCGCCTTCAAACAGTCCCACCGCCACCACCAGCGACGGCGCCAGCATAGCTTTCACGCCGGCCAGGGGGATACGGGACACGATCAGGTTCTGCAAAATGAACACGCCCGCCAGCATGAGAGCGTACACGATGGCCCGGCGGAGCTTGGATAAGTCGATAAGGTCAAGTAACATAGCCCGTCACTCCTGCACGGTGAAGTCCGTTATCACGAACACCTGGGTCAGACTGCCCAGGTCGCAGGCCGGCTCCACCACGCCGTAAAGCGTCTGGCCGTTGCCCTCGCTGAGCACGGAGCGGATGTAGCCGATGACCAGGCCCTGGGGGATGGACCCGCGGCCGGAGGTGAGCACTGCCTCGTCCTCGATGAGCTGAGCGTTCTCGGAAAGATACGTCAGCCGCAGACAGCCCTCCTGCATAAGCGCAAAGTCGCCCACGCACATGCCCACCGCGCCGGCCTCGCCGACTAACGCGCCCACGTCGATAGCGGAGTCGATGACCGTGCGGACCGTACACCAGGTGTCCCCAAGCTCGATGACCTGGCCCACCAGCGCGCCGTATTCCGTCACCACGCAGTCGCCCACCTCAAAGGGGTTGGTGGCGTTGGACGAGCCCTTGGACAGGCGGAAGGTGCTCTCCCAGTTGGAGCTGGACCACTCGGTGATCTTGGCCGATTCCATGACGTAATCCGTGTGCTTCTCGGCGAAGTTCAAAAGCTCCCGCAGCCGGTCGTTTTCCTCCTTGTACTGGCTCGCGTCGATGGCCGCCTGCTGGGCCTCGGCAAGCTGGGCCCGCAGGGCGTTGTTTTCCGCCACCAGCTGGTCGTATTTGTAGATATAGCCGTAAAAGCCCTCGATCCAGTCCACGGCGGAGGCCGCCGCCTGGCCCACGGGGCTGGCGATGGCGCCGGTGATGTTGGAAAGAAGCCCCGCCCGGCCGTCCAGCAGGTTGGCGGCCAGCGCCACGATGAGCGCCACGACGATGACGGCCACGCCTACGCGCACGCCGTATTTTTTGAGATATTCCTTCAAAGCAGCGTAACTCCGATCTTGGAAAGCATCTTGCCCAAACGGCAAAGAGGCAGACCCACCACGTTGAAATAGTCGCCCTCGATCTTCTCCACATAGAGGCCCGCCCGGCCCTGATAGCCGTAGGCCCCGGCCTTGTCCATGGGCTCACCGGTGGCCACGTAAGAGGCGATCTCCGCCTCCGTCATGGGCCGGAAAAAGACCCGCGTCCGCTCCCAGACGCTCTCCTCGCGGCCGCCGGATATTACCGTGACGCCGGTGTAGACCCGGTGCTCCCGGCCGCTGAGAAGCCCCAGCATGCGTCCGGCGTCGGCCTCGTCATGGGGCTTGCCCAGAATATCGCCGTCGATCTCCACCACCGTGTCCGCGCCGATGACCACCGCGTCCGGGTATCGCTCCGCCACCTCACGGGCCTTGGCCTGAGAAAGGGCCAGCGCCGTTTCCCCGGCGTCCGCGCCCACCGGCGGCGTCTCCGGCCCCGTGGCAGGTATCACGTCGAAGGGCAGGCCCAGATGGCCCAAAAGCTCCCGCCGCCGTGGCGACGCGGAGGCAAGGATCAGCTTCATAGCGCTCCTTTCTGATAGGCGCCCCGGCTGGCGTTGGTGGGCAGATAATCGCTCTCGCCCTTATATCGCCGGGTCACCTGCACGCACTCCCGGGGGCTCTCCGTGGTGAACAGCAGCCGCGCCCCCCAAAGTCCCACGCCGGTATAGGTCTCCGGGTGGTCGGCCAGGAACGTCTTGCGGGCGTCGTAGACCGTGTTCCGACAGCCAAATTCCTTCTCCACCGGGTAGACGCTCCCAAAGGCGTCCGACATGCTGGTGGGCGTGGCGCAGGAGCAGCGGCCGGCGCTGTTGCGGATGACGCAGTGCTCCGTGACCATCACGGGCAGACGGCCGTAGACCACCATCTCCGTGTCCACGGGCTTGACCAGCGCGCCGATCTGCCGGGCCGTGAGCTCGCAGGAAACGGTCACGGACCTGAACCCGCCCCCGCCCAGAAATTGCAGCGCCCAGGAGTTGGCCGCGTTCAGCCCCAGGTCGCCCCGGGCCTCCATGCCCGCCTGACGCACCGCCGGCAAAAGCCCCAGATCGTTCACCAGCGCCTGGGTCACGCCGCGAGCGCGCAGCGCGGCCAAAAGCTCCCGCAGCACGGGGCTTTCCGCCTCGGAGATAACGCGGGGCAGGGCCGCCACGATCTGGGTCCCCCTGTCCAGGAAATGGGCCAGCGCGCCGCTGCCCGCGGCCAATATCTCCGCCGGGACGTACAAAAGGTCCGGCGCCGTCGCGGCCAGCTCCGCCGTGAGCTGCTCCGCTCTCGTCACCTGCAAAATGAGCTTGGGCGGGCCGGAAAGGCCCTGGTCCGTGGGCTTGGGGGGCAGGTCCCCCCTGGCCGCGGGATGGGGCGTGCGGGTCTGGTCCGCCAGCTGGCCCAAAAGCTCCCGCCGGGCGGATTCCACCGCCTCGTCCGGATAGTCCAGGTCGGGCGCGATGGCGCAGTTGACCTGCACGCAGTTGAACGGCGTCCCGCCGGTCCGGTATAAGATCTCCCGCACCCGTGCCTCGGTCACGCCCTGGCGGCCCAGGTCGATGGGCTCGTAGCCCCGGACCGCGGCCCGGTGGCCCCGGTCGTCCTCCACGCCGAACAGGGCCGGCTCGCCGGGGCGCAGCACGGCGTAGAACTTCACCGGCACCCGGCGCAGCTCCCCGCTCATATAGCGCTTGCGCAGCTCGGAATAGAACCGCGTCGGGGTCCGGTCGGCCGCCGGGGCCGGGGCGAACATCCCCGGTCCGGCCTCGCCGGTATAGTAGCCGTCGGACAGTCCGGCGGCGTTAAAGGCGTACAGCAGCTGGTGCTTTTCCTCGTCCGTGGGGAACAGCTTTTCCCGCATGGCGCGGGCGTACAGCCGGGTGGTGTAGGCCACGTACTCCGGCCTCCTGCCCCGGCCCTCGATGACGGCGCCGGTCACGCCCATGGTCTCCAGCGCCTCCAGGTGCTCCATGAGGTATACGTCGGCCATCGCCAGGGGGTGCTCGTCCATCCGGCCTCCCAGGGAGAACCGGCCCCGGCATGGCATGTCGCAGCGCATGCAGTTGTCGCTTCTGTGCGCATGGGCCAGAGCGCCTATGTAACACTGTCCGCTGTGGGCCACGCACACCGGCCCGTGGACGTACACCGCCGTTGGCACGGGGCTGGACCCGGCGATGGCGGCGATCTGCTCCATGGTCAGCTCCGGGGCCAGAAACACCCGGCGCAGACCCAGCGCCGCGGCCGCTTTGGCCCCCTCCGCGCTGGTAACGCCCAGGCGGACATCCCCCCAAAGGGGCATGTCCGGCAGCGCCCGGCGCAGCACCGACACCAGGCCCAGGTCCCGCACGATCAGCGCGTCCGCGCCCTCCCGGGCGGCGAACAGGGCAAGCTCCAGGGCGTCGGCCATATCCTCGTCCGTGTACAGGCCGGGGATGGACGCCACCGCCCTGCACCCGCGCACCCGGCAATAGCGGATGCTCCGGGCCAGCTCGTCCCGGTCAAAGGCGCGCTCGCGACTGCCCAGGGCGGTGAGCCCCTGGGCCATATATACTGTGTCAGCCCCGTTCTGCACGGCGGCGATGACCGCCTCCACGCTTCCCGCGGGCGCAACAAGCTCCAACATAGTTTCCTCTCAGCGTCCGGCCGCGGCCGCGGCCTATGCCCTCTGTCCCAAAAACCGCATAATCTGTTATATTATAAACAGTTTCCGTCCATAAAACAAGAGCAAATCCCAATTTCTGGCGGCAAAATCACGGCCGTAGGGCGGCCCGCAGTCCGTCCAGCAGCTCATAGGGCGCCCGCAGGGACCCGTGGATGCCGGTGCCCATTTTTACCTCCGGCTTGCGTGCCCCGTGAAAGTCGCTGCCGCCGGACACGACCAGCCCCAGCCGGGCCGCCGTTTCCCGCAGCGCCGCCTGCTGGGCCGGGGAATACTTGGAATAATACGCCTCCAGCGCCCCGCACCCGGCGTCCTTCGCCGTGTACAGAAACGCCTCCAGCGCATCCGGCGGGAAGCCGTATTGCAGCGGGTGGGCGACGGAGGCCAGCCCCCCGGATGCGCGGATGACCGTCACCGCCTCGGCAAGGGGCATGCGCCACCGGGGGCGGTAATAGGGTCTGCCCCGGCCCAGCCACCGGTCAAACGCCTCGTCGATGGCGGCGGCATAACCCCGCCGCACCAGAAGCTCCGCGATATGCGGCCGGCCCAGGACCGTGTCCGGCCAGGCCGTGCGCAGCTCGTCCATGGATATGTCGAACCCGTCCGCCGCCAGCGCCGCCACGATCTGCTCGTTGCGCGCCTGACGCGCCCGGACGAACCGGTCCAGCGCCCCCCGCAGGGCGGACGCGTCCGGGTCGATGAAATAGCCCAGGATGTGTACGCCTCCGCCCCGGTATTCGGTGGACAGCTCCAGCCCCGGCACGACTTCGACGCCCAGCTCCGCTCCCGCGTCCATGGCCTCGGCAAGGCCCGCCGTGGTGTCGTGATCCGTTATGGCGATGGCCGCCAGGCCAAGCGAGCGCGCCAGCTGGACCGCCTGCCGGGGCGTCAGGGTCCCGTCCGAGGCGGTGGTGTGGATATGCAGATCGACAAGCTTTTCCATGGCATCTTCCCCCTGCGGCCATTATAGCACGAATGTGCTATAATGCGGCATGTTTTGCGGTTCCGGCGCAAGCCGGGAGCAAAACTGCCTGAAATTATATAAATGGCCGCTTTGCGGCCATTATAGCACCAGTGTCCCTTTTAAGCAAAATCTTGTCACCCAAGCCGGATGATGCTATAATCATCTGTACTGCAAAAGATAAGGAAAACGCTGCATGGACGACGGAAGATTAAAACTCAACCGGCCGGCGCTGCTGGCTGTGCCTGTGCGGGACGCCGAGGCCCTTTTGGACGCCGGCGACGGGGACGGGGCGCTGCTGTACCTCTACCTGGTAAAGGAAGGCGGGGTCCTGGACATGGACCGGGCTGCCAGGGCGCTGCGTCTGTCCGTCCGGGCCGTGCGGGGCATCGCGGCCCGATTGGAGCGGCTGGGGCTGCTGGACGGCGCCGGGCCGGATGAAGTGCCCAGGCAGGAGCTTCCCGAGTATCAGGCGGCGGACGTGGCCCGCCGGAGCCAGTCGGACCCGGCGTTTCAGGACCTGGTGAAGGAGGTCCAGCAGACCCTTGGCCGGGTGCTCAGCTCCACGGACCTGAAAAAGCTCTTCGGCATCTACGACGACCTGGCCCTGCCCCCGGAGGTCATCATGCTGCTCATCCAGCACTGCAAGGAGGAGCACGACGAGCGCTACGGCGCCACCCGGAACCTGGGCTTCGCCGCCATCGAAAAGGAGGCGTACGTCTGGTTCGACCGGGAGCTGATGACCTATGACCTGGCGGAGAGCTATCTGGCCCAGCTCGCCCGGCGCAAGTCCCTGGCGGGGCAGATACAGCGGGCCATTGGCATCCGCAGCCGGGAGCTTTCCGCCACGGAGAAGAAATACGTCATGAGCTGGATCGACCTGGGCTTCGGCCCGGAGGCGCTGGCCCTGGCGGCGGACAGGACCGTCACCAACACGGGGGAGCTGAAGTGGCGGTACATGAACTCCATCGTCCAGTCCTGGCACAGCAAGGGCCTGCACACGGTGGACGAGATCGAAAAGGGCGACCGCAGAGGTCCCGACCGGCCAAGGCCGGGGGACGCCTCCGCCTCCGCGCCGGACGCCGGGGAGCTGGAGCGGATGCGCAAACTGCGCCAACGGTATAAAAACAGCGGAGGTTGACCGCTATGGACGGACGGCTTCTGGCCCGGGCCAGAGAGGAAAAAGAGAATATCCGCCGCGAGGCGGTGCGCATTGACCGCCGGCGCCATGAGGAGGTCTACGCCAAACTGCCCCAGCTGCGGCGGCTGGACGGGCAGATCGCGGCGCTCATCCCCCAGGCCATGGACCCGGGCCGGAGCGTGGAAGAATTGCAGCGGGAGAGCCTGGACCTGCAGGCCCGCCGGGCGGAGATGCTGGTGGCCAACGGCTGGCCCATGGACTATCTGGACGGGGCCTGGGACTGCCCCAAATGCCGGGACACGGGCTATGTCCGCGGGCGCATGTGTCAGTGTCTCAAGAAGCTCTACGACCAGGCCCAGGCAAAGGACCTGTCCGCCCTTATGAAGCTGGGCAGCGAGAGCTTCGGCACCTTCGACCTGGGGCTGTACGACGACCGGCCCGACCCGGCCTCCGGCATCTCCCCCCGGACCCAGATGGAGACGGTGTTCGGCATATGCTACGATTACGCCCTGGACTTTGGCCGCCGGAAGGAGAACTATCTCTTCCGGGGCGGCACAGGCCTGGGCAAGACGTTTTTGTCCGCCTGCATCGCCCGGGAGGTGTCCCGCCAGGGCTTTTCCGTGGCGTACGAGACGGCCGTGGAGGCCCTGGCCGCTTTCGAGAGCCAGAAATTCTCCCGGGACGAGGACGAGGCGGCCAAAGCCGCCGAGCGGGTCCGGCGCATATGCGAATGCGACCTTCTCATCCTGGACGATCTTGGCACGGAGATGGTCACGGAATTTTCCCGCAGCGCCCTGTATACGCTGATAAACACCCGGCTGCTGGGCCGGAAAAAGACCGTGGCCAGCACAAATTTGACCGCCGCCCAGATGGCCCGGCGGTACACGCCCCAGGTCATGTCCCGGCTGGAGGGGGAATATCAGGTCCTTTCCTTCGCCGGGTCCGACATCCGGCGGCTGAAAATGGAGCGGGAACTGGAATAATAAAATAATATTTCAGACTGTCAAAGGATTAGAAAATGTGCGTAAAGCAAGGGGGAGCTCGAGGGGGACGGTAGTCCCGCCTCGAATGGGATCTGACGCCCCGCGCTTGCGCGGCGAGCGGAGCGAGGACTTTTGCGCCGTTTACGGCGCGAAAGTTCAGGCGTAATTTAAGAGAGGGGAATTTGCATGAACGGGAAAAAACGCAAGTGGCGTCTGCCGAAAAGCAAGGCCGGGCGGGTGCTCATAAGTCTGGCCGTAACGTTGGTGGTGGGGTTCGTCTACTTTTACGTGTCCCTGCCCGCCATCAACTTTCAGGATGGGAGCTTTTATTCCTTCCTGATCTTCCTGTGCGCCGTGTACATCGGCTGCACGGTGCTGACCACGGTGACGGACACCATCGTCCCGGACAAGGACGGCGAGGCCCACGTGGTCCGCACGTTCCGGCAGCGGATCGGCGACGGGTTCCGCTTCATCAAGCGCCACTGCCTGGTGGTGGGCGTGCTGCTGGGGGTGGTGCTGCTGACGGCGATGGTGGGCAAGATCATCTCCGCGCCAATATTCCGCGCCGGGGCCTACCGGGAACTGCTGGACGTGCAGACCGGGGACTTTGCCGAGGAGGTGGCCCAGATCTCCTTCAACGAGATACCCACCCTGGACAGGACTTCCGCCAACTACCTGGGCGACCGGCAGATGGGCACCCTCAGCGACATGGTGAGCCAGTTCGAGTACTCCAACGACTCCACCCAGATAAACTACCAGGGCCGGCCCGTGCGTGTGGCCCCCATCAACTACGCGGACCTGTTTAAGTGGTTCACCAACCGGGGCACCGGCCTGCCCGCCTATGTGGTGGTGGACATGGTGACCCAGCAGGCGCGGGTGGTGCGGCTGGACGAGGGGATAAAGTACTCCTTCTCCGAGCCCCTGAACCGGAAGGTGACCCGCCACCTGCGGTTCCAGTACCCCACCATGATGTTCTCCACGCCGGAATTTGAGATCGACGAGGACGGCCACCCCTGGTGGATCGCCCCCCGGCTGGTGAAGACCATCGGCCTTTTCGGCGGCCGGGATATCAAGGGCGCGGTGCTCATGGACGCGGTGACTGGCGAGAGCCAGTATTACGAGGAGGTCCCCGCCTGGGTGGACACGGTGTACACCCCCAGCCTCATCATGGAGCAGTACGACTACCACGGCACCCTGGTCCACGGCTTCATCAACTCCCTGCTGGGCCAGCGGGACGTGACCATGACCACGGAAGGGTACAACTACATCGCCATGAACGACGATGTGTACGTCTACACCGGCGTGACCAGCGCCAACGCGGACCAGTCCAACCTGGGCTTTTTGCTGTGCAACATGCGCACCAAGCAGACCCGGTACTACGAGGCCCCCGGCGCCACGGAGCGGGCCGCGATGGCCTCCGCCATGGGCGTGGTCCAGGACCTGGGCTATACCGCCACGTTCCCCCTGCTGCTCAATATCTCCGGCCAGCCTACCTATTTCATCCCCCTCATGGACGCGACGAATCTGGTCAAGTGCTACGCCATGGTGAACGTGGCCCAGTACCAGATCGTGGCCACGGGAACCACCGTCCCGGACTGCGAGCGGACCTATATCCACATGCTGTCCGACCGGGGCGTGACCGTGAGCGCCTCCGACGTGCCTGACGTACAGGCCGAGAGCGCCGGCGTCATCGCCGAGATACGCACGGCCGTACTGGACGGCGTGAGCTGGTACTATATCCGCTTGGAGGACGAGGACGTGTTCTACGCCGTCTCCGCCGCCCAGGACCGGAACGTGATCGTGCTGAACGTGGGCGACGAGGTAACGATACGCCACGCCGTGCCCGAGGACGGGACGGACAGCCCCATTCTGGACGCCTATGAGCTTGCCGTGAAATAAGCCATACCATATTGGAATACCTGCCGCCAGCCGGGACCACCGGCTGGCGGTTTTTATGTCGTCCGACAGCATTACCAAAAACTGGTTTATAATTTTGGACAGTATTCGACCTTGACGCGCCCGACAATTTAGTGTATATTCACAATATGAGCCGTTGGAATCGTTCCCGGCAATGTTTCCGGTAAGGTTTCCAGCTAAGGAGCGAGGAGGTAGCGGCCATTGACCATCAAAGATATCGCGGCCTACTGCGACGTGAGCGTCAGCACGGTGTCGAGAGTTTTGAACGACCACCCGGACGTGAGCCCCCAGGTGCGGGAGCTGGTCAACGAGGCCGTCCGCAAGCTGCACTATGTGCCCAACAACAGCGCCCGGTCCCTGGTGAGCAGCCGTTCCACGGCCATCGGCGTTGTCTCCCGCGGGGTGGACAACCCGTTTTTGTCCTCCCTGATCCGGGTCCTGAGCCGCCAGATACACGACCGGGGCTATACCATGGTCCTGCACCAGATCCCCACCCAGGCGGACGAGGTCCAGGCGGCGGCCATGCTGGAGCGGGAGAAAAAGCTTCTGGGCGTGATATTTTTGGGCGGCCGGTTCAACTACACGGAGGAGGAGCTGCGGCAGTTGACCGTGCCCTTCGTGTGCTGTACATATACGAACACCTTCGGGGACCTGCGGGAGGACGCCTATTCCTCCGTGAGCATCCGGGACGAGGACGAGGCGGGAAAGGCGGTCCGGTATCTGGTGGACCACGGCCACCGGCGCATCGCGGTGGTGCTGGACGACCCGGAGGACCACTCCATCGGCCAGCTCCGTTTCCAGGGCTATCGCCAGGCGCTCCGGGACTGCGCCATCGAATACGATCCGGCCCTGGCCGTGGTCACCGGCAACTATGACATGCGCGCCGTGTACGACGGCGTATGCGCTCTTATCGACAGCGGCGCGGATTTCACCGCCCTTCTGGCCATCTCCGACGCGCTGGCCATCGCGGCCATCAAGGCCCTGACCGACCGGGGCCGGACCGTCCCCGGCGACTGCTCCGTCATCGCCATCGACGGGCTGGAGATCTCCGGATACATGGTCCCCACCCTGACCACCCTGTGCCAGCCGGCGGAGGAAATGGCAAAGGAGAGCGTGGAGATGCTCATCGCCCTCATCGAAGGCACCGGCTCCCACCGGCACATGCTCGTGCAGACCACCCTCCGCCCCGGCGGGTCCGTGGCCCGGCTCGAAAGAGCGTGAGAACAAGATCACTTCGGCGTACAGCCGTGTGAAATATTTTTTGAAAGGAACACAAACCCCATGAAAAAAGCGCTTGCACTTATCCTTGCCCTGGTCATGTGCCTGAGCCTGTCCGCCGCGGCCTTCGCCGACGACGCCGGCTCTGTGTACTACCTGAACTTCAAGCCCGAGGCCGATCAGGCCTGGCAGGACCTGGCCGCCAAGTACACCGAGGAGACCGGCGTTGAGGTGAAGGTCGTCACCGCCGCCTCCGGCACCTACTCCGACACCCTGACCGCCGAGATGGCCAAGACCGAGGCCCCCACCATCTTCAACATCGGCAATAAGTCCGGCATCACCGACTGGGGCGACTACGCTCTGGACCTGACCGACACCAGCATCTACGCTGAGCGCGTCAACGACGACTACGTCCTGTTCGACGACGCCGGCGCCCCCAAGGCTCTTGGTTACTGCTACGAGTCCTTCGGCATCATCGTCAACACCGCCCTTCTGGAGCAGGCCGGCCACTCCCTGGATGAGATCACCGACTTCGCCTCCCTGAAGGCCGTTGCCGACGACATCCACGCCCGCGCGGACGAGCTGGGCTTCGACGCCTTCTCCGCCCCCGGCCTGGACGGCTCCTCCTCCTGGCGTTTCTCCGGCCACCTGGCCAACATCCCCCTGTACTATCAGTACAAGGACGCCGGCCTGACCGTGGGCGCCCTGCCCGCTGAGATCACCAGCGACTATCTGGACAACTACCGCAACATCTGGGATCTGTACATCACCGACACCGCCGCCGATCCCACCAGCCTGTCCACCTCCACCGGCGACGAGTCCGAGGCCGAGTTCGGCGAGGGCAAGGCCGTGTTCTATCAGAACGGCGACTGGGAGTTTTCCCGCCTGACCGGCAAGTTCGGCATGGACCCCGAGACCCTGGCCATGATCCCCATCTATTGCGGTGTGGACGGCGAGTCTGAGGCCGGCCTGAACTGCGGCACCGAGAACTGCTGGGCCATCAACGCCAAGGCCGACGAGGCCGACATCCAGGCCTCCATCGACTTCCTGACCTGGGTCGTCACCTCCGAGGAAGGCACCGCCATGCTGGCGGAGCAGTTCAGCGGCATCCCCTTCAAGGCCGCCAAGGCCTCTGCCAACGTGTTCGGCGCCGACGCCGCCGAGTACGCCAACGCCGGCAAGTACACCATGTTCTGGGCCTTCAACGACACGCCCAACGTGGACGCCTGGCGCGCCACCGTGGTCACCGCTCTGACCGCTTACTCGGCCGACCCCTCCGACGCCAACTGGGAGCAGGTCGTGTCCGCGTTCGTGGACGGCTGGGCCATCGAGTATGCCAACGTGAACGGCTGAGTCATCCCCGGCTTATACCCTGAGCTAAAATGCGCAAGGGCGGGCACTGCGCCCGCCCTTGTTTTCAAATTTTCCGCTGAAAAATCTCCCATAGAAAGCGAGGGACGATCCCCTTGAAAAAGAAGAAACGCGACGCCGCCGCCCTGAGCAGTGAGCTGATCCGCCGGCCTATCCGCCGGTGGTTCCCGGTGTTTCTGCTGCCTACGCTCGTCTGCTTCTGCATCGGCTTCATCTGGCCCTTCGCCCAGGGCATCTATCTGTCCTTCTGCACCTTCAACACCCCCAAGGACGCCACCTGGACCGGCATCTCCAACTACGTCAAGGCGTTCCGGGACGCGGGCTTCGTCCACGCGTTCAAGAACACCGCCCTGTTCGCCATCGTCTCCATCGTGCTCATCAACGTGCTGGCCTTCGCCATCGCCTACGCGCTGACGCAAAAAATGCGCGGGTCCAGCCTGTTCCGCACGATCTTCTTCATGCCGAACCTGATCGGCGGCGTGGTCCTGGGCTATATCTGGTCCATGATCTTCGACGCCATTTTGAAACATTACAGCACCTATCTCACCGCCAATGCCACCTATGGCTTCTGGGGTCTTGTGATCTTAGTGGCCTGGCAGCAGATCGGCTATATGATGATCATCTATATCGCGGGACTGCAGGCCGTGCCCGAGGATATGCTGGAAGCCGCCAAGATCGACGGCGCCTCCAAGAGCCAGACCCTGTTCCGGGTGGTCATCCCCAATGTGATGCCCTCCATCACCATATGCATGTTCCTGACCCTGACCAATTCCTTCAAGCTGTTTGACCAGAACCTGGCCCTCACCGGCGGCGCGCCGTCCGTCATCATGAACGGCGCCAAGGTGAACATGACCGAGCTTCTGGCTTTGAATATCTACTCCACGTATAACATCAACAAGAACTGGCACGGCGCGGCCCAGGCCAAGGCGGTGGTGTTCTTCATCCTGGTGGCGTCCCTGGCCATCGCCCAGCTGACCGCGACCCGTCAAAAGGAGGTGCAGCAGTGATGAAACAGCGCTATAAGCAGCACTATTCCCGGGGCAGCAACCTGCTCACGGCCGTTTTTATCGTCGTGGGCCTTCTGTGGATCGTCCCCATCATCGCCGTGGCGGTCAACGCCTTCAAGACCAATGCGGCCGTGAACCAGAACGCCTTCGCCCTGCCCAATGCCGACACCTTCGTGGGCTTCGACAACTTCGTCAAGGGCATGACCTTCGGCAACTATCCCTTCTGGAAGAGCGTGGGATACAGCCTGTTCATCACCCTGGCGTCCACGGCCCTGATCCTGATCTGCACGTCTATGGCGGCCTGGTACATTTCCAGAGTTGGCAGCACCTTTACAAAAGTGGTATATTATCTGTGCATCTTCTCCATGGTGGTGCCCTTCCAGATGGTCATGTTCACCCTGTCCACCACGGCGGACACGCTGAAGCTGAACACCCCCTGGACCATCCCCATCATCTACCTGGGCTTCGGCGCGGGGCTGGCGGTGTTCATGTTCACCGGCTTCGTGCACAGCATCCCCCTGGAGATCGAGGAGGCCGCCGTCATCGACGGGTGCAGCCCCATCCGCACCTTCTTCTCCGTGGTGCTGCCCATGCTCAAGCCCACCATGATATCCGTGGGCGTGCTGGAGATCATGTGGGTGTGGAACGACTATCTGCTGCCCTATCTTGTCCTGGACCGGACAAAGTACATGACCATCCCCATCCACATCCAATACCTGAAGGGCAGCTACGGCTCCGTGGACCTGGGGGCGACGATGGCGCTGATCCTGCTGAGCATCATCCCCGTCATCATCTTCTACCTCACCTGCCAGAAACATATCATCAAAGGCGTGGCGGCAGGCGCCGTGAAAGGATAACATCTTATGGAGCGTGCGGCAGGTATCCTGCTCTCCGTCTCGTCCCTGCCCTCCCCCTATGGCATCGGGACGTTGGGACAGGCCGCCTATGACTTCGTGGACTTTCTGGCGGACGCCGGCCAGAAATACTGGCAGATGCTCCCCGTGGGACCCATCAGCTACGGCGACTCCCCCTATCAGTCCTTCTCCGCCTTCGCGGGCAACCCCTATTACATAGACCCGGACATGCTCATCGCCGACGGGCTCCTCACTCAGGACGAGGCCCAGGCCCCCTACTGGGGCAGCGAGCCCGCCCGCGTGGACTACGGCGCGGTGTACAACGCCCGGTTCGACCTGCTGGAAAAGGCCTTTGACCGGGGCTGGGACCGGGACAAAACGGATGTGACCCGGTTCCTGACGAAAAACCGGGACTGGCTGCCCGATTACGCCCTGTTTATGGCCCTGAAGCGCCATTTTGATATGGTCGCCTGGACAGCGTGGCCCGACGAGGACATCCGTCTGCGCCGGGGCGGCGCCGTGGCACAGTGGGCGAAAAAGCTGGACCGGGACGTGCGGTTTTTCACCTATCTGCAATATCTCTTCCAGAAGCAGTGGGACGCCCTCAAGGCATACGCCGCCCAAAGGGGCGTGCAGACCATCGGCGACCTGCCCATCTATGTGGCGCTGGACTCCGCCGACGTGTGGGCCAACCCGCAAAAATTCCTGCTGGACCAGGACAACATACCCACCGTTGTGGCCGGCGTGCCGCCGGACGCCTTCACCGCCGACGGGCAGCTCTGGGGCAACCCCATCTACGACTGGAAGGCCATGGAGGCCGACGGGTTCAGCTGGTGGGAGGCCCGTATGCGCAGCACCCTGGAGCGGTTCGACGTGGCCCGTGTGGACCACTTCCGGGGGCTGGAGAGCTATTGGGCCGTGCCCTACGGCGACCCCACCGCCGCCACCGGCCGCTGGGAGCCGGGACCCGGCGCGGCGTTCGTCCACATGCTCCGGGAGAAATTTCCAAACAGCTTCATCATCGCCGAGGACCTGGGGTTCATCACCCCGGAGGTCCGGGCCCTGCTGGACCTGTCCGGTTTTCCGGGCATGAAGGTGCTGGAATTTGCCTTTGACCACCGGGAGCACAGCGACAATATGCCCCACCGGTGCCCCGTCAACAGCGTGTGCTACACCGGCACCCACGACAACTCCACCCTCGTGGGCTGGATGGCCGACGTGGACCCCAAGGACCTGGCCGTAGCCAAGGCATACCTGGGCCTGAATCGGGAGGAAGGCTACGACTGGGGCATGCTCCGGGGCGGCATGGGTTCTCCGTCGCGCCTGTTCGTGGCGCAGATGCAGGATTACCTGGGCCTGGACGATACGGCCCGGATGAACCGGCCCGGCGACCCGGTGGGCAACTGGCAGTGGCGCATGACCCCCGGCCAGGCCACGCCGGAACTGGCCGCCAAGATCCGGGCGCTCACAACGCTTTTCGAGAGGTAAAAAACACATGACCAATTACTACGAACGGGCCCTGGCCCTGCGGGCCGACACGGTGGCCGACCGCCGCCACATGCACGCCAACGCAGAGGTGGGGCTGCACCTGCCGAAAACCAGGGCGTACGTCATGGAAAAGCTGCGGGCATACGGCCTGGAGCCGGTCGAGTGCGGTGAGGGCGTGACGGCCACGCTGGGCGCCGGCGGCAAGACGCTGCTGCTGCGGGCGGACATGGACGCGCTGCCCATGCCGGAGGACAGCGGCGAGGATTTCGCATGCCCCACCGGCCGCGAGGCCCACACCTGCGGCCACGATAACCACGCCGCCATGCTCCTGACGGCGGCCCGGATGCTCAAGGAGACGGAGGGCGATCTGCAGGGCACGGTCCGGTTCATGTTCCAGCCCGCCGAAGAAACCTTTGAGGGCAGCCGGAACATGATCGAACACGGCATTCTGGACGGCGTGGACGCGGCGCTGGCCTACCACGTCAGTCCTGGCCAAATGCCCGTGGGCATCTACATGTACAACGCCGGCGGCACCATGATGTACTCCCATGACCGCTTTGTCATCACGATCCAGGGCCACGGCGGCCACGGGGCATATCCCCATACCAGCGTGGACCCCATCAACATCGGCGTGCACATCCACCTGGCCCTGCAGGAGCTGATCGCCCGGGAGAGCGACCCCTCCCACGCCTGCGTGCTGACCGTGGGCCAGTTCACCGCCGGCTCCGCGGCCAACATCATCCCGGACACCGCCATGCTCCAGGGCACCCTCCGCACGGACAAGCCCGAGGCCCGGGACAAGCTGGTCCGCCGCTTGCAGGAGATCGTCCCGGCCGTGGCCGCCGTGTACGGCGGCAGCGCCCAGGTGGAGATGACCTCCGGCGTGCCGCCGCTTATCTGCGACGAAAAGCTGGTCAACGAGATGGTGGGCTATATGCAGGAGCTGGATTTCCCCGGCGCCACGCCCTATCCGAACGTCCAGGCCAGCGCCAGCGAGGATTTCGCCCTGGTAGCGGAAAAGGTCCCCGCGGCGTTCATGTACCTGTCCGCCGGCTTTTTGGACGAGCGGGGCGACTGGCCGGCCCACAACCCCAAGGTCCACTTCAACGAGGACGCGCTGCCCATCGGCGCGGCGTGCCTGGCCCACTGCGCGGTCCGCTGGCTGCAAAACAACAGGTAAAACACAGAAGAAGCGTCTCACACCTGTGCGTGAGACGCTTTGTTATTCGTTCATGCAATTTAGCTTTGGGAGCCCAGGGAACTTCGCATGGCGTTCTCCACGAAGCTGTTAAGGGTCATTTGATGGGCGGCGGCATAGGTCACGGCCTGTCGGTGCAATTCCGGCGACACCCGCACATTAAAGCTGCCCTTATATGCCTTTTCCGGCTCGACGCCGTTTTCCTCGCACAGCGCCAGATAGTCGTCCACGGAGCCATGAAAATCGTCGATCAGTTCCTTTGCGGTGGTCCCCTCATAGGAGATCAGAGCTCGGATGCCCAGCACCTTTCCAAAGAAGACGCCATCTGTCTCAGAAAATTCAACGCTGCCAATATAGCCCTTGTATTCCATCGTGTTGCTCATATCAGACCCTCCTCGTCCAAAATCTCTATGAGCTGCTTGACCTGATACTCCAAAAGCTCCTTCCGGGGGTGGGGTTTGTGGAGCAAGATCGGGGCATATGTGTCGCTGACGAACATGACCCGAGAGCCGCTGGTGCGGCCCTTGTTGGAGCGCTTGTAGGAAAAATACCGCAAAAGCGACTCCGCGTCGTCAAAGGTGAACGTCTTGGGCCTGGCCTTCAGCTTCTCTATCAGCTTTTCCTTTTGTCCCACGGTCATACCCCCATCCGATATCAGTATAGCACGGCGGGAAAATGGTTGCAACTAAAATCAGTCGCACCCCGTCCGCCGGATAACCGCGTCCCACGGCGGCGGGGAAAATCGCCCGCCGGACTTGACTTTTATACAGGCGTGTAATATACTTTCCCTGTCTGGGCAATGACAAAAAATCTACAAAGTCGTATCCCCAGCGCCTTTGGGCGCTTACTGATTTCGTAATTTTATTAAGGAGGAACTTTCCGTGAAAGACATCTATCTCGTGAACTGCTGCCGTACCGCCATTGGCAGCTTCCAGGGCACGCTGTCCAAGACTCCCGCCGTGGACCTGGGCGCTATCGTGGTGAAGGAGGCCCTGAAGCGGGCCGGCCTGGCCCCTGAGAATGTGGACGAGCTCATGTTCGGCTGCATCCTGACCGCCGGCCTGGGCCAGAACCCCGCCCGCCAGGTGGGCATCAAGGCCGGTCTGCCCCTGTCCGTCCCCGCGTACACCGTGGGCATGGTCTGCGGCTCCGGCATGAAGAGCGTCATCGAGGCGGCTCGGGCCATCAGCGCCGGCGACGCCGACGTGATCGTGGCCGGCGGCATGGAGAGCATGACGATGGCTCCTTACGCCTCCCCCGCCACCCGTATGGGCGCCCGCATGAACGACACCAAGCTGGTGGACACCATGATCAAGGACGGCCTGTGGGACGCTTATAACAACTACCACATGGGCACCACCGCCGAGAATATCTGCGACGTGTGGGGCATCACCCGCGAGGAGCTGGACGCCTTCGCCGCCTCCAGCCAGCAGAAGACTGAGGCCGCTCAGGCCGCCGGCAAGTTCGACGACGAGATCGTCCCCGTGCCCGTGAAGGTCAAGAAGGAGACCGTGGAGTTCAAGGTTGACGAGTTCCCCCGCAAGGGCGTGACCGCCGAGAGCATCGCCAAGCTGCGCGGCGCGTTCCCCGTAGGCCCCGAGGGCGTGGAGGACGAGATCGTCCACACCTTCCAGCCCACCGAGGTCCATGAGGCCGACACCAAAAAGCACGTCCAGCGCGTCACCGCCGCCAACGCCTCCGGCATCAACGACGGCGCGGCCTGCATCATCATCGCCTCCGGCGAGGCCGTGGAGAAGTACGGCCTGAAGCCCATGGCCAAGCTGGTCAGCTACGGCCAGGGCGGCGTGGACCCGAAGATCATGGGCGTAGGCCCCGTGCCCGCCACCCGGCAGGCTCTGGAGCGCGCCAACATGACCATCGACGACATGGACCTGATCGAGGCCAACGAGGCTTTCGCGGCCCAGTCCATCGCCGTGGCCCGGGAGCTGCACTTTGACATGAGCAAGGTCAACGTCAACGGCGGCGCCATCGCCATGGGCCACCCCGTGGGCGCTTCCGGTGCGCGCATCATCGTCACCCTGGTACACGAGATGCAGAAGCGGCCCGAGGCCAAGCACGGCCTGGCCACCCTGTGCATCGGCGGCGGCATGGGCGTCGCCACGATCTGGGAAAAGTGCTAAGGGCGTCGAAACGCTCCTGATAAATGACCATGGGGACCCGCTCGCGGGTCCCCATTTGCATGGCGAAGACTATTGTTTCGTGAGGGACAAGATGGAAGAGATCATCCGCAGATACTTCCGTGCGTGGATAGACAGGGACATCGAGACGGTCAAAAACACCTTTTCCGACGACGCGGTATACAGCGAGTGCTACGGCCCGGAGTACCGCGGCCTTTCGCAAATTTTACAATGGTTCAAAGACTGGAACGACAAAGGCAGGGTCTTGGAGTGGTCGGTGAAGCGTGTGCTGGAAACGGGCCGCACCGCCGTGGCGGAATGGTATTTCCGGTGCCAGTACGACGGCGTGACCGACGCCTTTGACGGGGTAACGATAGCCGATTTTGATGAAAGCGGAAAGATCGCGAGACTGTGCGAATTTCAGTCCAAGGCGGGGCACTACTATCCATACGGAGAATGATCATACATGGTTGCGGCGGGACGTTTTGTCCCGCCGTTTTTATGTGGCCGATGGCATTTCAATGTTGACAACGGCGTGGCAGGCGTTTATACTATAATCAATCTTGCAGGATTGATTGTTGAGAAATCAAATTGGCAAGCTGACGGACAAGGAGGGGCAATGAGATGGACATGATGGAACTGGTCAGGACGAGAAGGAGCGTGCGGACCTTTGACGGGAAACCGCTTCGGGCGGAGGATGAGAGCAAGCTCCGGGAATATATGCGGGAAATCGAAAATCCCTACGGCATACCGGTGCGGTTCCTTCTGCTGGACGCCAGGGAGCACGGCCTGTCAAGCCCGGTGATCGTGGGCGAGAGCCGCTATGTGACGGCGAAGGTGGACAGGGTACCTCACGCCGAGGAGGCCTACGGCTATTCCTTTGAGAAGCTGGTGCTTTACGCCTGGTCTTTGGGTATCGGCACCACCTGGATCGGCGGGACCATGAAGCGTGCGCTTTTTGAGCGGGCGGCGGATGTGCGGGACAGCGAGTGGATGTTCTGCGTCAGCCCTCTGGGCTATCCGGCGGAGAAGATGTCCGTCCGGGAGAGCGTCATGCGCAAAACGATCAAGGCGGACGAGCGCAAGAGCGCAGAACAGCTCTTTTTCGACGGGGACTTTTCCACGCCGCTGCACACCGACGAAAAAAATCTCTGGGACGCTTTGGAGATGGTGCGGCTGGCGCCGTCGGCCACCAACTCCCAGCCCTGGCGCGTCGTCCGGGCCGGGGACGCCTTTCACTTCTATCTGGCCCACACCAAGGGGTATACCGCCAAGGCCGGCTGGGACATGCAGAAGATCGACATGGGCATCGCCCTGTGCCATTTCATGGGCGCGCTGGGCGGCGAGTTGGCGCTCGCTGACCCGGGTATCCGGACGGACGAGGGCACGGAATACATCGCCACGGTGAAGCTGTGAGGGAAAATCATGGACGAGAAATTTGACATACAGGCCTACATGACCCGCGGCGTGGAGAACATCGTATCCAATGCCCTGCGGGCCACGCTGCGGGACCCGCGGGAGAGCGCGTTCATGGTCCGCTTCGCGGCGGCCAGCCGCAGGGCGTCCCAGCGCCGGTCAGAAGCGGAAAAGGCCGGCGAGCACATCCCGCCCTTTCTCATCGCCAGCATCACCAGCGCCTGCAACCTGCACTGCGCCGGGTGCTACTCCCGCTGCAACCACGCCACCGTGGACGCCGCGCCGGTGCGCCAGCTCACGGACGAGGAGTGGCTGGCCATCTTCCGCCAGTCGGAAGAGCTGGGCGTCAGCTTTATCCTGCTGGCCGGGGGCGAGCCCATGCTGCGCCGGGGCGTACTGGAGGCGGCGGGAAAGCTGCCGAACATCATATTCCCCATCTTCACCAACGGTACATATATGGACGTCGCCTATTTCAAGCTGTTCGATACATGCCGCAATCTGATACCCGTATTGAGCATCGAGGGCGGCCGGGCCGAGACGGACTAGCGCCGTGGCGCGGGCACCTATGATACCCAGATCGCCAATATGGACGCGCTGCACGAAAAGGGCCTGCTGTTCGGCGCGTCCGTGACGGTGACGACCCAAAACGTGGACGAGGCTGTCTCACCGGCCTTCATCGACGCCCTGGCGGGCCGGGGCTGCAAGCTGGTGATCTATGTGGAGTATGTGCCGGTGACGGAGGAAAGCCAGGAGCTGGCCCCCGGCGAGGAAGAGCGTATCCGGCTGCGGGACGGCATCGCCCGGCTGCGGGCGCAGGTCCCCGAGGTGGTGTTCGTGTCCTTCCCCGGGGACGAGAAGAGCTCCGGCGGCTGCATCGCGGCAGGGCGGGGCTTTTTCCACATCAACTCCCACGGCGGCGCGGAGCCATGTCCCTTCTCGCCCTATTCGGACGTGAACGTGCGGGATACCTCCCTGCGCCAGGCGCTGGCCTCGCCCCTGTTCGCCGCCCTGCGGGAGGGCGATGTACTGGCGGACGACCATGTGGGCGGCTGCGTGCTCTTTGAAAAGCGGGCGGCCGTGGAGGCGCTGCTGTGATGGAGCGGGAAAAAGCTATCGTGAAGGTCAGCGTCGTCGGCATCGGCGTCAACGCCGTGCTGGTGGCGTTCAAGCTGGCGGTGGGGTTTCTGTCGGGCTCCATCGCCATCGTCCTGGACGGTGTGAACAACCTCACCGACGCCCTGTCCTCGGTGGTCACCATCGCGGGGACGAAGCTGGCCGGTAAAGCGCCGGACAAAAAGCACCCTTACGGCTACGGCAAGATCGAGTATATCAGCTCTGTCACGGTGGCGGTCATAATTTTGCTGGCGGGCGTCACAGCCTTCCGGGAGTCCCTGGACAAGACGCTCCATCCCACCGCGGCGGACTATTCCGTCCTGACCCTCGTGGTCATCGCGGCGGCCGTGGCGGCGAAGCTCATACTGGGGCGGTATGTGAAAGCCGCCGGGAGGACCTGGCATTCCGAATCGGTCACCGCCTCCGGCACGGACGCGGTCATGGACGCCGTTCTCTCCCTCGCTACCCTGGTGGCGGCGGGGGTCAGCATGGCTTTTGACCGCAGCGTGGAGGGCGTATTGGGTCTGGTCATTTCTGTGTTCATCCTGAAGGCGGGTATCGAAATTCTCACAGAGAGCATGGGCCAGCTCATCGGCCAGCGGGTGGACAGCGCCCTGGCCGGGGAGCTCAAAGACTTCATCGGAAAATACCCCGGGGTGCTTGGCGCCTATGACCTTTCGCTGCACCAGTACGGCCCGGAGCGGCTGATCGGCTCGGTGCATGTCGAGCTGCCCGACGATATGACCGCAAGGGAGATACACGGCCTGACCCGGCAGATCGCCGAGGATGTATACCGCGCTTTTGGCATCGTCCTGACCGTGGGCGTCTACGCCTCCAACACGGCGGATGAAGTTTTTGCCGATATGAAGCGGGCGCTGACCGACATTCTCCGGGAGTACCCGGAGGTGCTGCAGATGCACGGATTCTATGTGGACACCGAGAAAAAGCTGGTCTACTTTGACCTGATCATCGACTTCCAGGCGGAAAACAAAGCGGAGATCGAGGCCGATGTCGTTCGGCGGATGAAGGAACGGTTCGGAGAATATGCGTTCGCCGCGGTCCTGGACAGCGACGTGAGCGATTAAAGGGTAAGCAAAGGAGAAAACCACCATGTCGGACCGATTTGACCCATTGAAGCTGGAAAACCAGATATGCTTTCCGCTGTACGCCTGCGCGAAGGAGATCGTGAAGGCGTACAAGCCCTATCTGGACGAGCTTGACCTCACCTATACGCAGTACATCACCATGATGGTGCTGTGGGAGCATGAAAAGCTGCGTGTGAAGGAGGTCGGCCAATATTTATATCTTGATTCCAGTACGCTGACGCCGCTGCTCAAACGGCTGGAGGAAAAGGGGTATGTGACAAGACGCCGCTCGGCGGAGGATGAGCGCGACCTTATCGTCACCATCACCGACGCCGGAAAGGCGCTGCGCGAAAAAGCGCTGACCGTGCCCCAGCGTCTGGCCACCTGCGTGGAGCTGGAGCCCGACAAGGCCCGGTTCCTCTACGGGGTCCTATATGAACTGCTTGGCAAACTGGGCGAAAAAACATAAGTGAACGGCGGGACCGTCCGGTCCCGCCGCTGTATTTTATTCATCCGGCGGCGTCCTGTATCATCCGCCGCTTCGACAAGCTGAGAGGTCATCCACAAAAAATATGGATGACCTCTATCATGCTCTTTGCGCCATGCTGGTGTTCAGTCAGCGAATGCTGCCCTATCGCGTTGATTCTTCCCCGACAAACGGGAATTTCTCTGAGTTGACCAGATTATCATGTTTTTCTGTTGCTACATAGATACTGAATCAGTTCCTTGGTAGTCCAAATTAACTCATTAGGAATATCTTTTCGGTTACTTAATACCGCCATTGTCTTTGGCGTTTTCTGAAATATAAACTCAGGCCGCTTCATACCCATTGCTGCGATCAACTGCTCTATAAAGCGCTGATAGCTTATCACGTCCGAGGTTCCAACATGAAAAATCCCACTCTTATCCTCTTTGATTATCCATTGGATAGTCTGCGCGATCTGCACGTCGGACACATGATTTCTGTAAAAATCTGTATAGACTCCCAGTTCCCCGATTTCACACCCGGTTTTCACTTCTTGAAGTCTTGGCGAGTTTCTTCCCCATACAAAAGGAAGTCTAAGTATTATCGCTTGGCCGCCCATCCGATTTTGCAATAAAGCCTCACATTGTATCTTAAACTGCCCATAATCGCTGTTTGATACTTCTGTATCATCTTCATAGTGCGGCTGATCCCAACTGCCATCAAATACATTTGCGGTTGAGAGATATATCAACCTTCCATTATTAGTAATCAGGTATTCCGCTATGTTTTCGTGAGTAATCAGTTGCTTTTCAAAGTCGCCACGCAGAGAAGATACTACAATATCGGGACGAACTTGTTTCACGATGGCGTTTATATCGTCAGGAAACTCAACAGAAAAACGCATTAGGGATGGAGAGTTTTCCTGATTTGATGAAAAATAGGTTCCTTTGGTATTTAAGCTCTTTTCACAAGAAAGCAGCTTGAATACCGCAGTACCAACTGTCCCACTTGCACCTAAAACTAATACATTCTTGACCATAACTTTTTCTCCTTAAAATACCGATTTGTCGTGCTGTCCTTCTCTCCAGACCATTATATCCCCTCGTCCCCCTACACCGCAAGGGCAAGAACATCACGCTCTATTCTTTTGCGTATCGTTACAAACTGCTTCGCGTCAGGTTTTTCAGCCACTTGTACTTTCTGAACCGTGATCTTTTCTTTTCAGCCCGCAACCTGGTGGGTCACTTTCTTATGCCCTGTTTTCGTGCCTTACTCCCTCAATTTTACCCTTGACAAATATTAGCAAGATTTGCAGACGAATTTCTCGAACTTTTCATATTTTTCAAGGCTTTTCAAATCTCATACAGTAATATGGATATGTGTTTTTCCTTGTTTTCGCCCTTATGAGCCGAAACAGGGGAAATTTTTATCTGAACGCCAAATTATTTTCTCTGCTGGTCTTAATCCCTCGGCGTATGAGCGCGAAATACACCCTTCGCACAAACCTTCGGTTTGTACTCATTGTATTTCCGTCAATTCATAATTACTCCGGAAAAACGCAACTTAATTTTTAATAGCAACA
>CANQJZ010000025.1 GCA_947624385.1 uncultured Oscillospiraceae bacterium
GCGGCCACCGTGTCCTCCGACCTGCTCACCGCCATGATGGCCGACCCCGAGACCGCCGACCAGATCCACTCCTCCCGGCCCGGCACCTCCTATTCCTACTGGTACCTGTTCAACTTCGACCCCAACTTCGACGAGGAATATGAGCCGGAGAACTGGACCATCGCGGTCAACAACGAGAATTTCCGTCAGTCCATCGTACACGCCTTCAACCGCGTTCCCGCTCTGGCGGCCCACGACCCCCTGAACCCCACCGCCACCATGAGCAACACCATCAACCCCAAAAACTTCTCCATGTACGAGGGCAAGGACTATACCTCCTATGAGGGTCTGGACGCCTACACCGCCGAGGGCTTTGATTACTTCGATCCCGACCTGGCTTTGGAGTACAAGGACAAGGCCGTGGAAGAGCTGACCGCCGCCGGCGCCACCTTCCCCGTGAAGGTCCTGATGTGCTACAACCCCTCCACCTCCAATATGGCCAACGAGTGCCAGGTGGTGGAGCAGCAGATCGAGAACGTGCTGGGCACGGATTACATCGACATCATCGTGGAGGCCGGCCCCTCCGACGGCTTCCTGCCCGCCATCCGCCGCTCCGGCAACTACGCCTTCATGAACTGCAACTGGGGCGCCGACTACGCCGATCCCGAGACCTGGACCGACCCCTTCGTGCCCGATTCCAGCTACAGCTTCATCTACACCAGCACGGCCGCCGAGACCGTGGCCCTGTATGACGAGTACTGCGCGCTGGTGGACGCGGCCAAGGCCATCACCACCGACGTGGACGCCCGTTACGCCGCCTTTGCCAAGGCCGAGGCCTTCCTGCTGGACCACGCCTTCGTGGTGCCCCTGCACACCAACGAGATCAGCTACTCCATGAGCAAGCTGAACGTGTTCGAGGGCCAGTACGCCATGGTGGACACCGTGACCTACCGGTACAAGGACCAGCACCTGATGGAGAAATCCATGAGCATCGACGAGTACAACGCGGCCTATGAGGAATGGGCCGCCCACACCAACTGAGCAACTGCCTGATACCTGGCCCCCTGCCGTTTCGGCGGCAGGGGGACTGTGATTATCCAGTCTTTTCCAAAAGGAGGGGTCCGATTGGCAAAATATATCTTGAAGCGGGTCCTGCGGGCGTCTGTGACGCTGTTCATCATCATCACGATCCTGTTTTCCCTACTGCGGCTGATGCCCATCGAGGGATACTTCGACAATTTCGACAAGGTCTCCTCCACCGAGATCCAGGTGAAGCTCAACTCCCTTGGTCTCAATGACCCGCTGCCCAAGCAGCTGGGCCGGTTTTATAACCAGCTGCTCCACGGCGACCTGGGCACCTCCAACATCTACCGCCGGGGGGTGTCCATCAACACCATCATCGCCGAGAAGATACCCATTTCCGTCAAGTTCGGCCTCATCTCCTTCGCCCTGTCGCTGGTGATGGGGCTGGCGCTGGGCATATGGATGGCCTACAGCACCCGTACCCGGTTCAAGATCGGCGACAGGCTGGGCACGGTGCTGATCGTGGTGGTCCAGGCTGTGCCCGCCGCGGTGTACCACATCGTCATCCAGTTCGTGGGCTCCCAGTACGCCGGTATCCCCATGCTCTTTGACGAGGCCCGGCCCATCAGCTACCTGCTGCCCATATTATCCCTGTCCATCGGCAACACCGCCTATTACGCCATGTGGCTGCGCCGGTACATGGTGGACGAGGCCAACAAAGACTACGTGCTGCTGGCCCGGGCCAAGGGCGTGCCCAGCGGGGCCATCTCCCGCCGGCACGTGTTCCGAAACGCCATGGTGCCCCTGGTCCAGTACATCCCCGGCTCCATCCTCAGCACCCTCATGGGCTCGCTGTATGTGGAGAGCCTCTATTCCATCCCCGGCATGGGCGGACTTCTTGTCACCGCCATCAAGCGCCAGGACAACACCCTGGTCCAGGCGCTGGTGCTGATCTACGCCGTGGTGTCCATCCTGGGGCTCTTATTCGGCGACATCATGATGGCCATCGTGGACCCGCGTATAAGCCTTGCCAAGAAGGAGGGGTCCCGATGAGCCTGTTCAAAAAATCCGCCGACATGCTGGGCGACAGGCTGAACGAACAGCTGGCCCGGGACCTGGACGAGAGCGCTGTTTTAAACGACGATACCCTGGCCTTCTCCTTCGCGGAATTTCACCCGGAGGCCGCCGAGCGGGGCGGATACTCCAACTACTCCTACTGGCGGGCCACGGTTCGGGCCTTTTTCCGCAACCGGACCGCGGTGTTTTTCCTGTGCCTCATGGCGGCGACGCTGCTGTTCACCTTCATCCAGCCCCTGCTGCCGGGGCAGAAGGACCCGTTGGAGGTCCATTACGGCGAGTGGGGCCTGCCGCTCAATAACGTGCCCCCCAACGGCGAGTACTGGTTCGGCACCAACTCCATCGGCCAGGACCTGTGGTCCCGCATATGGGCCGGCACCCGCACCAGCCTGTTCATCGGCTTTTCCGTGGCCGTGGCGGAGGCGGTGCTGGGCATACTGGCCGGGGTGCTGTGGGGCTATGTGCGCAAGCTGGACTTTTTCTTTACGGAACTATACAATGTGCTGGACAATATTCCCCAGACCCTGCTGCTCATCCTCATCTCCTACATCATGCATCCCGGGGTTTCCACGATAATTTTCGCCCTGTCCCTGACGGGCTGGCTGGGGATGGCCCGGTTCATCCGCAACCAGATCATCATCATCCGGGATAGGGACTATAACCTGGCCTCCCGGTGTCTGGGCGTGCCCACCCGGCGGGTCATCTTCCGGAATTTGTTGCCCTATCTGGTCAGCGTCATCACCATGCGCATGGCCCTGGCCATTCCCGGCGCCATCGGCAGCGAGGTATTCGTGACCTACATCGGCATCGGCCTTCCCGTATCCATCCCGTCGCTGGGCAACCTCATCCAGACCGGCCGGTCGCTGATGCAGATGGCCGTGCTCCGGTATCAGCTCATCTTCCCCGTGGCGGTGCTGGCGGTGATCACCATCTCGTTTTACATCATCGGCAACTCCTTTGCCGACGCCGCCGACCCCAAAAACCACGTCAACTGAAAGGAGGGCGGGAACATGCAGGACAACGTTATCCTCTCCTTTGAGGACCTGGACATCCGCTTTACCCTCCGGGGGCAGGTGCTCAACGCCATCCGGGGGATAAGCCTGGACGTGTACAGGGGCGAGTCCCTGGCCATTGTGGGCGAGTCCGGCTCCGGCAAGAGCGTGCTCACCAAGTCCGCCATGGGCCTGCTGGACGCCAACGGCTCCATCGCCGGCGGGCATATCTGGTATGACGACAAGGACCTGGCGGCTTTCAAGACCGAAAAGGAGTGGCTCACCATCCGTGGCCGGGAGATCGCCATGGTCATGCAGGACCCCATGACCAGCCTGAACCCCCTGAAGACCGTGGGGGCCCAGATATTGGAGGCGGTGCAGCTGCACCAGGGCCTCCGGGGTCCCGAGGCCAAAGCCGCCGCCGTCCAGGCTTTGGCGGACGTGGGCATCCCGGACCCCCAGGCCCGGTATAAGCAGTACCCCCACGAGTTCTCCGGCGGCATGCGCCAGCGGGTGGTCATCGCCATCGCCATGGCGTGCCGGCCCAAAATACTCATTTGCGACGAGCCCACCACCGCCCTGGACGTGACCATCCAGGCCCAGATACTGGACCTTATACGCACGCTGCAAAAGAAGCTGGACCTGACCACCATATACATCACCCACGACCTGGGCGTGGTGGCCAACGTGGCGGACCGTATCGCCGTCATGTACGCGGGGGACATCGTGGAGGTCGGCTCCTGCGACGAGGTATTTTACGACCCGCGCCACCCCTACACCTGGGCGCTGCTTTCCAGCCTGCCCCAGCTTGGCGTAAAGGGGGAGGACCTCTATTCCATCCAGGGCACGCCCCCCAATCTCTTCTACGAGGTGAAGGGCGACGCCTTCGCGCCCCGGAATCCTAAGGCGCTGAAGATCGACTTTGTAAAGCGCCCGCCCTATTTCGACGTGAGCCCCACCCACAAGGCCCGCACCTGGCTTTTGGACCCCCGTGCGCCTAAGGTAGAGCCGCCGGAGCACGTGTACAAGCTGCGGGAGAGGGGAGGCGTCGGCTATGTCTGAGACGCGGGAAAAGCTTTTGGAGGTCCAAAACCTGTCCGTCACCTTCGGCTCCCGCCGCCACCCCTTCAAGGCGGTAGACGGGGTGTCCTTCGACGTGTACAAGGGCGAGACCTTCGGCCTGGTGGGCGAGTCCGGCTCGGGCAAAACCACCATCGGCCGGGCCATCATCCGGGTCAACCCGGTGTCCGGCGGCGTCATCAAATACGCCGGCGAAATTATCTCCGGCAAGGTCAGCCGCGCCACGGATAAACGGGTCATCCGCAATATCCAGATGGTGTTCCAGGACCCCATGGCCTCATTGAACGAGCGGGCCAAGGTGGACTACATCGTCTCCGAGGGACTGTACTCCATCCACAGGCACATGCCCGAGGCGGAGCGGAAAGAGCGGGTGGCCCAGGCCCTGCGGGACGTGGGGCTGCTGCCGGAATTTGCCAGCCGCTTCCCCCACGAGTTCTCCGGCGGCCAGCGCCAGCGCATCGGCATCGCAAGGGCGCTGATCATGGAGCCTCAGTTCATCGTGGCCGACGAGCCCATCTCCGCTCTGGACGTGTCCATCCGGGCGCAGGTGCTGAACCTCATGAGCCGGCTGCAAAAGGAGCGCGGTCTGGCCTATCTGTTCATCGCCCACGATCTGAGCGTGGTCCGGTTCATCTCCGACCGTATCGGCGTCATCTACCGGGGCCAGCTCATGGAGCTTGCCGGCAGCGAGCAGCTTTTCGCCCACCCCCTGCACCCCTACACAAAAGCCCTGCTCTCGGCCATCCCCATGCCGGACCCGGTGCGGGAGCGGAACAAAAAACTCATCGTCTACGACCCTGACCAGCACGGGTATACCCCGGCCGACCCGCCCCGGTGGGAGGAGCTGGAACCGGGCCACTTCGTCCGGGGCAGTCAGCGGGAGCTGGACGCATACCGGAAGATACTGCTGTGAAGGAGGCCGTCCACATGACCACAGGGGAGCTGGACCGGTATCTTTCCGCCGAGGCCGAGGCATTCCCCGGCCACTGCGCCTATGTGGTCGCCGACAGTTTGGACGGCCCGCCTCTGCATGCGCGGCTGGGGGACGTTCCCGTGCCCTCGGCCTCCACCATCAAGACGCCCATACTGGCCACGGCCCTGGAGCTGGCGCGGCTCGGAAAGCTGGGCCTGGACCAGACGCTGGAAGTGCCGGAGGCGGCCATTTTGTCGGACACGCGGGTGTTCGACCGGGGCGTAAGCGCTTACACGGTGGAGGAGCTTCTCTACTGGATGATCGCCGTCAGCGACAATACCGCCACCAACGTGCTCCTGGACGCCATAGGTCCGGATACCGTGACGGCCTGTTGCGCCTCCCTGGGCCTTGAAAACACCCTCTGCCAACGCAAGATGCTGGATTTTCAGGCCGCGCAGGCAGGACGCGACAACGTGACCACTGCCCTGGACCAGCGGCGGCTTTTTTGGCTGTTGCAGCAAGAGCGCATTTTGACCCCGGCCCTTTGCCGCACGGCGCTGGACATATTGGCCCGCCAGCGGTCCATGGACTGCCTTTTGCGTTATGTGCCCGACCGGGTCACATTTGCCCACAAGACAGGCGGGCTGGACGGGGTGTGTCACGACTGCGGCATCTTTCTGGCCCCCATGGGACCTCTCTACGTGGGCCTATTCACCTGGGATGGCCCAAGCCCGGACGGGGACCCGGCCCAGCGCCAGAAGAAATTCATCGGCCGGCTCGGCAAGGCCATATTCGACACCTACAAAGACTTATAAGGAGGCGCGCTATGTACGCCATCGTTTCATCGGATATTTGCCCATTGTATCTGCGCCCCAGCGCCCAGTGCGAGCTGGCGGACGAGGCCCTGCTGGGCTGGCGGGTCGAACTGCTGGACGAACCGGCCCCCAGCTGGTACCAGGTCCGGACCGACTATGGATACACCGGCTATGCCCCCGCCGACGCGCTCATCGTGGGGGACGGCAACGCCGACCGCTGGGAGGCGCTGGAGCGCAGGACCGTCCTGCGGGGTATCTGCTCGGTCCGCTCGGAGCCACGGGTCCAGGGCTGGCAGGTGGCCCGCCTGGTCCGCGGCGCGTCCGTGGCCGTCCACGGCCAGCCCAACGACGACGGCTGGCAGCGGGTCTCCCTGCCCGACGGCCGGGAGGGGTACACCAAAGCGGGCTTTCTCTTTGACGTGCAAAAACCCCAGGACGAGGCCGCCCTGCGGCGGCGCCTGGGGGCAATGGCGCTGCTCTACAAAGACGCCCACTACCTCTGGGGCGGCAAGACGCCGCTGGGCATCGACTGCTCGGGCCTGACCTTTATGGCCTACCGGCTCTGCGGCGTCACCATCTGGCGGGACGCGTCCATCCGAGAGGGCTATCCCGTCCGCGAGATACGCCGGGAGGACATGCGCACCGGCGACCTGCTGTTTTTCCCCGGCCACGTGGCCATGTATCTGGGCGACGGCCTTTATATCCACTCCACCGCCAAAAACGGCAGCGACGGCGTGGTCGTCAACAGCCTGGATCCGGACCACGCCGGTTACCGTGCGGACCTGGCGGAAAAGATCGCCCACGTGGGCAGCATTTTTTGAAGAAAGAAGGAGTTTTCACTATGCGCGTATTCATCAGCGCCGACATCGAGGGCACCTGCGGCATCACCAGCTGGGCGGAGACGGAGCGCTCCACCCCCATGGACTACACCCCCTTTCAAAAGCAGATGACGAAAGAGGTGGCGGCGGCCTGCGAGGGCGCCATCGCCGCGGGGGCGGAGGGCGTTTTCGTCAAGGACGCCCACGACTCCGCCCGGAACCTGGACCCGGCCGCTCTGCCGGAGAGCATAAAGATCATGCGTGGCTGGACCGGCGACCCTCTGAGCATGATGAGCGGCGTGGACAGGGGCTTTGACGCGGTGCTGTTCACCGGCTACCACGCCTGGGTGTCCTGCGGCGGCAATCCCCTGAGCCACACCATGAACCTGCAAAACGAGCTGGTGACATTGAACGGCGCGCGCATGAGCGAGTTCATGATGAACGCCTACACCGCCGGGTACTACGGCGTGCCCGTGACGTTCCTGTCCGGGGACAAGGCCCTGTGCGAGTTCGCGAAAGAGCTCATCCCCGGCATCACCACCGTGCCCGTGAACGAGGGCGTGGGCGGCGCGGTCATCTCCATCCACCCGGCCGTGGCCGTGCGGGAGATACGCCAGGCGGCGGAAAAGGCCGTGAAAAACGCGAAAAATTGCGCCGTACCCATGCCGGACCATTTCGACATGGCCGTCCGCTTCCGGGAGCACCAGAAGGCTTATTCCAAGAGCTTCTACCCCGGCGCACGGCTGGAGGACGGGAAGAACGTGTGCTTCGCCTCCGACGACTGGTTCGAGATGCTGCGCTTCTCCCACTTCGTGCTGTCGGATTGAACCAGACCGCAACAAAAAGCCAAGGCGTTTTGCCTTGGCTTTTTTCTGGCCGTCAAAAAAGTATTTTTGACGGCCTGAAAACGCCGTGTTTTTCCCGGCGGCAGGCCGCCGCAAAAAACGCCGCTACGCGGCCCACGCGCCCGCATAGCGTGCGCATGGCGGCTATTTATCCCATTCGAGGCGGGGCTCCCGCCCCCCTCGAGCTCCCCCTTGCTTGACATACATTTTCTAATTCTTTGACAGGCAACAAAAAGCCAAGGCGTTTTGCCTTGGCTTTTTTCTTATACTCTCACGGCCCTGCCCAGGGTACCGTTTATGATCCGGCCCTTTTCTGCGGCCCTTTGGCCGCCGATGAGCACCAGATCGATACCGGCCGGCGGCCGGATGGGGTCGGAAAACGTGGCCCTGTCCGCGACCCGCGCCGGGTCGAACACCACTACATCCCCGTCCGCGCCCACCCGCAATGAGCCCTTGCCCGTCAAATGAAACCAGCGGGCGGGCAGGGTCGTCATCTTCTCGATGGCGTCATACAGGCTCATTTTGCCGGGACGCACATACGCCGCCAGCAGCCTGGGGAACGTCCCCGCCGCCCTTGGATGGCCCTGGCCCAGGTGCAATGTGGCGTCGCTGGCCAGCAGCACGGCCGGGTGGGTCAGGGCCTTTTCCACCTCGCCGGGCCGCATCACGTGGCAGACCGTCCGACAGGCGGGAAACGCCGAGCGCTGGTCCCGGAATATGGCCTCCGTGCAGCGTTGGCCCTTGTACGGCCCCTCGCACAGTTCCAGCGCATCGTAATCGCAGTCGTACCGGTCCAGCCAGCCGTCGTCATAGGTGGCGGAGCCCAGGCCCGTGGAAAAGGCGCTGTATGGGTAGCAGTCGCACATCACGTCCATGCCCCCGACCCGGTAAGCGTCCGTCATGGCCAGAAACTGCTCCATCTGGCCGAACCCGGCCATGCTGCCGATGTGGGACACCTGGGCCGGCACGGCCAGCTCCCGCGCCGCGTCCAGAAACTCCGCCAGCGCGCCGAACACCGCCGCCGCGTCGTCCCGCAGGTGGCAGGCCGCCGGCTTTCCCGTGCCAACCAGGGCAGACATGGTGCCAACCAGCTCCCGCCCGTTCACGCCGGGGGTGTAGCGTATGCCATAGGATAAGCCCGCGCAGCCCCGGTCCAGGGCCCGCCGGATGGCGGCGGTCATAGTCTCCACCTGCGCCGCTGTGGCGGGACCGTACCCGTCCGCGGCCCCGGCCAGGACCCGGAAATACTCGTGCCCGGCCAGCATCGCCACGTTGGCGAAGGCCCCGTCCCGGTCCGCCATGTCCAGGTAATCCACCGGGTCGCACACGTTGGCGCCGCAGTTGCCGGCCACCACCGTGGTCACGCCCATGCGCAGCATACAGGCCAGCACCGCCCTCTCCGGGTCGGCGTAAATACGCCCGTCGTCCGTTATCGGGTCCTCGTGGACGTGGCAGTCCACAAAGCCGGGACAGACGACCTTCCCCGACGCGTCTATGCGCTCGTCCGCGTCCAAAAGCTCCGGCTCTACCGCCGCGACCTTGCCGTTTTCTATGAGTATGTCAAGATAACTGTCTATCCGCGCCGACGGGTCGATGACCCGCCCGCCGTGTATCAGCGTCTTCACCTGTCGCGCCCTCCGTCCTCTTCATCCTCCGGTTTGCCGCTCCGGCCCTCCAGCTGGGCCAGCACCGGCCGCAGCAGCATGCAGCCGAGATACGAAAGCCCCGCGAAGCCCACGATCAGCCACACGGCCAGGCTCTTCAAAAACGTCACCGGCGCGGCCCATGCCAGCGCGAACGGCGCGGCGTTCAGCGCCGCCAGCGCCACCGTCCTGGGCAGCTTTCCCACGGCCAAAATCAGCGCGTTGCGGCAGTGCTCCCGGAGGGTGTTTTCATACCGGACCATCAGCGGGAACAGATAGCACGCCGCCGCCAGCACCGCCAGGGCAATAACAGCCACCGCCGCCCGCGCCGCCGTCAGCGCTCCGCCGGTGAGATAGAGCCGCGCCAGCATCAGGTCCCCCGCCAGGCACGCGGCGACGACCAGCAGCGCCAGCCACGCGATCGTGGCCTGACGGAAATTTTCCCGGAAGGCCCGGAAAAAGGTCCTGACCACCTCCGGCTCGTCCCCCAGGGTGACGGCCTGGATGACCTTCACCAGGCCGCACAGGGACGCCCCCGCCGTCACCACCGGCAGACAGCACACCCAGAACAGCACGTTCACGATCATCATGTCGCCCACCCGGCAGAGAAGCTGGATGAACGGGTTGTCAAAATTAAAAAGCGACTTCACGGGCCGTTTCCTCCCCGCCGCCATCCTCCGCCGCCGGGGCAAAGGCCCGAAGCTGGCCGGGGGAGACGCCGAAATAGCTCTTGAAATGGACGTAAAACCGGTTGGGCTGGCTGTACCCCACCGTCCGGGCGATAACGGATATCTTCTCCGACGTGCCCACGATGAGCCGCCGGGCCCGCTCCATGCGGCAGGCGGTCACGTAATCGGAAAAGCGCATGCCCGTTTCCCGCAGGAATACCCGGCCCAGATACTTGCCGTTCATGTGCATGTCCCGGGCGATGGCCGTGAGCGTGACGGGACCGGCGTCCATGCCGCCCCGGGCCATGAGCAGTATCTTGTTGACCAGGGGCGAGAGCCTTGCCGGGTCCGTCCGCAGTATCTCGTCCGCCCCCGGCCCATCGTCCGGCCCGCCGCCGGTATATCCGGTGCAGCCGGGCAGCGCCCGCTCCAAAAAGGCCCGCACCTCCCCGGCGTCCGGCGGCGTGAGCAGATAGTCCCGCGCCCCGGCCCGCAGCGCCCGGAGGATATCTGACCCCTCGGCGCTGTCCGCCAGGACGCAGAACGCGGTCCCAAGCCCCGCACCCGTCAGCCGTTCAATGAGCTCCAGGCCGGACCGCTCGCCCAGCCGCAGCGCCACCAGCGCCGCGTGGGGCCTTGTGTCCAGCGCCCGGTCCACAGCGGCGGCGTAGCTGTCCGCCTCGGCCACGGTCTCAAACCCGTATTCCCGCCAGGGCAGCAGCGCCCGCAGCGCGGCCCTTGCCCCGCCGTCGCCGTGGGCTATCAGCAGCCGGTACATCACTCAGCGGGCGGGTACTCGTTACACAGCAGCCGGTAGGGCGGCTCGTCCTCCTCGATGGCCGGGAAACGGCCCACAGGCGGGTTGAAGCGGTTGTCGGTGTTGTCGTCGTTGCACTGGCTGACCTCCCCCAGCAGCACCGGGCCGGTGCCCGGCTCCACGTTGAAGTCGTGGTACATGTACTGCTGGATATGGATGCTCTCGCCGGGGGTGAGCCTGATCTGCGTCCCGGCGGGGACGGTGTAGGTCCGGCCGTCGGTGTGGACGGTCACGTCGGACTCGTAGTCGATGCTCTCGTCCGGCAGGGAGTTATAGACCCGGATGAGCACGTTGCCGCCGCCCCGGTTGATGATGTCCTCGGTCTTGTACCAGTGGAAGTGATTGGGGGAGTACTGGCCCTCTTTCATGTACAAGAGCTTTTCCGCGTACACCTTGGGGTACTTGTCCGCCATCGCCCGGTTGCCGTTTCTAATGGTGATGAGGGAAAAGCCCACCTTGTCGAAGTCCCCCAGGCCGTAGTCGGTGATGTCCCAGCCCAGCATGCAGTCCCGGACCTCGTCGTACTCGTGGCCGATATGCTGCCACTGCTCGGGCGTGAAGTGGCAGAAGGGGGGCAGATAGCACTTATACTTCTCGCACATGGCCTCCAGTTCCTTCAGGGCCCTGTTGATCTCCGAACGCTTCATGACGCGTCTCCTTTCGCGTGTATAGTTTTGTTTACTTCTTGATAAGTCCGGCCCCGGCGTTCCACGCCTGGCCGATCTTTTCGGTGACGGCGTAATAGCCGTTTCGCATCTGGTCGAAGGCGAAGGCGTTCAGTTTGCCCGCGTCCACCCGGCCCAGCTCGTCCAGGACCTTCTCGTCCGCCAGCACGTTCTGTATCCGGCCCAGCACCCGCAGGCCGTAGGGCTCGTCCTCGAACCGCTCCACCGTACACTCCAGGGTCAGGGGATACTCCTGGATGACGGGCGCGTCCACCCGGGTGCTTTTGACCGCGTGCAGGCCGGTGCGCTGGAACTTGTCGGGGGTGTCGTTGGCGGAGGCGATGCCCATGTAATCCGACGCCGCCATCGTATCAATGCCGGGCACGGACAGGGTGAACGCGCCCCTGGCCCGGAGATTGGCCACGGTTTTGTGGCTGGCCTCCAGATTCAGGGCCACCATGTCCTCCGCGCAGATGCCGCCCCAGGCCATCATCATCGCGTCCACAGAGCCGTCGTCGTTGTACGTGCCGATCATATACGTGGGCATGGGATAGAGATAGGGCTTGACGCCAAGTTCTTTCATCATATAAACCCGCTCCTTTATAATAAAGTTTATGTTGTTATTGTACCAAGCCCGCAGACGGAAAGCAAGCGTTTATGACTGTCTCTCCCTCCGTCGTCGGCGCTCGCGTGGCTAGGTCGGGATTCGCCGCAAGCGGCAAACCCCGAATAGCCCACGGCGCCTCCTCTCCCCACGCGACAAGCGTGCCGCGCGGGGACCCCGATAAGCGCCGCGCCACCTCCCTCGTCAGAGGGAGGCTTTTTTTAATGTATTTTCCATATAAAATGGCCCCCTCTGACGAGGGGGCTGTCAGCGCTTCGCGCTGACTGGGGGAGAGAAAACCTATATCACCCCCACAGCATTCAGCAGCAGCTTCAGGCCCAGCAGGCACAGGATCACGCCGCCGGCGGTGCGGGCCGCACGGCGGCGGTTCCGGCCCACACGGCTGCCAAAGCCCGCCCCGAAGGTGGAAAGCGACCCCATCACCACCGCCACCAGACCGCCCGCCCGCAGGGCCGGGACCTCCATCACCGCGAACGTCACGCCCACGGTCATGGCGTCGATGCTGGTGGCCAGACTCAGCGCCGCGATATTCTTCACCGTATTGCCCTGGCGGGCGCAGGGCTCATCCTCGGGCCGCCACGCCTCCCGGAGCATGCCCACGCCCACCCCGGCCAGCAGCACCGCCGCCGCCCAGGGGTATGCCGCCGCCAGACTGTCCGGCAGGGCCGCGCCCACCAGATACCCGGTCAGGAGCATCCCCACATGAAACCCGCTCATGATGCCCACGATGGGCCATATCCGCCGCCGGTCCACCGTCATCCCCATGCACACCGACGCGGCGAAGCCGTCCATGGAAAGGCCCAGGATCAATAAAAGCTGATCGAAAAAACGCAAAATATCCCCTCCAGCGACCGGGGACCGCGCCCGGTCCGTCTATGGCAGGATATGCGGCGGGCCGGCCGGCGGTGAAAAGGGCAAAAACAGGGCGGTTACAATTGACCCGGTAACAAAAAAGTGTTATAATGTTTCTAATTTGTAACCTGGAGGATCTTAGACTTCATGTGGGTATCGGACAAGTGGCGGGACTATGAGCTGCTGGACGCCTCCGGCGGGGAAAAGCTGGAGCGCTGGGGCGGTCATATCCTGCTGCGGCCGGACCCCCAGGCCATCTGGGCCACGGCCCGGACCGACAGGCGCTGGACCCGGCCCGACGCGGTGTACCGCCGGTCCAGCACCGGCGGCGGCGCCTGGGAGAAAAACGCTCTGCCCCCAAGCTGGAAGATACGCTACGGGGACCTGACGTTCCAGGTCAAGCCCATGAGCTTCAAGCACACGGGGCTGTTCCCCGAACAGGCGGCCAATTGGGATTGGGCGATGGAGAAGATACGCGCTGCCCACCGTCCCGTGCGGGTGCTGAACCTGTTCGCGTACACCGGCGCGGCCACGGTGGCGTGTCTGGCCGCCGGAGCCGAGGTCTGCCACGTGGACGCGGCCAAAGGCATGGTGGCCTGGGCGAAGGAAAACGCCGCGTGCTCCGGCGTTTCGGACCGGCCGGTGCGGTGGATCGTGGACGACTGCGCCAAGTTCTGCCAGCGGGAGATACGCCGGGGCCGGCGCTACGACGCCATCATCATGGACCCGCCGTCCTATGGCCGGGGGCCGGGGGGCGAGGTCTGGCGGCTGGAGGACGACCTGTGGCCGTTCGTGTCATCCGTGGTCCCGCTGCTTTCGGACCAGCCGCTTTTCGTGCTGATAAACTCCTACACCACGGGCCTTTCCCCGTCGGTGCTCACCTATATCGCCGAGAGCCTTTTCACGAAAAAATTCGGCGGCCGCAGCGACGCCCAGGAGCTGGGACTGCCGGTCACCGCGTCGGGATTGGTGTTACCCTGCGGGGCGAGTTGCAGGTGGGAGCGATAAAGCCCCCCTTGTCAAAGGGGGGTGGCCCGCAGGGCCGGGGGGGATTGCTGTTAGACTTACGACAATCCCCCAGTCATGCTGACGCATGACAGCCCCCTTTCACAAGGGGGCCTTCCAAAAGGTAAGGTATTTTATTTTTCAATAAGGCAGTACATATGGACCCGATCATCCGCATCAACAACATATCCTACACCTATCCCGGCTCGGACAAACCGGCGCTGGACGCTCTGTCCCTGGACATCCTGCCCGGCACGTTCACGGCGGTGCTGGGCTCCAACGGCAGCGGCAAGTCCACCCTGGCCAAGCACCTGAACGCCATTTTGGTCCCCTCGGCGGGCAAGGTGTACGTGGACGGCATGGACACCACGGACGAGGGCAATCTGCTTGCCATACGCCGCCGGGTGGGCATGGTGTTCCAGAACCCGGACAACCAGATCGTCGCCAACGTGGTGGAGGACGACGTGGCCTTCGCGCCGGAAAATCTGGGCGTGGAGCCCCATGAGATACGCCGCCGGGTGGACGCCGCCCTGCGGCTGGTGGGCATGTACGATTTTCGCATGCACGCGCCGCACCTTCTCTCCGGCGGGCAGAAGCAGCGGGTGGCCATCGCCGGCGTGCTGGCCATGGACCCCCAGGTCCTGGTGCTGGACGAGCCCACGGCCATGCTGGACCCAAGAGGCCGGCGGGAAGTTCTGGCCGCGGCCGAATCCCTCTGCCGGGAGCGGGGCATCACCGTTGTGCTCATCACCCACCACATGGACGAGGCCATCCGGGCGGACCGGGTGCTGGTGCTGGACAAGGGCCGTATCGCCCTGGACGGCGCGCCGGGAGAAATTTTCTCCCAGACGGCGGCGCTGGAAGCCCTGCGCCTGACGGTGCCGGAGACCACGGCGCTTATCACCCGCCTGAACGCCGCCGGGATGCGCCTGCCCACCGACGCGCTGACGGACGAGGCGTGCGCCGCCGCGATCATGGAGGCGCTGTCATGAGCCTTATCGAGCTGCGGGACCTGACCCATATTTACAGCCAGGGCACCCCCTTTGAAAAAACCGCCATCGACAACGTGTCCCTGACCATCGACGCCGGCCGGACCGTGGCCCTCATCGGCCACACGGGCAGCGGCAAGTCCACCCTCATAAGCCACCTGAACGCCCTGTTGAAGCCCACTTCCGGCACGGTCCTGCTGGACGGGCAGGACATCTTCGCCTCCAAAGCCTCCATCCGGGCCACACGGTTCCGGGTGGGCGTGGTGTTCCAGTACCCGGAGTACCAGCTTTTCGAGGAGACCGTATTCGCGGACATCGCCTACGGGCCGAAAAACCTGAAGCTGGACGAGCCGGAGATCGACCGCCGGGTCCGGGAGGCCGCGGCCTTCGTGGGCCTGGACGCGGGCGTATTCGACCGGTCCCCCCTGGAGCTGTCCGGCGGGCAGAAGCGCCGGGCGGCCATCGCCGGGGTGCTGGCCATGGAACCGGACGTGCTGGTGCTGGACGAACCCACCGCCGGGCTGGACCCGGCCGGGCGGGAGGACTTATTGGCCCGGCTTTTCCGCTGGCATGAGATCCGGGGCGCGACCATATTGCTGGTCACCCACGACATGTCCATCGCCAACCGCTGTGAGCGGCTGGTGGTGATGAGCGAGGGGAAGATCGTGCTGGACGGCACGCCGGAGGAAGTGTTTGCCCACGACGGCCAGCTTCTCTCCATCGGCCTGGACCTGCCCGCACCGGCCCATATCGCAAAGCTGTTGCGGGAGCGGGGGCTGGACCTGCCGGCGGGCATATACACCCTGGACCGGCTGGCCCAGGCCATCTTGGCCCTGCGGGGAAAGGGGGCCGGCCCATGCTAAAGGACATCACCCTGGGCCAGTACTTCCCTGGCGACACGCCGGTCCACCGGCTGGACCCGCGGACAAAGCTGCTGCTGACCGTGGCCTACATCGCCGCCATATTTATGGTCGGCTCCTGGGGCGGGTACGCCCTGGTGTTCGCGGCCCTTGTTTGCGTCTGCGCTGTGGCCCACATCAGGCCCAAGGCCCTGTTGAAAGGCCTGAAGCCCCTGGTGTTCATCATCGTGTTCACCGCCATTTTGAACCTGTTTTTCACCCGGGGGGACGACGTGCTGTTCCAGTGGAAGGCCCTGCGCGTCACGTACACCGGCCTGGAGCGGGCCGTGAGCATGGTGCTGCGGATATTGCTTCTGGTGTCGGGTACCTTTTTGCTCACGTACACCACCTCCCCTCTTGCCATCACCGACGGGCTGGAAAAGCTTTTGAGCCCCTTGAAAAAGCTGCACGTGCCGGTCTACGAGCTGAGCCTGATGATGTGTATCGCCCTGCGGTTCATCCCCACGCTGATAGAAGAAACGGACCGCATCATGTCCGCCCAAAAGGCCCGCGGGGCCGACCTGGAAACGGGCACGCTGCCGGAGCGGGCCAAGGCGCTGCTGCCGCTGTTGATACCCCTTTTCATCTCCGCCTTCCGTCGGGCCGACGAGCTGGCTCTTGCCATGGAGTGCCGCTGCTACAACGGCGGCGAGGGCCGCACCCGCATGAAGCAGCTGCACATGTCCTGGCGGGACGGCGTGGCGTTTCTGCTGGGCGCGGCACTGATCGCGGGTATCCTGCTGTTGCGGAGGCTGGGCATATGAGAAACATCGCCATACGCCTTGCCTACGACGGCTCTTCCTATCACGGCTGGCAGACCCAGGCCGGCCTGCCCACGGTCCAGCAGACCCTGGAGCGGGCGGTGGAAAAGACCGTGCAGCACGCGGTACACGTGACCGGCTGCGGCCGCACGGACGCGGGGGTGCATGCCCTTTCCTACTGCGCCAACTTCCGCACGGACTGCGCCATCCCCATCGACCGTATCCCCCTGGCCCTCAATAGCCGCCTGCCGGCGGATATCGCCGTCCAGGCCGCCGTGGAAGCGCCGGAGAGCTTCAACGCCATCGGCTCGTGTATTCAAAAAGAGTACATTTATAAAATACACAACAGCCGCATCCGGGACCCGTTTTTGGACTGCCGCGCCTGTTTCTGGCCCGCGCCGCTGGACGCGGACGTGATGAACGCCGCCGCCGCCGCGTTCGTGGGCACCCACGATTTCGCCGCCGTGCGCAGCGTGGGCACCGAGACGAAGACCACGGTCCGCACGGTGAAGTGGTGCCGTGCGGAGCGGGACGGGGACACGATCACCGTCACCGTCTGCGCCGACGGGTTTTTGTACAACATGGTCCGGGCCATCGTGGGCACGCTGGTGTACGCCTCCGACGGCAAGCTCTCCCCCCGTGATATCCCGGCCCTGCTGGAGCGCGGCGACCGGCGGCTCACCGGTCCCACCATGCCGCCCCAGGGGCTTTACATGCACCGGGTCTGGTACGACGGCGACGTGGGGCAGATGATGGAAAACAAACCTATAGACATTTCCTGACGAATCGTGCTAAAATATATAGTTACGAAATACCCAACGGACGATCATTATGGCGAACAAGCATCTGAAAAAACCAGATACGTCTCCCAAACCGGCCAGGGCCAGGCACGCCAAGGCGGAAAGCCCCGAAAAGCCGCCAAAGGCAAAGGCAAAAAAGGCCCCGGCCAAAAAGCCGGAGGCCGCCCCGGCGCCCGAGCAGGTCATATCCCTGACCGATACCCTGGCGGCGCAGGTAGAGGCGTCCCTGAACCAGGCCCGGGCCTCGGCCGCTCCCGCGCCCGCGCCCGAACCGGAGCCGGAAAAGCCCGCGCCGAAGCATGACGCGCCTGTAAAGCAAAAGCCCGTGAACTTCCGGCGGGACAGGGCCAAGCCCGCCCCCGGCGAGAAAAAGCCCCTCTTGTCCCGGCGGGACAGGGTGGGCGCGGTGATATCCCTGATCGCGGCGGTGGTGCTGCTGGCGGCCACGGCGGTGGTCTGGGTGTACCGGGACAGCTTCTCTCCGGACGGCATGATACTGTCCGCCGACACGGCCGCGGTGGCAAGGGAGGAATACGTGTTCGACGCCGGGTCCGGCGAGGCGTTCGCCGCCGCCGGGAAGGGTCTGGCCGTTGCCAACGTGTCCGGCTTTGAGCTGCTGGACTCGGACGGCACCGCCGTCACCAGCATGGTCATGCAGATGGAAAATCCCACCGCCGCCGGGTGCGACGATTACGCGGTGTTTTACGACCTGGGCGGTCGGCGTCTGGCCGCCGCCTGGTTCGACGGCTCCGTGCAGGAGATAGACACCGAGGGCGACATCTTATCCGCCACCGTATCCGAGGGCGGGTACCTGGCCGTGACCACGGAGCAGACCGGCTACCGGGCCCTGGTGACCGTGTACGACCCCAAGCTGGAGGAAGTATACAAATGGTATTCATCCTCCGCCTGGGTCATCAGCGCCGTCGTATCTCCGGACAGCCGGAAGCTGGCCGTGCTCAGCTACACCGCCAGCGGCAGCGAGATACGCTTTTTCCGCCTGAACGACGAGGACCAGATCGCGTCTTTCGCGGTGGAGAACACGGTGCTGCTGGACGTACACTGGTTCACCTCCACCAAGCTCTGCGCCCTATCCAGCGAGCAGATGCTCTTTTTCAACGCCAGCGGCGAGTGGGAGAATACCTATTCCTTCAACGGCCAGTATCTGGTGGGGTACACCTTTGACGGCGGCAACTGCGCGGCCGTGGCCCTGAGCCCCTACCGGGCCGGGACGACAGCCACTCTGGCGGCCCTGAGCCCCAACGGGGACGAGATGGGCACGGCGGGCGTGCAGAGCGAGATCGTGTGTCTGACCGCTTCGGATCTGGAGATCATGGTCCTTTGCTCCGACGGCGCGGTGCTCTACAACAGCTCTTTGACCGAGAAGGGCCGCTTAAACGGCCTGCCCGGCTTCAAATACGGTCTGCTCCGGGACCGGGGCGAGGCGCTGCTCATCGCCTCCAACTACGCGGAGGTATACACGTTCTGACCGGCTCCGACCGTTTCGGCCGGCATCATGCGGGAGGTAAAAAGCCCATGAACATCAACACCATCATCAACATCGTGCTGGCGGCCATCCTGGTCATATGCGCCTGGCAGGGTTATAAAAAGGGCATCATCATGGGAATTATCGAGGTGCTGGTGATAATACTATCTCTATACGGCGCCCAGCTTTTGACCGACACCTATTCCTATGAGGTCATCCCGGTCCTGAAACCCTTCGTCAGCGGCTATATGGAGGCCCAGATCGACGACACGGCCTACACCGCCTTCGGCTACGAGAAGGACCCGCTGACGGGGCAGTACAACGTGTCCCAGTCCCTGGCGGACCTGCTGGCGGAGCGGCCGGAGATGGCCGAGCCCATCGCCCTGCAGTCCTATCAGGCTTTGGGGCTTTACGACGACATGGCCCGCACGCTCACGGAGCGGACCATGACCTACGCCCAGGAGAACAACGCCTCTCTCACCAGCTCCATCGTCACCATAAGCTGCCAGACCGTCACCTGGTACGGGGGCTTTTTGCTGGCGTTCATCATCCTGTACGCTGTCCTGTCCGTGATCGTGAACCTGCCGAACCTGAGCTTCAAGATACCCTACGTGGGCGTGGTGAACGACATCGGCGGCGCGGCCATCGGCGTATTCGCGGGGCTGCTGTTCTGCTCCATTCTGGTATGGGCCTGTCAGTTCGCGGGACTGCTCCTGTCGGAGCAGACTTTGCGGGGCACGGGTCTGGCGGCGTACCTGATGGACCGGAACCTGCTGGCAAACTACATAACGCTTTGACCTTTCAGGCAAGGAGATTTTCATGCAACCTACTCTGTGCGCACGGTGCCATAAGAATATGGCCGTGATCTTCATCACAAAAATAGAGAACAACCAGACCCGCAACGAGGGCCTCTGCCTGAGCTGCGCGAAGGAGCTGCACATCAAGCCCGTGGACGACATCATCTCCAAAATGGGCCTGACGGACGAGGACCTGGAAAATCTCTCCGGGGAGATGACCAGCGCCCTGGGCGGGCCGGAGGGCATCGAGAGCCTGATGGACGTGGACGGGTCCGGCTCCGACGACGATGACGGCGACCAGGGCAAGACGGCCACGTTCCCGTTCCTGAACCGGCTGTTCGGCGGCCCTCAGGGCCAGATGAACAATGGCGACAGCACCGGACCCTCCCCGGGGCCGGGACCTTCCGCGCCCGGCACCGACCGGCGGGGCGGCAAGAAAAAGTTTTTGGAAAATTACTGCATCAGCCTGACCCAGCGGGCCAGGGACGGCAAGCTGGACAAGATGATCGGCCGGGCCGAGGAGCTGGAACGGGTCATACAGATCTTGAACCGGCGGCAGAAAAATAACCCCTGCCTCATCGGCGAACCGGGCGTGGGCAAGACGGCCATCGCCGAGGGCCTTGCCCAGCGCATCGCCGCCGACCAGGTGCCCTACAAGCTGCGGGATAAAGAGGTCTACCTGCTGGACCTGACCGCTTTGGTGGCCGGGACCCAGTTCCGCGGCCAGTTCGAAAGCCGCATGAAGGGCCTCATCGACGAGATACGCCGCCAGGGCAACATCATCCTTGTGATAGACGAGGTACACAACATCGTGGGCGCGGGGGACGCCGAGGGCAGCATGAACGCCGCCAACATCCTCAAACCCGCCCTCAGCCGGGGGGAGATACAGGTCATCGGCGCCACCACCTTCAACGAGTACCGCAAGTACATCGAGAAGGACGCCGCCCTGGAGCGCCGGTTCCAGCCCGTCACCGTGGCGGAGCCCTCCATCCCGGACAGCGTGGAGATCTTGAAGGGCGTGCGCAAATATTACGAGGACTTCCACGACGTGGCGATATCCGACGAGATGTGCAAGCTGGCCGTGACCCTCTCCGAGCGGTACATCACCGACCGGTACCTGCCCGACAAGGCCATCGACCTCTTAGACGAGGCGTGCTCCGACGTGGACCTTAAAAACGCGGACACGGCGCGCCGCCTGGAGCTGGAAAAGGAAAACGGGGACCTGGAAAAGGAGCGGGAGCTGCTGCTCACCGCGGAGACGGACAATTTTGAGCGCCTGGCGCAAATTCGCTCCCGGCAGATGCAGATATCCGACGAATTGACGGCTTTAAAGGCCAAGGGCCGTCCGGCCCTGACCGCCGCCAACCTGGCCCGTATCATCGAGCTGTGGACCAAGATACCCGCCTCCAACATCACCGACGACGAGTTCGACCGGCTCTCCGGCCTGAACGATAGGCTCAAAAAGCACATCATCGGCCAGGACGAGGCCGTGGACGCGGTCTGCGCCGCCATCAAGCGCAGCCGCGTGGGATTGCAGGCCAAGCGCAAGCCCTGCTCCTTCATCTTCGTAGGCAGCACCGGCATCGGCAAGACGGAGCTGGTCAAACAGCTTGCTCTGGACCTTTTCTCCGCGCCGGAGAGCCTTATCCGCCTGGACATGAGCGAGTTCATGGAGAAGTTCGCCGTCAGCCGCATCATCGGCTCGCCCCCCGGCTACGTGGGCTATGACGAGGCCGGGCAGCTCACCGAGAAGATACGCCGCCGGCCCTATTCCGTGGTGCTGTTCGACGAGATCGAAAAGGCTCACCCGGACGTGATGAATATCCTGCTGCAGATCCTGGACGACGGCCGTATCACCGACGCCCAGGGCCGGACGGTGAACTTTGAAAACACCGTGCTCATCATGACCACCAACGCCGGCTCCGACCGCCAGGGCGGCAGTCTGGGCTTCGGCCAGACCTTGGGCGAGATGGGCCGGGACAAGGCACTGAAGGCCCTCAAGGACTTCCTGCGGCCGGAGTTCATAAACCGCGTGGACGAGATCGTGTACTTCAAGCCCCTCAGCGAGCAGACCTTCCGTGGCATCGCGGGGCTCATTCTGGGCGAGCTCAAGGACGTGATGGCCGAGCGCAAGATAGACTTTAGCTGGGACGAGGCCGTTGTGGACTATCTGGTGAAAAAGAGCTATTCCGTCACCTATGGCGCCCGGAACCTGCGCCGCCAAATCCAGAAGGACATCGAGGACGCTATCGCCGCCGAGATCATCGACAAGCACAAGGGCCAGGTGCGGACCATCTCCGTCTCCGCCGTGGATGACCAGATCGTCATCGTTGCTATATAATATCTACCTTATTGAAGCCTCCCCTGTGTAAGGGGAGGTGGGCCGCCGCAAGGCGGCTCGGAGGGGTTGTTGTCCAGGGTTACAACCCTCCAGTCATCGCCAAAGGCGCTGACAGCCCCCCTTGCACAGGGGGGCCGTCCAATATGTTAGGGCGCGTTTTGCAACGCGCCCACTTCACAGAAAGAGCGTACATAACCATGCCACAAAAAGACTTCACCGCCCATCCGCTGCGGGTGTTCGCCAGCTACTATAAGCCCCATATCCGGCTGTTCGCGCTGGACATGTTCTGCGCGCTGGTGGCCTGCGCGGCGGACCTGATCTTCCCCTACGCCACAAGGTACACCCTCAACAGCCTCCTGCCCGATAAGCTGTTCGGCCTCTTTTTCGCCGTGATGGCCATCCTGGCCGGGGCGTATGTGCTGAAGGCCGTGTGCAAGTACGTCATCACCTACCTTGGCCACCTGATGGGCACCCGTATCGAGGCGGACATGCGCACGGACATTTTGACCCATATCCAGACCCTGTCTTTTTCCTTTTTCGACCGCAACCGCACCGGCGTGCTCATGAGCCGGGTCACCAACGACCTGTTCGCCATAACGGAGCTGAGCCACCACGGGCCGGAAAACCTGATGACCAGCCTGATCACGCTTTTGGGCGCGTTCGCCATTTTATGCACGATCTGCTGGCCCCTGGCCTGCGTGATACTGGCGGTGGTGCCGCTGTTTATCCTGTTCACCATCCACTGGAACGGCAAGATGGACGCGGCCAACGCGGAGGTGAAAAAGAGCCTGGGGGACATCAACGCCTCCATCGAGTCGGGCATCTCCGGCATTAGGACCGCCAAGGCCTTCGCCAACGAGGACGCGGAGGCGGACAAGTTCAAGGCCGCCAACGAGCGGTTCAAGGACTCCAAGAAAAACTGGTACAAGACCATGGGCGTGTACCACTCCGGCATCGAGGCCACTATGAGCCTGATGCAGGTATTGACCATCGCCGTGGGCGGGTTTTTCATCATGCGCGGCCGCATGGACTACGTGGACCTGATAACCTTCTCTCTGTACGTGTCCACCTTCGTCCGGCCCATCAACCAGCTTGCGGACTTCATCGAGACGTTCACCGACGGCATGACCGGCTTCAAGCGCTTCCGGGACATCATGAACACCCAGCCCGAGATCGCCGATAAGCCCGACGCCGTGACGCTGGAGCACGTGACCGGGGACGTGGAATATAAGGACGTGTCCTTTTCCTACGCCGACGGCGTACCCGTGCTGGAACACGTGAGCTTCACCCTGCCCCACGGGAAAACGCTGGCGGTGGTGGGACCCTCCGGCGGCGGGAAAACCACCCTGTGCCAGCTTCTGCCCCGGTTTTACGACGTGACCGCCGGGTCCGTGACCCTGGACGGCCGCGACGTGCGGGACGTGACCCAACAGAGCCTGCACAGGAACATCGGCATCATCCAGCAGGACGTTTTCGTCTTTGCCGACACGATACGGGAGAATATACGCTACGGCCGGCCCGACGCCACGGACGAAGAAATAATCGCCGCCGCCATCCGGGCGGAGATACACCAGGACATCATGGCCATGCCCGACGGGTACGACACCTTTGTGGGCGAGCGGGGCGTGATGCTCTCCGGCGGGCAGAAGCAGCGGCTCAGTATCGCCCGGGTATTTTTGAAAAACCCGCCGGTGCTCATTCTGGACGAGGCCACCAGCGCTCTGGACAGCGTGACGGAAAAGCACATCCAGGCCTCCCTGGACGAGCTGGCCAAAGGCCGCACGGGCATCATCATCGCCCACCGGCTCTCCACCGTGAAAAATGCGGACCTGATCGCCGTAGTGGAGGACGAGCACATCGTAGAACTTGGCCCCCGTGAAGAGCTGCTGGCGAAAAACGGCGCGTTCGCAAGGCTCTGGCAAGCCCAGGATCTGTCTTAAAAGCAAAGGAGACGACCCATGGACCAAAACAAAGACTTCCTCGGCACAGAGCCCATCGGCAAGCTGCTGTTCAAGCTGGCGGTGCCCACGGTCATCGCCCAGCTCATCAACATGCTCTACAACATCGTGGACCGCATCTACATCGGCCACATGCCCGGGGACGGCAGCCTTGCCCTCACCGGCGTAGGGGTCTGTCTGCCCATCATCCTCATCGTGTCCGCCTTCGCGGCGCTGGTCAGCTCCGGCGGCGCGCCGAGAGCCTCCATCTTCATGGGCAAGAAGGACATGGACGCCGCCGAAAAGACGCTGGGCGGCTGCTTCACGTTGCAGCTCGTCGTCTCATTGGTCCTGACGGTCATTCTGCTCATTTGGAACCGGCCGCTGCTGCTGGCATTTGGCGCCAGCGCCAACACCATCGACTACGCCGCCAGCTACATGCGCATTTACGCCGTGGGCACCGTCTTCGTCCAGCTGACCCTGGGCATGAACGCGTTTATAACCGCCCAGGGCAACGCCCGTATCGGCATGCTCACGGTGCTCATCGGCGCGCTGTGCAACATCGCCCTGGACCCGGTGTTCATCTTCCTCTTCCACATGGGCGTGCGCGGCGCGGCATTGGCCACCATCCTCTCCCAGGGCGTATCCTGCGTGTGGTGCGTTCACTTCCTGCGGGGGAAAAAGACGCTGCTGCGGCTGCGGCGGGCCAACATGCGCCTGACCGGCTCGGTGGTGCTTCCATGCGTGGCGCTGGGCATGGCCGCCTTCGTCATGCAGAGCAGCGAGAGCGTCATCTCCGTGTGCTTCAACGCCTCGCTTTTGAAATACGGCGGGGACATCGCCGTTGGCGCCATGACCATCTGCACCAGCGTGATGCAGTTCGCCATGATGCCCATGCAGGGCATCTCCCAGGGCGCTCAGCCCATATCCAGCTACAATTACGGCGCGGGCAACGCGGACCGGGTCAGGAAGACCTTCCGGCTGCTTTTGACCTGCTGCGTCACCTTTTCCACGGCCCTGTGGCTGGCTCTCATGCTGCTGCCCCGGGCCTTCGCCTCCATCTTCACCTCCGACGCGGCCCTCATCGACTTCGCCGTGGGGGCCATCCGCACCTACTGCGCCGGCATTTTCGTCTTCGGCATCCAGATCGCCTGTCAGATGACCTTTGTGTCTCTTGGCAACGCCCCCTGCTCGGTGATCGTGGCGGTGGTGCGCAAGTTCGTGCTGCTCCTGCCGCTCATTTACATCATGCCGCACCTTGTCTCCGACCAGACCATGGGCGTGTATTTAGCCGAGCCGGTGGCGGACGTGACCGCCGTGACCTTCACCGTCATCCTGTTCACCTTCCAATTCCGCAAGGCCATGCGCAAGCTGGAGGCGGAACACCCGACGCATTAGCCACATACCGCATAAAAAGGCCCCCTTGTCAAAGGGGGCTTTCCAAGCGGTGTGCGCCTGACGGCGCGAATATACAAAACGGAGGTTACCATGGAGCGCTTCAGACGTTTGGGCCGGTATCAGAAGATCGTTTTGCTCCTGATGGCCGCGATGACGCTGGTCTTCGCGGTGATCTATCCCATGACCATCGCAAAGACGGGGTTTGCCTACAAGGGCGAGCTGCTGGTCATGAGCGAGGAAGACGGCGACACGGTATATACCGGCAAGGTCCAGGGCCAGTCGGCCCGCTTTACCGTCTATGAGGACGGGACGGTCCGGTTCCAATGGGGAAATAAGACCTACGGCCCCTATACCGCCCGGGAGGACCCCGCCGCCATCCCGGAGGACAGCGATCTGGGCGCGTCCATGACCGGCGTGGAGCTTCGCCGGGGAGAGGACATCCTCTTTCGCGGCGGCGTGATGGACAGCGAATTCGGCCCGGTGCTGTACAACGAGGACGGAAGCTGGGCGGGCCTGGACATTTCCGTGTCAACCAACGGCGTCGAGATCGATGAAAATGGGAACGTCATCGACCCAATGGAGCCCTCCGCCGTCCACATCCTGGACCTGATGGCCGGCCCCAGGCTGACCCACAAGGGCCACTGGCTGGCACTGTTCGTCGGCCTGTTGATTTGCGTCGGCAACGGGCTCTTCATGCTGTTTGCCGACGAGCTTTTCCGCTGGCAGATGTCCTTCCGTATCCGCGGCGCGGACCGGGCGGAGCCCTCCGACTGGGAGATCATGGGAAGGACTATCAGCTGGGCGGGCCTGGCGGTCCTGGCGCTGGCGCTCTATATCGCGGGCCTGGGCCTGCAATAAGGAGGACCCACATGCAGCTTATCGACCTATCCCATGCCGCGGCGCTTCTCTCCGCCGCGAACGACATCCTCGTCGTGCCCCATATCCGGCCGGACGGGGACGCCGCCGGCAGCGCCTGCGCCCTGTGCCTGGGTCTGCGGGCACTGGGCAAGCGGGCGTACATCGCCCCGGACCCGCCCAACATGAAGCGCTATGAAAAATACATGACGCCCTGGTTCGCCCCGGCGGGCTTCGTCCCCGGCTTCATCGCCGCGGTGGACACGCCGGGACCGGGCCAGTTCCCACCCGGTCTGGAAGCACTGGCGGATAAAACCGACCTGGCCGTGGACCACCACGGCACCAACAGCGGCTACGCCAGGTATACTTACCTGGAACCGGACAGCGCCGCCACGGGGGAGCTGGTGTACCTGCTGCTTTGTGAATTGGACGCGGCCATTTCCCCGGCGATCGCCGAGGCCCTTTACGTGTCCCTGGCCACGGACACCAACTGTTTCCGCACCCCTGGCACCACCGCCCGGACGCTGACCATCGCCGGCGCGCTGCGCCAAACGGGCTTTGACGCGGCGGGACTGACCCGTACCCTTTTTGAGACCAGATCGCCCGCCAGACTCCGGCTGGAATCCACGCTGTACGGCGACATGCGCTTCCCCCGTCCGGGCCTTTGCGTCATGACGCTGCCCCTGGACGCGGTGGCCGCCTGCGGCGCCACGGAGGACGACATGGACAAGCTGTCGCTTCTGACCGTGGTCCCGGAGGGGACCCGGACAGGGCTGCTGCTGCGCCAATTGCCCGACGGGCGGTGGAAGGTGTCTCTGCGCACCGACGGGTCCGTCCACGCGGGGCATATCCTACAGGCCATCGGCGGCGGCGGGCACATGGACGCGGCCGGAGCCGTTACAAACGGTCCGCCGGAGGCCATCGAGGCGGCGGTCCTGGCGGCCCTGGACCGGGAGACGGCCCCATGAGGGCGGCGGAGCGGCTTTTGCTGGCCCTGAACCGGCTGTTCCCGCTGCCGGTACACCCGTTCAACCTGCAAAACGACGGGCAAAAAACCTACGCCCAATGGCAGTACGAAAAGGGCCGGGACACGGTGCGATCCTTCCTGGACCGGTACACGCTGGACGATATGTTCCGGGACAAACAGGTCTGCGACATAGGCTGCGGCGCGGGGGGCAAGAGCCTCTATTACGCCTCCCTGGGCGCAAAACACGTGACGGGGCTGGACGTGCTGGAAAAGTACGGCCCCCAGGCTGCCGCCCTGGCGGAGCAGCTGGACCTGGCCGACCGATTCACCTTTTTGTGTCGTGACGCGGCAAACACCGGCCTGCCCGACGAGAGCTTTGACACAATCGTCATGAACGACGCCATGGAGCACGTATCGGACCCGGCGGGGGTGCTGGCCGAATGCGCACGGCTGCTGCGCCCCGGCGGGCGGCTGTTCGTCAATTTCCCGCCCTATTACCACCCCTACGGCGCCCACCTGTCCGACCGGATCGGCGTGCCCTGGGTGCAGGTCTTCTTCTCGGAAAGGACCCTCATCTCGGTCTACGAGCGGCTGTGCCGGGACCTGCCGGACGGCCGGGAGCGTATTCAATTTCGCGTCAGCCGGGACGAAAAGGGCCGGGAATATTTTTCCTACGTGAACAAAATGACCCTCCGGCGCTTCCGGGCCCTCCGGGATGCCGCGCCCCTGGCGGCGGAGTATTACCGGGAGGTCCCCCTGCGGCCATATCTCGCGCCGCTGGCCAGATGCCCCGGCCTGGGGGAGGCGTTCGTGAAGATGGCCGTGTGCGTGTTCGTCAAGGACAAGTGACCGCATGAGGCGGACAAAGGACCGTTCCGAAAAAATTTCCAAAAATTTGCAAAAAATAGCTTGACGAATTGTCAAAAATGTGTTTAGATACAGATAGGAGCCGGAGCATTCCGTTGAGGCTCCCTGAACCAGCCGCCGGCCACGCCCCTGTAATGGGCCATTTGTGTAACTCCCCTTTCTCCTCTTGATGCTTTCTCATACAGGAAACTCCTTTCCATCCTCAGTGCGCACAGGGGTGTGGCTTTTATAACAAGAAAAAGAGGACCGTTCGCGGTCCTCTTTTTCTTGTTATGTCGTGAAAATGCAAGCATTTTCACGAGAGAGATGCAGCCCGCTGCAGCGCTCGTCGTCGCTCGCTGGGCTAGGCCGTGATTCGCCGCAAGCGGCAAATCACGGATAGCCCGCGGCGTCTCCTCTCCCCACGCGACAAGCGTGCCGCGTGGGGACCCCAGGGGCGTTCACGTTTGCGGGCTGAGAAGAATGATTTCCGAGGTACATGCCCCCGGAAATCATATCCAACTTTATTTGCGCCTGCGGGCGCAAACTCTGCGAGGCTATTTCACCAAATTTTTCAACGCCTCGGTCACGGCGCCGGGATGCGATATGGTGACGCCGGCGGCGGCAAGGGCCAGCGCTTTGCCTGCGGACAGGATGGGGTCGTTGTACTTTCGGTACACGATCACATTTCGTATGGCCGCGATGGCCGCATAAAAGGTGTAAGCCGCCATCGCGTAGATCATATATCCGGGATAGGCGATGACATGCCCCATATACACCGTGACAAAGTGAATGCCCAGCAGGGCAAAATTCAGGACCAGCATGATGCACGCGCTGTTTCTGTACCTTTTCCATTTTTGCCAGGCGCGCAGTTTTTTGTGCCCAAGCAGCAGCGAAAAGCGGATGGCGCTGAGCGTCAGATAATAAAACGCCAGCGTTCCCGCCCATATCGAACGGACGGCCACGCCGTTTATCCCCTGCAAAAGTGCATATGCCAGGTTGACAGCGAGGCTGCCGTATAAAACAGCCTCCCCGCGCTTTTGCCTGTCGCTGCGGAGCGTTTTCGCCGCTGCACGCAGCCGCGCTCTTTTATCCATTTGCCGCCTCGCCCGCCTCTTTGCCTCCCGGCGAGATGCAGCGCATACAGATCTCAACGATCGTCTCCACCGGGTCGGAACAGTCCTTATCCAGCCATTCCCAAACGACGGACGTGATGCCGCCCAGATAAAAATGGACGATATAGGCCCTGACCTCCGCCGGGACGCGAAACCGGTCCAGCGCCGGGGAGAACACCCGGTCAAAGAGCCGCTGAAACGTGTTCTGCGTGCGAAAAACGCTCTGGTGCTGCAGCACGACCTGATACAGCCGCTTGTTCTCCCTGACAAATTCCAAATATGGTTTTAAATAGGCAGGGGACATGAAGACCAGGTCCTCCAGCCGTTCCGACGCCAAAAGCCTCTCTGTGTCGGCAAGCTCGGCGGAATACCGCTGGAAGCACTTGTTGTTCGTGTACTCCACGCACTCGCGCAGCAGATCGTCGATCGTCTCATAGTGCAGATAGAAGGTGGAACGGTTGACCCCGGCCTTTTCGCATATCTCCTTCACGGTGATATACGGGAAGTCCTTTTTCGTCAGGCACTCGATGAGCGCCTCGTCCATCCGGGCCGCCGTGCTGAAATACCTGCTCTCCGTCCTGTTCAACCGTTCCGCCGCCTTTCTCCGCCGATTTTTTGTCAGTCCTCGCCGCCCGCGATCTCTGTGGCCAGACGCATGATGTCGCCGGCGTATGCCTCCTTGCGCTTTTGCAGGATACGCTTATAGAGCGGATAATTCGCCCCCATCCCGGCGAAGCCGAGGATGCCGACGCCGATGCCCAGGGCCATAAATCCGGCCGTTCCCCCGCCGATGACGCCCATGGCGAGGCACATGCCTGTCCCTGCAACCAGCGAGCATACGACGCCGAAGGTATACGTGAAGATCTGCGCGGGCATTTTTGCCGCCCGGTCCAGCTTACGCAGCGCGACCACCTTGGACGCGCTCTTTTTGGAGTACTCGTTTACGATGGCCTCGGCATAAATTTTGTCTGTGTTCATGGTGTATGACCTCCGTTTGAATTTTGTACCTGCATCATAGCAGACGGAGGCCCTGCCCGGAACAACACGATCGGCCATTTCTGTCGAGGGAGCATGAATTTTCCTTATAAAATGGCCCCCTTGTGAAAGGGGGCCTTCATATGGTATGCGCCTGCGGGCGCAAACTCTGCGAGGCTATTTCACCAACTCTTTCAACGCCTCGGTCACGGCTCCCGCGTGCGATATGGTGACGCCGGCGGCGGCCACGCCCAGCCGGGTACACGCTTCCAGGGACAGGTCCTTTGCCAGCCCCACGGCCAGCGCCGCCGTCAGGCTGTCCCCCGCGCCGGTGGCGTCCGTTACCCGGACGTTGGCGGCGTTTTGCCGGAACAGCGCCTTCCCCTGGCCGCACAGCACCCCGTCCGGCCCCAGGGAGATCACCACCCGCTGCACCCCGGCGTCCAGCAGCGCCCTGGCCTGGTCCAGCGGCCTTTCCAGCCCCGTCAGGGCCGCGGCCTCGGTCCGATTGGCCTTCAGCGTATGCAGCCGGGATAAAACGGGCCGGAGACGCACGCACTTGGCCGCCGACACGCAGTCGGCCGCCAGCGGCGCCGTGATACGCTGGCCCAGAAAGGCCAGGGTATCCTCCGGCAGGTTGGCGTCCAGCACCACCGCGTCAGCCCCGGCCAGGGCGGGGAGCCAACCCTCTGCCAGGTCCGGCGTCATGCGCTCGCACAGGGCCATGTCGTTCACCGCGGCGGCCACGTCCCCCCGCTGGTCGCATATGTACAGATACCGGTTGTTGCCCCGCTGGGTCCACCGGCAGTTTGCCAGGTCCACGCCGAAGCGCTCGGCGTCCGCCCGGATGGCGGCCTCGTGCTCATCAAGGCCCAGCAGGGAGAAGAACGCGGCGTCCGCCCCCAGCAGGGCGCAGCACCGGGCGATATTCCACCCCACGCCCCCCAAAGCGGTGCGCACAGTGCCGGGTATAGAATCCCCCCGGGTCAACGGCCGGTCCGCCCGGCCGCCCACGTCCACGTTCAACGCGCCGATGACGGCGACTTTCTTTTTCATCGTTTCCATGGTATTATTGTAGCAGATTATTTCCGTTTTTCAAGGAGGCATCCATGACCATCGAAAAAGTAAGGGCGTATCTGGCGGAAAACGGCCTGCTGGACCGGCTGCATGAGTTTCCACAGTCCACCGCCACGGTGGACCTGGCGGCCCAGGCTCTGGGTGTGGACCCGGACCAGATCGCCAAGACGCTGGGGTTTTATCACGGCGACGGGGCCGTGCTTGTGGTCGCCGCCGGGACCCGGCGGGTGGACAACCGGAAATTCAAGGACCAGTTCGGCTGCAAGGCCCGCATGCTTTCCCCGGAGGACACGGAGGCCTTCACCGGCAACGCGGCCGGGGGCGTGTGTCCCTTCCTGGTGCCGGACCGGGCCCAGGTGTGGCTGGACGTGAGCCTCAGGGACCACGATACCGTTTACCCCGCCGCCGGCAGTGCCCACAGCGGCGTGGCCCTTTCCTGCGCCGAGCTGGAGAAGCTTGCCAAACCAGCCGGCTGGTGCGACGTGTGCAAGCCTTTGGAGGTGCAAATATGAAGATATACTGGGAGCTTTTTTGCACCTTTTTCCGCATCGGCGCCATCACCTTCGGCGGCGGGTACGCCATGCTGCCCATCTTACAGCGCGAGGTGGTGGACGGCAAGGGCTGGTGTACGGACGGGGAGCTTACGGACTATTTCGCCATCGGCCAGTGTACCCCCGGCATCATCGCCGTGAACACGGCCACGTTCATCGGCTTCAAGCAAAAGGGCGTACCCGGCGGCATCGTCGCCACCTACGGCCTGGTGGCCCCCAGCTTTCTCATCATTGGCCTGATCGCGGCGCTGCTGCAAAATTTCGCGGACTACGCCGTGGTACAAAACGCCTTCGCCGGCATCCGTGTGGCGGTGACCGTGCTCATTTTGAACGCGGTGATAAAGCTTTTGAAGAGCTCCGTGGTGGATAAGCTCACGGCCTGCGTGTTCGCGGCGGTGGCCGTGGCGGCCTGGTTTTTGGACCTGTCCCCGGTGCTGTTCGTGCTGCTGGCCGGGGCGCTGGGCATCGCGGTCAAGGTCGGCGGGGAGGCGCTGAAAAAATGATCTGCTTACAGCTTTTCTGGGAGTTTTTCAAGACCGGTCTGTTCGCCGTGGGCGGCGGACTGGCCACGCTGCCCTTTCTCTACGACATGGGTGCGCGCACCGGCTGGTTCACCGCCCACCAGGTGGCGGACATGCTGGCCGTCAGCGAGTCCACGCCCGGTCCCATCGGCATCAATATGGCCGTGTACACCGGCTACACCAGCGCCGGCGTGCTGGGCAGCGTGTGCGCGCTGGTCGGCATCGTCACCCCCAGCATCATCGTCATCCTGCTGATCGCCGCGGCCCTGCGGGCCTTCCGGGACAACAAGTACGTCAACGGCGCGTTCTACGGCATCCGCCCCGCCTCCACGGGCCTGATCGCCGCGGCGGGCCTGACCGTGGCCGTCGGCTCGCTGCTGAACACATCCGCCTGGACCGGCTGGGACAAGTTCTGGACCGTGTTCAACTGGAAGGCCATCGCCCTGGCGGCCGTGATCTTCGCCGTGAGCAAGGCATTTAAAAAGCTCCACCCGGTGTTCCTCATCCTGATCGGCGCCCTCGCCGGCGCGGTGTTCCGCTTCGCGGGGGTATGAGAACCATTTTAAAGTCTCCCCTGTGCAAGGGGAGGTGGCGCCGCCTGCGGCGCTCGGAGGGGTTGTTACCAGACTTGAAGCTTGGTAACAATCCCCCCAACCCTTCGGCCCACCCCCCTTTATACAAGGGGGGCTTTTGTGTATGACCTTGCGCAAACACGCCCGACATGCTATAACAGACGCTGCGCGCTGTTATACAAAAGATACCGGTCGCGCTCTCGCTTGCGCGAAACCGTGCGACATGGTATACTTATGTCTATGTGTATGGCACATAAGGAGTTGATCTCTTGAACAAACCCCAATATCTTGCCGAGCTGCGGCGGCTGCTGGTGTTCATGACCGCCGCCGACCGGGACAGGACCGTGGCGCGCTGCGCCGAGCTTTTCGACCAGGCCGGCCCGGACGGGACGGACGATCTCGTCGCCGCCATCGGCTCGCCCACCCGTGTGTCCATCCGGCTGAGCCGGACCTACGCGCCGGGCAGCCTGGACCTGAGCCCCCTGGACGTGCAGCCGACCCCGCCGGAGGCGGCCGGGGACGACGCCGGGACGCCGGACCTGCCGGACCTGGACGTGCCGCCGCTGGTAATGGACGACCTGGCCGGGTTTGCCCCCACCGTCGAGGACGAGACCGAAACGGAAGAGCCGGAGCCGATGGAGGACGACGGGCCCCGGTTCGTCTCCATGCCCCTGGACGCGCCGGAGGACCCGGAGGCGGACGCCGAGCCCGGGCCGTCCGCCGTGGAGCGGGTCATGCCCCTGTGGGCGGGGATACCGCTGCTCGTGCTGGGCGAGGCCGCGCTGGGCGTGCCGCTGGCGCTCATATGTCTGGCGCTGCTGCCGGTGCTGCTGCTGCCGGGTCTGGCGCTGCTGCTGGGCGCGTACATCGCCGCCATTGGCGGGCTTTGGTGTACGGGATACATCGCCGACGCCATGATGCTGTTCGGGCTGGCCTTTCTCGTTCTGAGCGTGGCGCTGCTGGCGCTGTGGTGCGGTCTGCGGCTGGACGTGGGCATCGTCTCCCTGTATGTGCGCGGGTGTCGGGCCTTTGGCCGGCTGACTCTGGGAAAGAAGGTGGGCTATGATGCGTAAGCTGTGGCATATCGTCAGCGGCGTAGCCATGATCTGCTTTTTGCTTGGCGTGGCGGCCATCGGCGTGGCGTTTTTCACGGGCAGCTCCCCATCGGCCCTTCAGGCCCACGGGCAGCTTGCGCAGTACGGCGAGCGCCTGGCCCTCAATTGGGACATCCTGCAAAATGACCTGCACACCCTCTGGCAGACCGTGCAGGGCTGGCTCCCCTGGCTGTGACAACAGAATAAAACCGCTCGCCGCATCCGCGGCGGGCTTTCCTTATCGAAAGCCCCCTTTGTGTAAAGGGGACCCGGGTGCATCTCCCACCCTAAAGCCCCCCTTGTTAAAGGGGGGTGGGCCGCCGATTGGCGGCTCGGGGGGATTGTTACCATACTCTAAGTCCGGCAACAACCCCACCGCCTCGCTTCGCTCGGCACCTCCCCTTACACAGGGGGCTTCCCATATGCTGTCGCCACAGCCCGCCACCGGGAAACTATTGCATCAAGGCCGTCATATATTTCACATATTCGTCCGCATGGTTCATACTCAAATCCCCGTGATGATAGCCCCTGATCGTGATCAGCTCGCTGTTTGGGAGCAGATCATGAACCAGTTTCGCGGATCTTTTCATGACGGGCCGCTCTTTGCCGCCGACAACGATCAGCGCTTTTGCCTCGCACAGGGACAGGCCCGGTTTTGCGCGATACGCTGCATTGCTCTGCATGAACGAGATGTAATTCTCGCGGGTGATCGCGCAGGTGTCCCGGTAATAATTTTCAAACAGGTCGCCTCGTATTTTCAAGCTCCGCATTTGCAGCTTTGAAAACCACTTTTTCTGTATCGCCCCATAGCTGAGCCTCATGACCGGTTTTATCAGCCTGTGGGTCATCGGCACAGGGAGGGCAAGCGCGCTTTCGATCAACGCGAATTTGCAAATATCCTTTCGCAGCGAGAGCATCTCCAACAATATCTGGCCGCCCAGGGACAGTCCGCCGATCATGAGAACATGCCCCTCAAATCTTTCGTCTATGTGCCGGATGATACGGGCGGCATTATCCTCGATGGAAGTAAAGTCCGCGTCGCTCCCGGCGTGACCGTCCAAAGCGGGGATCACGATATGGAACCGGCTTCTGAGCCGTTCGATCTCGTCCGTATAATTCCACCAGGACAGACCGCCGCCGTGCAGCAGCACGATGACCTCTTCGTTTTTTGTTCCAAATTCCGTGACTTTCATATTACCGCGGCAGCGCCTCCCGTTTTCTCCCGCTGTGGATCGCGCAGGGCCGGACACCCTGCAGGATGCGCCCACATTTTTCAGATAAATAACAATTCATCCGATATGGATGCTCTTCCCTTTTCGCCGAGATCATTCTCTGTCTTTTCAAAATCATAAATCAGAAGTTCCGGTTTATTTCTAACGCACTCTTTTATGCACTGGCCCGATTTTCCGACGACCATTGTCGGGGCCGTTTGAAATGGTGAAACAGCATTTACCGAAATGGTGGTAGTAACATTTTCAACCGCCCGGGTCTGTAAGTGCCCTTTGATCAGATCGTATCGTTCTTTATCATCTATATCCGCTACATCATGAAACAGGACCAGATCGATATCCGTATTTCGTCTGTATAGTTCTCGAAAAAATTCCGGAAATCTTACTTCAAAGCAAATTCTTATTCCGAACCTTATCCCTTCCATTTCAAATATCCCATCGCGACTGCCTTTTGCGAAATTATCCTTATCCCATCCCCACAAGGCGCGCTTGTCATAGAACGCGATCGGACTATCAGGCCGAAACAGCATTGCCCTGTTGTATATTTCATTTTCTTTGAATATAGTTCCAATAATAAAGGAAATATCATTTTCGTCGGCCATTGATCGAAGTTTTCCGCACATGGTTTGGACAAGGTCAAAATCAACGCTTGACGAATCAGGTATATTCCTCGGAGGATACCCGGTCAACGCACACTCGGGGAATATGATCAAATGAACATCCTCGTTTTTGGCAAGATATATTGCTTTTACGATATCATTGTAATTTTCGCTGATATTTCCAGATACCGCAAATTGATACGCAGCAATTCTCATGGAACGATCGTCCTCCTTGTTCTCCGATCCGCTTAATGATTCTTCCTTATAAAATGGCCCCCTCTGTCGTCGCCGCTCGCTGGGCTAGGTCGTGATTTGCCGCAAGCGGCAAACCCCGAATAGCCCGCGGTGTCTCATCTCCCCAAAAGGCAAGCGTGCCTTTTGGGGACCCCATGGGGCTGTCAGCGCTTTGCGCTGACTGAGGGAGAGATATTTAAATCTCTTCCTTATTGAACGCCCCCTTGTGAAAGGGGGGTGCCCGCCATCGGCGGGCAGGGGGGATTGTTACCATACTCTAAGTCCGGCAACAACCCCACCGCCTCGCTTCGCTCGACAGGGCAGATTGTCAAGCAAGTGCAACACCAAAGACTTCAGCGGGGGTTTTCCATTTGAGGCATTTTCTGGGGC
>CANQJZ010000026.1 GCA_947624385.1 uncultured Oscillospiraceae bacterium
TCCCGGGCGGCGGCCTCGCTGCCGCAGGCCTTCAGATCGTCGAAGGCGATGATGTTGGCCCGGATGAAGCCCCGCTCAAAGTCGGTGTGTATCTTGCCCGCGGCCTGGGGGGCCTTGGTGCCCTTTGTGATGGTCCAGGCACGGCACTCGTCCGGCCCGCAGGTCAGGAAAGAGATCAGCCCCAGCAGCTCATAGGAGCACTTGATGAGCCGTTCCAGGCCCGATTCCCGGATGCCCAGCTCCTCCATGAACATCTCCCGGTCGGCCGGGTCCTCCAGCTCGGCGATGTCCTGCTCGAACCGGGCGCAGACCGGCAGGACCATGCTGCCCTCCGCGTCGGCGATGGCCTTGACCTGCTTATAATACGCGCTTTGTTCCGCCTGGGCGAAGCCGTCCTCGTCCATGTTGGCGGCGTAAATGACGGGTTTGAGGCTGAGCAAATCGGACTGGGCCACCATCTCCGCCTCGTCCCCCTCGCAGGGAAAGCTCCGGGCGGACTTGCCGCTGTCCAGCCAGTCGGCCAGCCGGGCCATTAAATCGGCCTCTTTGGCGTATTTCTTATCGCCGGACTTTACGTACTTCTGGGCCTTTTCCAGCCGCCGCTGGACCATTTCCAGGTCCGCCATAATGAGTTCCAGGTCGATGGTCTCAATGTCGCCCCTGGGGTCGGTGGAGCACTCGTGGCGGATGATGTTGGCGTCGTCAAAGCAGCGCACCACGTGAATAAGCGCGTCGGTGCCCCGGATGTTGCCCAAAAACTTGTTGCCCAGGCCCTCGCCCTTGCTGGCGCCCTTCACCAGGCCCGCGATGTCCACGAACTCGATGGTGGCCGGGGTGAACTTCTTGGGGTGGTACATCTCCGCCAAAAAGTCCAGCCGCTCGTCCGGCACCGCCACCACGCCCACGTTGGGGTCGATGGTGCAGAAGGGGTAGTTTGCCGATTCCGCCCCGGCGTTGGTCAGTGCGTTGAAAAGCGTGCTCTTGCCCACGTTGGGCAGGCCCAAAATGCCAAGTTTCATTTTTTCTTCCTCTCTCAGTCAGCAAGCCGGGACATACGGCCCGGCTTGCGTTTTGTTTATCCCATTCGAGGCGGGGCTCCCGCCCCCTCGAGCTCCCCCTTGCTTGACTAAGATTTTCTCTTTCTTTGAGACAAGCTGGATTTTCATTGCGGTTCCTCGCTCGTCGGCGTCTCCGGCGGCGCGTCCGGCTGTGCGGGCGCTGCCTCAGGCGTCTCCGGCTGGACCGGCTGGGCCGGTTCCTCCGGCTGCTTGGGCGACACGCCCTGGGGCTGCTTAGGGGGCAGCTGGCCGTGGTCGCAGAAGTAGTCGAAGTCCGCCCCGTCCATGGACTCGTGGGTCAGCAGGTACTCCGCCACGGCGATCAGCTGCTCCCGGTGCTCGGTGAGTATTTTTTCGCACATGGCGCTGGCCTCGTCGAAGATGCGCTTGACCTCCTCGTCGATGATGCCGGCGGTCTCCTCGGAATAGCTCTTGGTGGTGCCGAAGTCCCGGCCGATGAACAGGCTGTGGCCCGAATCGTCAAAGCTGATGGGGCCCAGCCGGTCCGACATGCCGAACTGCATGACCATGGCGCGGGCGATCTTGCTGGCCTGCTGGATATCCCCGGACGCGCCGGTGGAGATATCGTCCAGGAAGAGCCTTTCCGCCGTGCGCCCGCCCAGGGCCATCACGATCTGCTCGAACATATCGCTCTTGGCCCGGAAGGATTTGTCCTCGCTGGGACGCATGAGGGTGAAGCCGCCTGCCTGACCCCGGGGGATGATGGTGATATAGTGTACCGGGTCCACATGGGGCAGGTACTTGGCCGCGATGGCGTGGCCGGACTCGTGGTAGGCGGTGAGCCGCCGCTCCTTCTCGGTGATGACCCGGCTCTTTTTCTCCGGGCCCATGGCCACCTTCAAGATGGCCTCGTCGATGTCGTCGTTGACGATGAACCGCCGATGCCGCCGCACGGCCAGCAGGGCCGCCTCATTGAGCAGGTTTTCCAGGTCCGCGCCGGAGAATCCGGCGGTGCCCCGGGCGATGGAGTTGAGGTTCACGTCGTCCCCCAGGGGCTTATCCTTGGCGTGGACCTTCAAGATTTCTTCACGGCCCTTCACGTCGGGCAGGCCGATATAGACCTGCCGGTCGAACCGGCCGGGCCGGAGCAGGGCGTTGTCCAGGATGTCGGCCCGGTTGGTGGCCGCCATGACGATGACGCCCTCGTTGTTGGTAAAGCCGTCCATCTCCACAAGAAGCTGGTTCAAGGTCTGCTCGCGCTCGTCGTGGCCGCCGCCAAGGCCGGAGCCGCGCTGACGGCCCACGGCGTCGATCTCGTCGATGAAGATGATGGCGGGCGCCACTTTCTTGGCCTGGTCAAAGAGGTCTCTCACCCGGCTTGCGCCAACGCCCACGTACAGCTCCACGAAGTCGGAGCCGGAGATGGACAAAAACTGCACCCCGGCCTCCCCCGCCACGGCCTTGGCCATCAAAGTCTTGCCGGTGCCCGGAGGGCCCACCAGCAGCACGCCCTTGGGGATGCGTGCGCCCATGGCCGTGTAGGCGGCGGGATTTTTGAGAAACTCCACGATCTCCTGCAGCTCCTCTTTTTCCTCGTCGCACCCGGCTACGTCCTTGAAGGTCTTTTTCGTCTGGCCCTCCTGGGCCACCTTGGTCCGGGCCTTGGAGAACTTGGCCACGCCGCCGGCGCCGCCGCCGGTGGCCCGGTTCATCATCACGTACCACAGCACGCCGAGCACGCCCATCACGATCAGATAGGGCAAAAAGCTCAGCCACCAGGGAGCCACGAACCCCTCGTTGTCGTCATACTCCGTCAGGATACCGGCGTCCTTCTGCTCCCGGATGAGGTCCCCCAGGTCCTGATAGAAAAGGTCCACATCCCGCAGGTTGCGCCCGATCTCCGTCTGGCCCTTGTAGGGTGTACGCAGATAGAGATAGAGCTCGTTGCCGGATATGACGAAGGACTCCACCTGTTTGGCCTCAAACAGGTCGAGGATCTCCGAATAGGTCACGTCCGTGGTTTTGCTGTTGCCGGTCAGGGAGAACACCGTGGCCAGCAGGATCACCAGGATCAGGGCGTAAAAGCCGATGTCCCTGGCGCGCCGGTTCGGTCCGCCGGGGCGCTGCCCGCCGGGACGCTGACCGCCGCCGTCCGGTCGCTGTCCCCCCGGTCCGGGTCCGCCGGGTCCCGGTCCGGAATTGTTGTTATTGTTGCTGCCAGGCATATTGTCCATGTGCTTACCTCATGAATAAACTTCCGGCTTCAAAAGGCCGATATAGGGGAGATTGCGGTATTTTTCGTCGAAATCCAGGCCGTACCCCACCACGAACGCGTCCGGGATGGTGAAGCCCGCGTAGTCCGCCTTGATGGGCGCCACGCGGCGGTCCGGCTTGTCCAGAAGCGTCACGATGCGGATGGAGCTGGGCTTGCGGGCCATCATATAGTTTTTGAGATAGCTGAGGGTATTGCCGCTGTCCAGTATATCCTCCACGATGATCACGTCCCGGCCCTCGATGTTCTCCGTCAGGTCCTTGATGATCTTCACCGCGCCGGTGGACGTGGTGCCCTTGCCGTAGCTGGACACCACCATGAAGTCTATGGTGCAGGGGATGTCACAGGCGCGCACCAGGTCCGCCATAAAGATGAAGCAGCCCCGCAGCACGCCCACGAACAGTGGATTCTTGCCCTTGTAATCCGCGGAGATCTGCCGCCCCAGACGGGCCACGATGCTTTTCAGCTCTTCCTCGGTGGCGATATAGCGCTCGATGTCGTTGTGCATAAGTCTTTATCCTCACTCACCCGGCATTGGCCGGAATTGTATCCGCAACAATTTTTTGTCTCCCGGCCTGGCGCAGACCCTCTCGTCCGCCCCCAGACCACACACGCCCAGGATCCCCTGCTCGTCCCGCAGCACAGGCACCGCGTTCCGCTCCCAGGGCGGTATGCCCGCTTCCTGAAAAAGCTGCTTGAGGGTTTTCGTGCAGCCCCGGCCCGCCGGGCGGAACCTGTCCCCCGGCCGACGGCCGGCGACAGTAATACTACCACATATATTCTCACATTGAAAGAAAAAAATGTTGTACGATTTGTGAACATCTTCGGGCCAGTCTGTGAATTGCGTCACACACACCTGCAGGCCCGCCTCGGGGATATGGGTCACGCCCGGTACGGCCAGGACCCGTTCGGGAAGCCCTGGCCCGTCCTCAGCGCCGAACACCAGACGGCCGTTGTAACAGGCCGCCCGCAGTCCCGGCACGTCCGCCGCGCCGCCGTCTCTGGCCGCCTTCAGCACGGCCTGTACATGGCCCATGGAGAGCTCCCGGCCCGCCAAAAGCCGCACCGCCCTTGACGCCACCGGCCAGGGCGCGTCCGACAAAGCCCTGGCGTCCACGGAGCTTTCATCCGCGTTGGCCGCGAGAAAGTCCCGGGCCAGCCTTTCCAGAAACGCCTCGTCCTGGCGCAGCAGCCGGGTCGTCCTGCCCACCGCGGACACGAACGCCGGGTCCACCGTTTCCAGGGCCGGCACCGCCCCGTGGCGGACCCGGTTGCGGGCGTATTCGTCCTCCCGGTTGGACCCGTCCTCCACGTGGGGGATGTTCTTTTCCTTCAAATACGCCTCGACCTCACGGCGGGTCACGTCCAGCATGGGCCGGACGATGCGGCCCCGGACAGGCGTGATGCCCCCCAGGCCTTTAAGGCCCGCGCCCCGGGCCAGGTGCAGAAGCACCGTCTCGGCGTTGTCGTTGGCGGTGTGGGCCGTGGCGATCACGGCCGCGCCCAGCGCGTCAGCCGTCCGCTCCAAAAAGGCGTACCGGAGCTCCCGCCCTGCCTGTTCCAGGCCCATATGCGCCTGGGCGGCGTACGCGGCCACGTCGCCCTTTTCCGTAACGCACAAAATGTCCCGCTCTGCGCAAAAATCCCGCACAAATGTCTCGTCCCGGTCAGCATCCGCGCCGCGAAGGCCGTGGTTATAATGCCCCGCCGCCACGGCGTAGCCCAGCTCCCGAAGCCGACACAGCAGGTACATGGAATCCGCCCCGCCGGACACAGCGCACAGGATAAGGCCGTCCCTGGGCAGAAGATCAGTATGCATCGTCCTGACGGTTGGAATCGTTCACGTAGGTAGTGTACTCCGGTATCCAACGCAGATACACCGTGCCCACCCGGCCGTGCCGGTTTTTGAGGATGATGGCCTCGGCGGAGTTGGGGTCCTCGCACTCCCGGTCGTAATACCCCTCCCGGTAAAGGCCGATGACCGCGTCCGCGTCCTGCTCGATGGAGCCGGACTCCCGCAAATCGGAGAGCATGGGCCGCTTGTTCTGCCGCGCCTCGTTGGCGCGGCTCAGCTGGCTCATGCAGACCAGGGGCACGCCCAGCTCCTTGGCCGTGACCTTCATCATGCGGCTGATGTCGCTGACGGCCTGGGTGCGGCTCTCGTTGGCCCAGGAATTGCCGCTTCCCGCGCTCTGCATCAGCTGCAAATAGTCCACCACCACAAGCCCCAGGTTTTCCACCCGGCGGCACTGGGCGGCCATATCCGCCACGGTCATGGTGGGGTTGTCGTCCATGCGGATGTCGATCTTGGACAGGGCCCCGGCGGCCTCGGCCAGACGGGTCCATTCCTCGGCGTTCAGCCGTCCCTGGTTGATCTGGTAAAGGTCGATATGGCTCTCCGAGGAGAGCATGCGCTGCACCAGCTGCTGGCGGCTCATTTCCAGGGAAAAGATGGCCACGGTCTTACCGGAGCTTTTCGCGGCGTTCACGGCGATGTTCAGGGCGATACTTGTCTTGCCCATGCCGGGCCGGGAGGCGATCAGCACGAAGTCCCCCTGCCCCAGGCCCTGCAAACACTCGTCGATGTCGGCAAGGCCCGTGGAGATGCCGGGAAGCTGGCTGCCGCCCGCCGCCGCCTGGGACACCTGACTCAACACGTCCTGAAGCACCTGGGTCATGGGCACCAGCCCGCCGGTGGCGCTCTCCTTGCGCAGAGCGTAAACTTTACGCTCCGCCAGCTCCAGCACTTCCCGGCCCTGGCCCGATTCCTGGTACACCTGCTCGCTTATCTCCGACGCGGCGGCGCCAAGCTCCCGCAGCAGCGCCCTGTCCCGGACGATGGCGCAGTATTGCAGCACGTTCGCCGCCGTGGGCGTCACGTCCATCAGCTCAAGAAGGTACTGTTGGGAATTATCCCGCCAGCACTTTCTGGTGCGCATCTCGTCCAGCACAGTGACCGGGTCGATCCTGGAGCCCATGGCGAACATGGCGAACATGGTCTCAAAGATGTCCCGGTTGACGTCGATATAAAACTCCGCTCCCCGGACGTTGTTCACCACGTCAGGGATACAGGCGGGGTCGATGAGCATGGAGCCCAGGATCGCCTGTTCGGCCTCCGCCGAATAGGGGACCCTGCGGCCGAGGATCTCGTCCATAGCGGCTTATTTCTCCTCTGTCACCATCACGTGGATCGTGCCGGCGATCTCATAGCCCAGCTTGCACTTGACCTGGAACGTGCCGAACTGCTTGATGGGCTCGGTCTGCACGATCTGGTTTTTCTCGATGGCGATGCCGTGCTGGGCGTTCAGGGCCTCGGCGATCTGGCTGGAGGTGACGGCGCCGAATAATTTTCCGCCGGCGCCGGCCTTGGCCTTCACGTGTACCACCACGGCCCCCAGCTTTTCCGCGTATTCCATGGCCTGGGCCCGCTCCCGGGCGATCTGGGCCTGGCGGGCCTTGTCCTTCAGGCGCATGGCGTTGAGATTGTCCGCCGTGGCCTCGATGGCCAGGCCCCTGGGCAGAAGATAGTTGCGCCCATAGCCGTCGGAGACCTCCTTCAGCTGGCCCTTCTTCCCCTGGCCCTTGATGTCCTGCTGCAATATGACCTTCATATGTTCATCCTCCTTGCCTGGATGCTTATGCTCTATGCTGTGCCGCGCACCACCATGATGACAGACACCTGGGTATCCCACTGCTTCTCGCCCCGGTCATACTGGCCCAGGCGGGCGTCATAGCGGGCGTTGGCAAGCGCCTCCATCCGCTGTCTGTCCCGGTCCGTGATGTCTCCCCGCTCCAGCCACGCCGTGGACGCGATGGCGTCCAGCTCCCCGTACCGCTCCGCGTCGATCATCTCCCTGGCCAGCGCCGGGGGAAAGGCCGGGTCATCCGGCGTCAGGCCGATCGCCGCATAGCCGGTGCGCACGTCGGCGAACCCATACCGCTCCATGGCGGCGGGCAGCTCCGCCTCGCTCATGTGGTACCTGCCCACGGCGTATTTTTCAAAGGTATCGTCCGACTGGGCGGCCTTGTCCCAGAAGCGCTTTTCCTCCTCCCCCGGCGTCAGGCACGCCGCCTGAACGGCGATCCCCCTGCGGGAGGACAGCACCAGGCACACGCCGCCGGGACGCAGCACCCGCCGCTGCTCGCCAAAAAACGCGCCGGGCTCGATGTGTTCGCTGACCGTGTTGGAGATGGTCACGTCGAACGCGCCGTCCGCAAAGGGCAGCGCCGCGGCGTCCCCCTCCAGAAAACGGACCCCCGGCTCATGCTCCCTGGCGAAGCGGATGAACGCGCTGTCCCTATCCAGGGCCGTGATCTCCGCCCTGGGATACCACCGGCGCAGCGCGCCGGCCAAAGCGCCGGGGCCGCAGCCCACCTCCAGGATCTTCAGCGGCTTGTCCCCGTCCAGAGCGAACAGCGGCGCATACCGCTGCCGGAACAGATCGTGGAACCGCAGCCTCCGGCTGAGATACAGCGTCCTGACGCCCTGCACGCGGCTGGACCAGATCACGTTCACGGGCCAGTCCCCCTACTCGTCCAGATACTCGTCTATCGCCGCTTTCAGGCGTTTTTCCGCCTCGGCGATGGTGACGTCCTTCAACTGCGCGCCCGCGGCGGACTGGTTTCCGCCGCCGCCCAGCTTTTCCAGTATCACCTGCACGTTCGTCGTGCCCATGCTCCGGGCGGACAAAATGACCTGCCCGTCGGCGGTGGGAAACAGCACCACGGACGCCTCTACCTCCGTGATGCTCAGCATCTCGTCCGCCGCCTGGGCCGCCGCGACCCGGTCCACCTCCCGGTCCATGACCGCAAGGCATATATTGTTCCGGTATATTTTGGCCCGCTCCAGAATGGCGTAGCGTATGACGGTGTGCTGCATGTCGTTTTGGAGCATGCGCTTGACGGCGATGGTGTCCGCGCCCATACGGCGCAAAAACGCCGCCGCCTCGAAGGTGCGCTCGCCAGTGCGCATGGTGAAATTCTTGGTGTCCGTGACCAGACCGGCCAGCAGCGCCTCCGCCTCCACCCGGCTGATGCCGCCGGGGTCCACGACCTCCTGCAAAAGCTCCGTCACCAGCTCCGAGGCGGAGGAGGCGTAGGGCTCGTGGAAGGTCAGGGCCGCGTTGTCGATATAGCTGGCCGCACGGCGGTGGTGGTCGATGATGACAAGGCGGCTGATGGATTGCAGCAGCGCGCTGTCCTCCACCTGTTCGGGCCGGTTGGTGTCCACCACCACAAGAAGGCTCCGGGAGTTGGCCTGCAGCATGGCCTCCTTGGGGGTTATGAACACGTCCTCGTATTCCTTGTGCTTTTTCAGCTCCTCCAGCAGCACGCCGCAGGCGTTGGGCCCGCCGCCCAGCACGATCCGGGCCTGCTTGCCGCAGCTTCTGGCGATGCAGCAGATGCCCACCGCCGCGCCCACCGCGTCCATGTCCGCGAACCGGTGGCCCATGACATAGGTGGTGGAGGCGTCCTTGATAAAGGACAGCAGGGCGTTGGCCACCACACGGCTTTTCACCTTGGTCCTTGTCTCCACCTCGGCAGCCCGGCCGCCGTAGAACTCAAAGTTTATGCGGTTGCGCACCACCGCCTGGTCACCGCCCCGGCTCAGAGCCATCTCCACGCTCATGGAGGCGAAGTTGAAGTCCTCCTCCAAACTGGCCCCGTCCAGCCCCGCGCCAAGGCTCACCGTGGCGTGGATGCCGGAATTGTTCACCACCTTGTGTACCTGGTCAAGAAGGGTGAATTTCTCCGCCGCCAGACCGTCAAAGTGGCGCCGCTCGCACAGGAAGATATACCGGTCCCTGTCGTACCGGCGCAAAAAGCCGCCGGTGCCCTCGATCCACTGGACGAAGATATCCTCCAGCTCGTTGCGCAGGTCGGCCCTGGCCCGCTCGGGTACGTTTCGGATCAGCTCGTCGTAGTTGTCGATCATGATGAGCATCACCACGGGCCTTGACGCGGCGTACTCCCGGCGGATGTCGTCGTAATCCGTCACGTCCACCCAATAGGTCACGCCCATAGTCCCGCTGATACGCTCGCCGCTCTTGCCCTGGACAAGATTACCGTGGACCTGATAGCGCCGACCGCCCAGCTCGACGAGGCCGGGACAGCGGCTCTTGCCCTCCATGAGCCACTTGCCCTGAAAGGCAGGGACAAGCTCTTGGATGGACACGTCCACGCTGGGGGATTTGCGCCCGCATATGGAGAAAAACACCTGGTTGGCCCACACGACCCGCCCCGAGTCCACGAAATAGGCCGCCATAGGCAGCGGGAAGTTCATCATCGCGTTGTCCCGCGCCGCCTCGGAGTCATAGGTCACGGACTGGATATAGGCCAAAAGCTCCTTCTGCCGCTTGCGGGCCAGGTACATGTTCACGAACAGCAGCGCCAGCGACGCCACGGCCTCCCCCAGGGCCAGATATGGCTCGTGGAAGAACACCGCCGTGACCGCCGCGAAAATAAACAGGCACAGGATATAAAACCGGGACCCCGGCTCGCCCAGATTTTTCGTGATCTTGTTCATTGGCCTACTGCTCCAAATTAAATATACTCGGTTATTATAGCAGAAATGGCATGATATTACAATTACATTTTTCCCCCGTCCCGTCCACATACTATGGCCGAGGTGAAAGGATGAAAGCGGTCATACTCACCGGCGGCGAGGGTACGCGTCTGCGGGCCATATCCGCCGGGCTTCCCAAGCCCATGATGCCCCTTCTGGGCACGCCGCTTTTGGAGCGGACCGTGGCGCTGCTGCGGGAAAACGGTTTCGACAGGCTGTGTCTCACGCTCCACTACCAGCCCCAGGTCATCCGAGACCACTTTCGGGACGGGAGCAGATACGGCGTGCGCATCGAATACCGCGAGGAACACACCCCCCTGGGAACGGCGGGGGCTGTTTTAAACTGCGCGGACTTCATCGGGAACGAAAAATTTCTTGTCATGAGCGGCGACAGCGCCTGTGACTTTGACCTGGCCGATCTAATGGCCGGGCACAGCAAGGGCGTCACCGTGGCCCTGGCGGCCCAGGCGGAGCCGCTGCCATACGGTTTGGTCATCACGGACAAGGCCGGCCGCATCACCGGGTTTCTGGAAAAGCCCGCCTGGGAGCGGGTGGTGACGGACCAGGTGAGCACGGGCATCTACGCCCTCAGCCCCGACGTTTTATCGTATATCCCCCCAAACACGCCATACGATTTCGCCAGGGACCTGTTCCCCAGGCTGCTGGAACAGGGCGTACCCATGCGGGGGCGGGTCATGGACGGCTACTGGTGCGACATCGGCACGCCCCAGGCCTATTACCAGTGCAATCTGGACGCGCTAAACGGCCTTTACCATCTGCCCGGCGGCCAGGAGCCCCCCAGGCGGGTGCTGCCATGCCGGGACAGGGCAAGGCTCATGCGGGCCATGGGCGAGCATCTGGCGGAGTTCGGCGCGGATTTTTCCGACGGGCTGACCGTGAGTTTTGCACACGGCAAGGCCCATCTGGCCCCTTTGGCGGACCAGAGCGCCCTGGCTTTGGAGGGGGACAGCGCCGCCGTCCGGCGGCTGGAGGCCCTGGCAAAAAAGCTGGAGCGGGACATGTGACGATAAAATGACCCTGCCGCGTCAGGCGGCAGGGTCAGTGTTGCCGGGTGGCCTCCGGCTTATTCCGCGATCACCACGGGCGCTTCCGGCGCGCTGCGGCCGATGGAGGCGATGCCGTTTTTCGCCGCCTTGATCTCAAATTTAGCCGCCATGTGTCTCTCCTTCTTTCTTTTTGTGATCGGCATCATGCCATATTCGCGTACATATTACGCCATTATCCGGCAAAACGCAAAAAATCTTTCACACTTTACAAAAATAATAGCACTTTTAACTATTTGCATGACAAAAAACGCCCTGTCCACACAGACAGGGCGTTTTTCAAGCTGATCTTATTTGGAATTGAAGATACGGAAGATGCTGTCGAAGGGGTCCTCTTCCTCTGCCGCGGCGGGCTTGGCCGGTTCGGCGGGTTTTGCCTCGGCGGACTGCTCGGCGCTGGTGAAAAGCTGCTCGGCGGCGGGCTGAGAGGCGGCGGAAGCGGCGTTGGTGGCGACGGCTTTCGCGGTCTGGGTGCTCTCGTCAAAGCCAGTGGCGATGACGATCACACGGATCTCGTCGTCCATGGAATTGTCGAAGGACGCGCCGAAGATGATGTTGGCGTCGGGATGGGCCGCGGACTGGACAAGATTGGCGGCCGTCTCCACATCGTCCAGGCCCATGTCCTCGGAGCCGGTGATGTTGATGAGCACGCCGTGAGCGCCGTTGATGGAGGTCTCCATCAGGGGGCTGGAAATGGCCATCTGGGCGGCGTCCTCCGCCTTGCCCTTGCCGACGGCGTGACCCACGCCCATGTGGGCAAAGCCCGCGCCGCGCATGATGGTGCATACGTCCGCGAAGTCCAGGTTGATGAACCCGGTGTTCTTGATGAGCCCGGAGATGCTGGTCACGGCCTCGTGCAGGACCTCGTCGGCGATCTCAAAGGCGTTGGCAAAGGTGACCTTCTGGTCGGTGGCGTATTTGAGCCGGTCGTTGGGGATGACCAGCAGGCTGTCCACCTTCCCCAGCAGGGAGTCGATGCCGTTCATGGCCTGGGTCATGCGCTTCTTGCCCTCAAAGCCGAAGGGCTTTGTGACCACGCCGACGGTGAGCACGCCGGCCTCCCGGGCGATATCCGCCACGACAGGGCCCGCGCCGGTGCCGGTGCCGCCGCCCATACCGGCGGTGATGAACACCATATCCGTGCCCTCCAGGGCCTTGGCTATCTCGTTGCGGCTCTCCTCGGCGGCCTTCTCGCCCACCTCGGGGTCGCTGCCGGCGCCCTGCCCGTGGGTCAGTTTTTCGCCGATCTGGATCTTGGTGTCCGCCGTGGACATGGCCAGGGCCTGCTTGTCCGTGTTGACGGCGATGAACTCCACGCCGCTGGTGCCGGCGCCGACCATCCTGTTCACGACGTTGCCGCCGGCGCCGCCGATGCCGACGACTTTCAGGGTCACAACATTTTCAGGGCCGGACTCAACCGAATGTGCTGCCATCTTTGTTTGCCTCCCGTGTATTCCAAATGTGAGGGCACCGCGACGGACGCGGCACCGCCTACCCAATTATATATGTAACATTTTATTACGAATTATCGTGGAGGTCAATAGTTTATTTAAAAATATTATGTCAAACGGAAGAAAAATTTTCTAATTTTCGCTTTTTCAGCTGGGCGTGAAGCGAACGGTCACGCCGTCGGACAGGTTGATGGTGCCGATCTCGGTCTCGCCAAGCTGGGGCACGCCGCTCAAAAGCATGCGCAGCTTATAGTCCGTGTTGTCGTTGGAGCCCATGCGGACGGTGAACCGGCCCAGGTACTGGAACGTGGGGTTGGCCGGGTTGGACATATCCAGCTGGTCCACGTCCCCGGCCATGTTCAGCTCCTCGAACGCGCCAAGGAGCTGCTGCAGATAGGCGAGCTTCAGGCTGTCGTCCTCCGCCACGGTCATGGCCTTGCCGGCCTCCGGGGCTTGGGGGGACAGGTTCAGCACGTGGATAAGGCCCGCCACCTCGTCCGGCGTGGCGGTCTGCAAAAGCTTACAGTTGCCGGTGACCACCCAGTACACCCCCTGACACTCCACATAGGCCAGAGCGTAGCTCTCCTTCACGTGTATGGTGAGCCGGTTGGGCAGGTGTGGCTCCACGTCGGCCGTCTCCACCCGGGGCAGCCGGGAATAGATGCGCGTGGAGGCGGCGGCCCGGTTGATGAAGAACAGGTTATCCCCGATGTCGATGCCGGAGGCCTCGATGATCTGTTCCGGGGTGTACTCCTCCATGCCCTCCACGTCGATGGTCTGCACCCGGAAGAATACGCCCATGCCGAATACCACGGCCACGCACACCAGCAGGAATGACAGCGGCGCGAAAAACGCGCTTCTGCTCTTTTTCTTTCTCGCCGCGCCGTAGCGGTCTCGTCTTGCCAAAGCGATCTACCTCATTCTGTAAATTCGATATGTGCGCCAAGGGCATTCAGCGCCCTGTCCAGTCCCTCGTAGCCTCTTGCCACGTGGCCACTGTCCAGTACGGTCGTCTCCCCCTCGGCTCCCAAGCCGGCGATGATGAGCGACGCCCCGCCCCGCAGGTCCTCCGCCGTCAGGCTCGCGCCGGTGAGGCGCTCCACACCGGTAACGACGGCCCTCCGGCCGACTATCGCTATCTTCGCCCCCAGACGTGTCATCTCCCGCCCCTGGCGGTACCTGTCGGAGAATATGGTTTCCTCAAAGACCGTGACCCCGTCCGCCTTCAGGCTGGCCGCCATCATCAGCGGCTGTGCGTCCGTGGGAAAGCCGGGGTACGGCTCCGTGACGATCGTTCCGCCGCCGTTGAGCCGGCCCGCGCATTTGATACGCAGCCGCCGGGAGCCGGTATGTATGTCCGCGCCCATGCGCCCCAGCGCGTCGCTGACGCTTTGCACGTGGGCCGGGTCCAGGCCCCGCAGCTCCATATCACCGCCCGCACATGCGCATGCGCACAGCATGGTGGCCGCGGCGATACGGTCCGGCATGACCCGCCAGCCCACCAGCCGGACGGGGGTAAAGCCCCGGACGGCGATGGTATCCGTGCCCGCGCCGGCGATATCCGCGCCCAGGGCCCGCAAAAATCCCTGCAGCTCCACGATTTCCGGCTCTTTTGCCGCGCCGGTGATGACGGTGGCGCCTTTGGCCCCGCAGGCGGCAATCATGGCGTTTTCCGTGGCGCCCACGCTGGGCAGCGCCAGGTGGATATGTCCGCCGGTCAATCCGTCTGTACGGCAGACGATCCGGCCGTCCTCCAGCGACACGTCCGCGCCCAGGGCCTTCATCGCCGCCAGGTGCAGGTCGATGGGCCGGGGGCCAAGCTCGCACCCGCCCGGCATGGCGATACGCACCTGGCCGCACCGGGCCAGGATGGCTCCCAGAAAAATCACCGACGAGCGCATCCGGCCCGTCAGCTCCCGGCCAATGGCGCAGCCGGTCATGTTCCGGCTGTCCAGACGGACAACGTCGTCCTGCCGCCCGACGGCGCAGCCCAGGTGCCGCAGGATGTTCAGCGACGCCTCCACGTCCCGCAGCCGGGGCACGTTGGTCAGCTCCACCTCGCTGCCCGTTAAGATCGCCGCCGCCAGAACTGGCAGCACCGCGTTCTTGGCGCCCTGGATGGTCATGCTCCCGTCCAGGGGATATCCGCCCTGTACTCGCCATATGCTCATGTTCCGCCCTCCGGCCAGTATGTGTGGACTCAACATCAAAACATACTATGCGAAAGGTCGGAAAATGTGCGGCGGCTATTACATTGATTTTACCATGTCGCGCGGTTCCGGCATCAGCCGGGAGCGCGACTGGTATCTTATGGTAAAATAGCGGTTTTGCCGCTGTTGTACCATGTCGCGCGGTTCCGGCATCAGCCGGGAGCGCGACTGGTATCTTATGGTAAAATAGCGGTTTTGCCGCTATTTTACTCTGTTTTGCCCTTTTGCGCAAGCCCCAGCACGATAGAGGCGATACGGTCCGTGGCGTCGGCCACGCCCAATTTCAAGCTCGCTTTGTGCATCGCGTCCAGCGCCGCCCTGTCGTTCAGCAGCCCGGTCACGGTGTCATAGAGCTTGTCGCCGTCGAACTGGCCCTCCAGGAGCATCTTCACCGCCCCGGCCTTTTCCAGCACGCGGGCGTTTTTCTCCTGATGGTTGTTGACCACGTTGGGGCTGGGGACCATCACGGCGGGCTTGCCAAGATAAGTGAGCTCGCTGATGGTGGACGCGCCGCTGCGGCATATGATCACATCCGCCGCCGCCATGACCTTGGGCATGTCGTAGATATACTCCCGCACGTCGATACAGGGACTGTGCAGGCCCGCGGCGTCCAGCTTTTCCCGCACGCCGTCGTAATAGCGCTTGCCGGTGGCGTAAATAAGATGCAGACCGTCCCCATTGCCCATCCGGCGGATAAAGCCCTGCATGGCGCTGTTCATATAGTCCGCGCCCAGGGAGCCGAACACCGCCAATACCACGGGTCGGTCCGGGTCCAGACCCAGCTCCCGCCGGGCCTTCGCCCTGTCCAGGTCCCGGAAGTCCACCCGCACGGGCGTACCGGTGACCTGCACCTTGTCCGGGGCTTTATAATACTGGCGGCTCTCCTCAAACCCCACCAGAATACGGTCCACAGTCTTCTCCAGGAGCCGGGTGGTCAGCCCCGGCAGGGCGTTGGACTCGTGAACCGCCGTGGGCACGCCCATGGCCGCCGCCGCCTTCAGGACCGGGTAGCACACATAGCCGCCGGTGCCAACGGCCACGTCGGGCCGAAATTCCTTTATGTACCGCCTTGCCAGCCGCTGACTGGACACCACCCGTCCCACGGCCCGGATATTGGCGGCGATCATCTTCGGCGCCAGACTGCGCTGGAACCCGGAGATACGCACGGTTTTTAAGGCGTACCCTTCCCGTGGCACCAGCTCCGTCTCCATGTGCCCCTCGGCCCCCACGAACAGAAATTCCGCGTCGGGGACCAGCTGTTTGATACGCCCCGCCACGCCCAGGGCCGGGTTGATATGGCCGGCGGTGCCGCCGCAGGTAAACAATACTCTCATGCTCATGCTCTCTCCCTGCTATCGTTTCTCCGCCACGTCCCGGGATATGGACAGGACGATGCCCAGCTCCGCCATTTGCAGCAGCAGCGCCGTGCCCCCGTAGCTGAAAAGCGGCAGGGATATGCCCGTGCAGGGGATGGAATTGGTACACACGGCCACGTTCAGGATGACCTGCATGGCCAGGTGGGTGGTGATGCCCGCGCCGACCAACGCGCTGTACCGGTCCCGGGCGTGCATGGAAAGCCAGAAGCCCCGGATGATGAGCAGCGCGAACAATGTCAGGATCAGCATCGCGCCGATGAAGCCCAGCTCCTCGCAGATCACGGAGAAGATGAAGTCGTTGTGCTCCTCGGGCAGGTAGAGATATTTCTGCCGGGAGTTGCCCAGCCCCAGGCCCAAAAGCCCGCCGGAGCCGATGGAATAGAGGCTCTGCACGATCTGATAGCCGTCCCCGGAGGCGTCAGCGAAGGGGTTGAGCCAGGCGTAGAACCGGTCCCGCACATAGGGGAACAGCGCGTAGCCGATGCCCAGCAGGGCCCCGACCCCCAGACCGCCGCCGACGAACCAGTAAAGGGGCAGCCCGCCCAGAAACAGCATCACCATGCCGATGGCCAAAATGATGATGATGGCCGACATGTGGGGCTCCATCACCAGCAGGAGGCAGATGCCGCCCAATATCACCACAAAGGGCAAGATGCCGTACCGGATCGTTTTCATCTTCTCCTTAAAGTTACATATGAGCACGGAGAAGAACAAAATGACGGCGATCTTGGTGATCTCGGAGGGCTGGAAGGTGGTGAAGCCCAGGTTGATCCACCGGCGGGCGTTGTTGGCCTTCTCTCCGATGCCGGGGACCAGCACCAGCGCCAGCAGCGCCACCGACGCCATCATCACGATGCCGGAGATACGCCGGTAAAAGCCCATGGGAAACCGGGAGCACACGAACATGACGCCCACGCCGCACAGGGCGAAAAGCGCCTGACGCACGAAATAATAGGTGGCGTTGCCGTTGGTGGTGCCGGATGGGTCGTAGTAGGCCCGGGCAAAGCTGGCGGACAGCACCATGACGACGCCCACCGTCAGCAGCAGCAGCGTCAACAGCGCGAAGGGCAGGTCGATACTGCCCCGCTCGATGGAGTTGTCGTACGTATAGTCCGCAAGGCGCGTGTTCTCATATGTTACGGTGTTTTCCCTTGCCGCCATTCGTCTTCACTCTCCTTCCCTGTTCGATCTTTCAGGCATAGCGGCCCATGCAGGCGAAAAATGATACCACGGCGCATACCAGGGATATGGCCGTGAACAGCGTCACGATCTGGCTCTCGGTCCACTTGTGGCCCAGCCAGCCGCCCATCTCCAAATGGTGGTGGAAGGGGGCCATTTTGAAAAACCGTTTGCCGTGGGTCAGCTTGAAATAGCCAACCTGGATGATGTCGGACAGCGTCTCCAGAATAAATATCAGGCACAGCGGGACCAGTATCAGCGGCATATCCAGCGCGAAGGCCATCCCGCACACGGCTCCGCCCAGAAACAGGCTCCCCGTGTCGCCCATGAAGCACTTGGCCGGATGGTGATTGTAGAGCAGAAACCCGAACAGCCCCCCGGTGAGTCCCGCGGAGAATACGCCCAGGGCCCCGTACCGCCCGCCCCAGAAAAAGCTCACGGCGGTGTAGAAAAGAAACACCGGCACGGAAACGCTGGCGGCCAGGCCGTCGATGCCGTCGGTCAGGTTCACGGCGTTCACCGTGCCCACCACCACGAACGCGCACAGCGCGAAATACAGCCACTCGGGCATATGGATGGTAATGTTCCAGAACGGGACATACAGCGCCGGGGTCAGATACCCCTCCAGCCGCAGTAAGTACAGCAGCGCCACCGCCACCGCCAGCTGCAAGATGAACTTGGCCCTGGCGGACAGTCCCAGATTTTGCTTCTTCTTCAGCTTTTCGTAGTCGTCCAGAAAGCCTATCGCCCCGAAAAACAGGGAGAACACCAGCACGAACAGCGCCCCCAGCTCCCCGGCCCGGATGTAGGTGAAGCCAAAGGAAAAAACCGCCGCCGCCACGCCCGTGATGAACATCACCCCGCCCATGGTGGGGGTACCGGCCTTTGTTTTGTGCCAGTTGGGGCCGATCTCCTTGATCTCCTGGCCCGCCTTGATCTTCCGCAGCCAGGGTACGTATGCCGTGCCCAGCAGGGCCGCCACCGCAAAACCGGTCAGAAGGCTCTCGATAAGTCGCAGCGTCATGTCAGTCGTTCCTCGTTTTCTTCAGATGTTCCGCCACGATCTCCCGCTCGTCCATGTGGCGTTTGACCCCGTTGACCTCCTGGTAGGTCTCGTGGCCCTTCCCGGCCAGGACGATCACGTCCCCCGGCTGGTGGTGGTCGATGGCCCAGCGGATGGCCTCGGGCCGGTCGCATATGACCTGCTTCGGCGCGTCGGCGGGCATACCGGCCACGATCTCGTCGATGATGGCCTGAGGGTCCTCGGTGCGGGGATTGTCGCTGGTGACCACGCAAAAGTCCGCCTCCGTGGCCGCGATGAGACCCATTTTAGGCCGCTTGGTCCGGTCCCGGTCGCCGCCGCAGCCGAACAGCGCCACCACCCGGCCTTGAGACACTTCTTTCATGGTCCGCAGCACCTTTTCCAGCGCGTCCGGGGTGTGGGCATAGTCAATGACAATGGTGAAGTCACCGCCTGTGGGGACCACCTCTACCCTGCCCTTCACACCGGCGGCCCGGCCCAGGGACGCCGCGCAGTCCGCCAGGGGCAGACCCAGCAGCCGGCCCGCCGCCAGGGCCGTCATGGCGTTTTCCACGGAAAAGGCCCCGGGGATGTCCAGACGCACGTCCGCCCGCTCAGGGCCCGCGCAGGCCGTGAAGAACACGTGGTCGGCGCCGAGGTACACGTCCACCGCCCGCAGGTCCGCCGTCAGGTCCCCCTGGGCGGAAAAGGTACACACCGGGCACTGGGCGCGGTCGATCATGAACCCGGCCCACTCGTCGTCAATGTTGACGGCGGCCTTGCCGCACTGGGCGAACAGCAGGGCCTTGGCTTTGGCGTATTCCTCCATGGTCCCGTGAAAGTCCAGGTGGTCCTGGGTCAGGTTGGTGAAAAGCCCCGCCCGGAACCGGACCCCCGCCGTCCTGTCCAGCGCCAGCGCGTGGGAGGACACCTCCATCACCGCGTAGGAACACCCGGCGTCCGCCATCCGGGCGAACAGCTTTTGCAGGTCGTAGGACTCCGGCGTGGTGCGCTCCGTGGGTAATTCCTCGTCGCCGATCCAGTTGGAGATGGTGCCCACCAGGCCCACTTTTTCGCCGGTCACGTCCTCCAGCATGTGCTTGATGAGCACGGTGGAGGTAGTCTTGCCGTTGGTGCCGGTGACGCCGATCATGGTCATCTTTTCGGAGGGGTACCCGAACCAGGCGCAGGAAACCCGCGCCAGAGCCAGACGGCTGTCGGCAACCAGCACATAGGGCACGCCGCCCTCCGGCGGGCGCTGGCAAAGCACCGCCGCCGCGCCATTTTCCGCCGCCATGGGGATGAACCGGTGGCCGTCGCTCTGCATGCCGGGCACCGCCACGAACAGGTCCCCCGGCCGGACGGCCCGGGAGTCGTAGCAGATGTCCCGTATCTCTATATCCGGATCCGCCGTGCTCTCGATCACGGAAAGCTCCGTGAGCAGTTCTCGCAGTTTCATGTCAGAATATCCCCGCCTTCGTCGCGTCGTTCAGCGTGACCGTCACGATGGTTCCGGGGTCCACCATCATACCGGGTTCCACGCTCTGGCTCACCGTCAGCACGTAGTTGCTCTTCATCATGGTGCCCGTGCCGCGCACGTACAGGCCGGCCCAGCTGGCACGGATACGGGCCACCTCGTAGCTCAGGCCCCGCAGGTCCGGCATCTCCACCGGCTCCAGCACCGGTTCCTCGCCGCAGTACAGGATGATCTCGCTGCCGGCAGCCACCTTGGCGTTGGCGGCAGGCATCTGGGCCGTGACGGCCGCGCCGCCGCCCACGGTGTCCTTCAGGACGAATCCGGCCTCCTCCAAAATGGACTTGGCCTCCTCCGGCGTCTTGCCCACCAGCCGGGGCACCCGCTGGTCCACCAGCGCTTCCTCGCCCTCGCCGTATACCGGCGCCACGCCCAGATAGGGCAGGATGTCCTGGAGCACGGCGCCCACCACGGGCGCGGCCATGGTGCCGCCGCCGACGCTGTACGGGTTGTCCGGGCCGGGATTTTCCAGCAGCACCAGCACCGCCACCTTGGGGTCGTCCGCCGGGGCAAAGCCCAGGAAGGAGCAGATATATTTTTTCGTGCCGTGTACGGCCTCATACACAACGTCCTCGGACGTACCCGTCTTGCCGGCCACCCGGTAGCCGGGCACATAGGCGTTGGCGCCGGTGCCGTCGGCCTCGTTCACCACGCCCTCCAAAATCTCGCAGCACGTCTTGCTGGTCTGCTCGCTGACCACCTGGCGTATCACCTTTGGCTCCCGCTGGCTGGCCACGGTGCCGTCGGCGTTCAAAAACTCGCTGACGAAATAGGGCTCCATGAGGTAGCCGCCGTTGGCAACGGCGCTGACCGCGGTGATGAGCTGCATGGGGGTGATGGTGAAGGTCTGGCCGAAGGAGGCCGCCGCCAGCTGGGACAGGTTGGACTTGTCGAAGAACACGTCGTCCGACCACCACAGGCTGTCCGACTCGCCCGCCAGGTCCACATGGGTCCGGTCGAACAGGCCGAAGGCCCGGATATACTTGTAAAACGTCTCCGCGCCGATCATCTGGCCGATGGTCACGAAGGCCACGTTGCAGGAATACTTGGCCGCCTCGGCCAGGCTGATGTCCCCGTGGCCATAGATATTGGCGCAGTTCAGCGGGTCCGTACGGCCAAGCACGTTGATGCTGCCGCCGCAGAAAAAGGCGGAGGTGTCCGGGTCCACGGCGCCGCACTCCAGGCCCGTGGCCAGGGTGATGATCTTGAAAACGGAGCCGGGCTCATAGGTGTCGGACATGGCCTTGTTGCGCCATTGCAGCTGCCGCTCCTGCTCCAAAAGTGTGTCCCGCTCCTCTTCCGTGTGTACATCCGCCCGGTCCACCCGCTCCTGGGCCTCGGGGCTCAGGGCCAGATAGTTGTTCAGGTCGAAATTGCCCAGAGACGCCATGCCCAGAATGCCGGCGGTGTTCACGTCCATGACGATGCCAGCCGCGCCGTCCTGCAGATCGTACGTCTCCGCCGCCGTTTCCAGGTGCTTTTCCAGGTAGAACTGGACGGTCTGGTCCAATGTCAGCACCAGGCTCTGGCCGTCCACGGCGTCGTAATAGTCCTCGAAGTCGGTGAACATCATGTCCGTGCCGTTGGCGTTGGTGGCCCGGACGATGCGCCCATCCGTGCCGGACAGGGCCTTGTCGTAGTAAAGCTCCAGGCCGGAAAGGCCGTGGTCATCGGAGCCCACGAAGCCGATCACGTGGCAGGCAAGGCTGCCGTAGGGGTAATAGCGCTTGCTGGCCTCCTCGATCTTCACGCCGGTGAGGGACTTGTGGTCCTTCTCGTCGGTCACGAGCTCGCCCTGGGCGTTGCGCCCCTCGTTTTCCTTGAACTGGCGGACCTGCTCGGTCACGTCGTCCTCCACCTTGCGGGCCACGGTGGCGTACCAGGAGTCGGTGTTGAGTGTCTTTTCATAGACCTCGTTGTAGTCCAGCCCCAGAATATCGGCCAATCCCTGGGCGATATAGGCGGGATTTTCCTCGTTCATCTTGATCTCGGCGGGGCTTATGTAGATATTGCTCACGGAGGCGCTCATGGCCAGGATGTTCATGTTCCGGTCGTAGAGCGTGCCCCGGTGGGCGGACACGGTGGTCTGGCGCAGCTGCTGCTCCACCGCCGCGGATTCATAGGTGTCGTGGTCTATGATCTGCAGTTTGAACAGTCGTGCGCCCAGCGCGATAAATGCAACTATGCCGCACACTATCATGAGGAACAGTGTGCGGCGAAGCATCATGCTGTTTGGTGACGTGAGAGACTTCTTCTCCCGGCGTTTCTTAAACATATGGGTTCTCCTTTGGACACGTGCTTACGGCGGCTGTCATTACCAGTATAATACCCCTGTCAACTGAAATATGCCTTGATCGACGACAGGATGTCCGCAAGCCCCAGAGAAAACATGTCCGCGTCCTGTTTTACCACTACCTCGGCCCGGTCGGCGGAAGCCACGCCGGTCAGATAATAGATCTGCTCGTTGTCCGGCTCCTGCATGCCCAGCACGTTCACGGCCCGCTCTTCCACGTCCTCCAGGTTGAAGATGCTCTCGTATTCCACGGTGAGCTTGTTGCGCTGGGTCTCCAGCTGGTCGATCTGCCGCTCCAGCTTGGCGGCCGTGTCGGATATGTCCGTCAGGCGTATCTGGGCCAGCAGCATCATGGTCAGCATCACCACCACCACGGCCCCGCCCAGCAGGGACACCAGGGAAAAGCCCTGCCGGTTTTTCGCGGCGGCCTCTTCCTTCCCGTCGGGGCGCACGTCCTCCCGGACCCACTCGCGGGGCTGGAGCTTTTCTTTGCGCCGGGGACGCCTTTTTGGCTCGTCCTGTATGACCTCCTCCTCCGGCTGGTATATCTCCGGGTTGCTGAAGTCATAGGCCAGCGTCCCGTCCACCGCGCCGGTGACGAAGTTGTAGCTGTTGAATCTCCGAATGTCCGCCATGGTCATCACACCCTTTCCGCGATCCGCAGCCGGGCGCTTCTAGCCCGGGGATTGTCCGCCACTTCTTCCGCGCCGGGTATCACCGGCTTGCGCGTGACGCTTTTCAGCGTCTGGACAAAACCGCAGGTACACACCGGAAAATCCGGCGGGCACGTACAGCCGTTCTCACGTTTGCGGATGGCCTCCTTCACCAGCCGGTCCTCCAGGGACTGGAAGCTGATGACCAGCAGCCTTCCGCCGGTCTCCAATCTGTCCGGGGCCGTGTCCAGCATCCGCTCCAGCGCGTCCAGCTCGTCGTTGACCGCGATGCGCACCGCCTGGAAGCACCGCTTGGCCGGGTGCTGCTTCTCCCGCAGGGCGGCCGCCGGCATGGTCTGGCGGATGATCTGCACGAACTGGCCCGTGGTCTCCAGAGGCTCCTTCTCCCGAGCGGCCACCACCGCCGCGGCGATGCGTCCGGCGTACCGTTCCTCGCCGTAGCGCCAGAAGATACTGCGCAACTCCGCCTCCGACCAGGTGTTCAGGATCTCCCGTGCCGTGAGGCTGGCCTTCTCGTCCATGCGCATGTCCAGAGGCGCGTCCTGCATGTAGGAAAAGCCGCGGCCGGCATCGTCCAGCTGGGGCGATGACACGCCCAAGTCGAACAGCATCCCGTCCACCTTTTCGATGCCCAGGCCGTCCAGAATGGCGCCCAAATCGCCGAAATTGCCCTTGACCAGCTTCGCCTTATCCCCGAACCGGGCCAGACGCTTCCCGGCGTAGGCCAGGGCCTTATCGTCCCTGTCGATGCCCACCAGCTTTCCGCGGCCGGTGAGCCCGTCCAGTATCGCCTCCGAATGGCCGCCCAGGCCCAGGGTCCCGTCCACATAGGTCCCGTCCGGGTCTATCTCCAGATAGTGAACACACTCCCGGAGCAACACGCTCTTGTGCTCCATCAGAAGTCGAGTTCCTCCATGATCCGGGCGATGTTCTCCGGCGAGGTCTCCTCGTCACGGATGGCGCGCCAGGCGTCGCTGTCCCAGAACTCCGCGTGGTTGTTAGCGCCCAGGACGCTCACGTTCTTGGTGAGCCCCGCCCACTCCCGCAGGTTCTGCGGCAGCAGGATACGCCCCTGGGCGTCCAGCTCGCACTTACAGGCCATGGAGAACAGTGTCCGAACGCTCCGCTGGTTCCGGTAGCTCATGGCGTTTACCTTGTCAGAGAGCGCTTTCCACTGCTCCGCGTTATATGCGTACAGGCACTTGTCCATGCTGATGGTCACATAGAACTCTGCCCCTAACTCGTCCCGCAGGCGTGCGGGAATGAACAGCCGCCCTTTGGCGTCCAGGGAATGTTGGTATTCGCCTGTCATGCTGTTCACTCCTCTCCCGTGGGAAAATGAAACACTTTCCCCCACTTCGCCCCACTTGCCTCTATTATAGAGGGCGGTTTTTCAAATTGCAAGGGGGCAAAAGCAGTTTTTTTACGCATTTCCACTTCCATTTTTTTCCTATTGTGGACGGCGTTTTTTCGCGCCACAACATCTAGAACCGACAAAAAAGACGCGTCCGAAAATCGGACGCGTCCCAGACTGTCAAAGAATTAGAAAATGTGCGTAAAGCAAGGGGGAGCTCGAGGGGGACGGGAGTCCCGCCTCGAATGGGATAAATAGCCGCCATGCGCACGCTTTGCGGGCGCGTGGGCCGCGACGCGGCGTTTTTTGCGGCGGCTCGCCGCCGGGAAAAACACGGCGTTTTCAGGCCGTCAAAAAACCTTTTTTGACGGCCTGAGACGCGTCCGAAAATCGGACGCGTCCTTGCGTTTTGGTCGTATCTTATTTGTTGTACTTCAAACTGTTGCTTGCCTTATAGCTGCTCAGCATCGTTTTCTTGTCGTTCTGGCAGCAGCGGACGGTGAATTGATAGGTCACGCCGTTTTTGAGGTACTTGGCGGCGCGGGTGTAGCTGGTCGCGGTGGTGGTGCCGATCTGCTTCCAGCCGCCGCTGCCCTCCTTGTAGTACACCATGTACCGGGGCGAGCCGGCGATCTTGTTCCACGTGACCTTGATGCCGGTGGAGACTTTGCTGATGGTCACGGTCGGCGCCGTGAGCTGGCCGGTGGCTGTATAATTCAGGCTGTTGCTGGCCTTGTAGGGGCCAAGCATAGTCTTTTTATCGTTGGCGCAGCAACGGACGGTGAACTGGTAGGACGCGCCGTTTTTGAGGTACTTGGCGGCGCGGGTGTAGCTGGTCGCGGTAGTAGTTCCTATCTGCTTCCAGCCGCCGTTATTCTCCTTGTAGTACACCATGTACCGGGGCGCGCCGTCCACCTTGTTCCAGGTCACTTTGATGCCGGTGGAGACCTTCACGATGGTCACCGTGGGCGCGGCAAGCTGGCCGGCGGTATATTGCAGGCTGTTGCTGGCCTTAAAGGGACTGAGCATGGTTTTTTTGTCGTTGGCGCAGCTGCGGACGGTGAATTGATAGGTCACGCCGTTTTTGAGGTACTTGGCGGCGCGGGTGTAGCTGGTCGCGGTAGTAGTTCCTATCTGCTTCCAGCCGCCGCTGTTCTCCTTATAATACACCATGTACCGCTCCGCGCCGGCGCACTTGTTCCACGTGACCTTGATGCCGTTGGACGCCAGGGCGATGGTCACCGTGGGCGTCTCGGCCTGGTAGTTGTTGGAAACCGCTGCCGTGCTGCCGTCGGATGCGGCGACCACCACCGCCCGGTTCTTTGCCGCGCCGATCACCGTATTGCCCGTGATCGTGCCGCCGCTGGACTTGCCGCTCACCCCGATACCGCAGTCTCCGGGGGAGGTGACGGTGTTGCCGCTGACCGTCGTGGTGCTGGAGCCCTCCGCGATGTGGATGCCGTGGCGGCCGGGAGAGGCGATGGTGTTGTTCTGGATGCTGGCAGCCGCCGCCTTGCTGTAAACGAAGATGCCGCAGTTCGCGGGGCCGGTGACCGTATTGCCGGTGACGGCCTTCACCTGGGAATTGGAGACCACGATGCCGTAACCGCCCGCGTCCGTGACCGTGTTGGCGTCAACGGAGCTTGCTTTGCTCTGGGCCAGGCAATCGTACACATAGATGCCGTGGGCCTTGGGGGACGTGATCCTGTTGCCGGTGGCGGTCAGCGTGGAATCAGCCGACACGATGATACCGCTTTTGCCCGCGTTGTCCAGCGTGTTATTCGTGGCGGTCACGGCGGTGTTTTCCGCCCCGATGGCCTGCCCGGCGGGGCCGGTGATGGTGTTCCCGGAGGCGTTCAGGGTGCTGCCCCCCGCCGCGTAGATGCCGTTGCCCCTGGCCGACGTGATCTTGTTGCCGGTGGCGGTCAGCACAGTGCCGTTTTGCCCCAGCAGACCGTTGCTGCCCGGCGTCTCGATGGTGTTATTCTCGACCGTGAGCGTGGAGCCCTCACCGCCGATGCCGTTGCCGGCGGCGTCGGTGACAGTGTTCCCACTGGCGGTCACGGTGGAGTTGGATGCCCAGATGCCGTGGGCGCCGGGCTTGGTAAGCGTGTTATCCGTCACGGTGACGCCGGTGCTGTCCTTCACCAGCACGCCGTTTTTGCTGACGTTCTGCACCGTATTGCCGGTGACGGACGAAGAGCGCACATCCTGCATGCCGATACCGTGGCAGTCGCCGGTGCCGGTGACCGTGTTGCCGGTGACGTTCGCGCCGCCGATGAAATGATCGACCCCGCCCAGTTCATAGCCCCGCACCATAATGCCGCAGGATTCGGCGGCGCTGTATTGGTCGGTACCGGCGACCGTGATGACATTGCCGCTGACGGTGATGGCCTGGTCGGCGGCGGGCGCCGTGTAGCCGTTGGGGGCGTAGACCTCGCCGCCCTCCTGGCTCACGGAGCTGACCACGATGCCCCGGGGCGCCGTGATGGTATTGTTGGAGAAGCTGCAGCCGGTCCAGCCGAAGGAGAAGATGGCCGTGCTCCCGATGCCGGAGAAGGTACACCCGCTCACGGTGACGCCGCTGATGGGGCAGCCGATAACATTTGTGTGTCCGCCCACGCCCCGGGGCACGTTGGTGAACGTGCAGCCGGACACGGTGACGCCGCTGGTGGCCAGATCTTCCTCCCGGTAGCCCGTGATATGGGCCGATCTGAGCACGTCGATCTGGATGGACTCGAAGGTGCCGGTGGCCGCGTCTGCAGCCAGAAGCTGGTTGGAAAAAGCGCAGCCGCTGATGGTAAGGCCGCTCACGCCCGCGATCTCCACCAGGTGGGCGTTGTTGACGTTGGTCAGCGTCACGCCGCTGACGACGACGTTCGCGGCGTGGCACATTTTCAGCACGGTGGTATCGCCGCCGCTGCCGTCCAGGGTGCCGCCCTTGATGGTGATGTTGGTAAAGGCATAGCCCGTGGCGCCGGTACTGGTGGAATAGTCCGGGCTCCGGTCCTGCTGCAGGCCCAAAAAGACCATGTTGTAGGAAACGCCCAAGGAGGACGTTCCGCTGCGCCGGAGCGTCACGCCCGTCAAATCGAAAATGGTGTTGCTGCCCACGGACAGGGACTGGCTCTCCAGCGTATACGTGCCCGCCGGGACCGTGACCGTACAGGGGGCGCTGGCCGTACCGGCTGCTGCGGCCTTGTCCAGCGCGTTCTGGATCGCCACGGCGGCCCCCAGGCTCGCAATATCCGCCGCGGACACGGTGATGGTATCCCCGGCCGCGACCGTATCCGGCTCCGCCTCTTCCTCTTCCTCCGGTTCCGCCACAGGCTCTTCCGTGACCACGGGCTCTTCCGTGACCACAGGCTCTTCCGTGACCACAGGTTCTTCCGTGGCCACAGGCTCTTCCGTGGCCACAGGTTCTTCCGTAACCACAGGTTCTTCCGTCGCCACAGGTTCTTCCGTGGTCACAGGTTCTTCCGTGACCACAGGCTCTTCCGTGACCACGGGTTCTTCCGTCGCCACAGGCTCTTCCGTGACCACGGGCTCTTCTGTCACGGCGGGCTCTTCCTCGGCAAACGCCGGGACCGCCAGGGAAAACAGGCAGAGCACCGCCAGAATAAGACATACCGCACGCTTTTTCATCCAATTTGCCTCCCCTATCGGAAATTGCGCCAAATGCCAATGCTATAATAGCCGCAAGCGGCTATTATACAGGATTTAGGGCGGTTTTGCTCCCGGCTTGCGCCGGAACCGCAAAACATGCCGTATTATAGCACATTCGTGCTATAATAGCCATGGGTGGCAATTATAAAATGATTTGAGGCATTTTGCTCCCGGCTTGCGCCGGAACCGCAAAACATGCCGTATTATAGCACATTCGTGCTATAATATATCCACGCCCGCCGAATTTGTCAACGGGCGCGGTCGTTAAAGTTCGTACCGCCGGTATTCCTCCCCCTCCAAGGTGAGCCACCGGAAAAGGCCGTCCTCGGCCGTCATATACCCCCGGACGCTGCCCCACAGGGGGCTGGACACGGAGCCGGGGTTGAAGCACAGGTAGTGCCCCCGGTTCTCCGTCCTGGGCACGTGGGTGTGGCCGTGGAGCAGGATGTCCCCCTGGTCCATGTTGGGGGGCAGGTTCGTGTCGTTATACATATCCCCGTGGGTGGCGAACATGGCCACGTGTCCAATGGGAATGCGGACAAACCCCGGCTGCACGGGAAAGGCCAGCATGGCAACGTCCTCGTCGCTGTCGCAGTTGCCCCGGACGCAGACGATTTTGTCCGCCATGGGGTTCAGCAGGTCCGCCACCGTCTGTTTGTTCCGCTTTGTCCCCAGCTTCTTATAGAGGATATCCCCCAGCAGCAGGAGCCGGTCGGCCCCCTCCTTTTCATATGCCTCCAACAGCGCCTCGCAGCACTCCGCCGACCCGTGCAGGTCGGACGCGATCAGCCATTTCATCCCGAACCCTCCTATTTTATCCGAACAGTTTTTGTAAATTCACGTCGTATGGCGGCCGGACCACGCCCTTTTCCGTGACGATGGCGGTGATGAGCTCGTGGTCCGTCACGTCAAAGGCCGGGTCCCAGCACTTCACCCCCGCCGGGGCCATGGGCCTTTCGTACCACAGGGAGCGTATCTCCTCCCCGTCCCGTATCTCGATGGGAATGTCCGCCCCGGTGGGACAGGCAAGGTCTATGGTGCTGGAGGGAAGCAGAATATACACCGGCACGCCGTAGTGCCTGGCGATGATGGCCGCGCCGGAGGTGCCTATCTTGTTGGCGGCGTCCCCGTTGGCGGCCATCCGGTCGCACCCGGCCAGCACCGCCTGGATACGGCCCTCGCGCATAGCCAGCGCCGCCATATTGTCGCAGATCAGCGTGCAGTCCACCCCGGCGTTCATGAGCTCCCAGGCCGTGAGCCGCGCTCCCTGGAGAAGGGGTCGGGTCTCGTCCACATAGGCCCGGATATCCACGCCCCGCTCCGCGGCCAGCAGCAGCGGGCCCAGGCCCGTGCCGTACTCGCTGGTGGCCAGCGGTCCCGCGTTGCAGTGGGTCAGCACCGTGTCCCCCTCGTGCAGCAGACTTAAGCCCGCCTCCGCGATGGCACGGCACATGGCGATGTCCTCGTCGTGGATGGCCCGCGCCTCCCGGCCCAAAGCCTCCACGATCTCCGGGACGGGCTTCCCTTCCATGCCGTGGGCCAAAGTCCGCATACGCTCCGTCTGGCGGGCCAGGTTCACCGCCGTTGGCCGGCAGGAGATGAGATAGTCGCAGTCATCGTCCAGCCGGGCGAAAAACTCGTCCTCCCCGTAGCCCTTTGCCAGCACGTACACGCAGTACGCCGCGAAGATGCCGATGGCCGGCGCGCCCCGGACCCGCAGCGCCTTGACGGCCTCGTACATAGCCTCCCGGTCCCGGAGATTTATGTAAACTACTTCCCCCGGCAGCCGGGTCTGGTCCAGAATACGCACCGCGCTCCCGTCGGGCGAGAGCGCGATGTTTTGTATCTTTTCCTTTGTCATGCCTTGTCGATGGCCGGGATGGCGGCGGTGACCAGGGCGGAGAAGCGCTGGGCGATCTGCTGGCCCGCCTCGATGACCTCCTGATGGCTCAAAGGCTGGGCGGAAAGGCCCGCGCCCTTGTTGGTGATGCAGCTTACGCCGCAGACCCGCAGACCCATATGCCGAGCGGCCACGGCCTCGCAGGCGGTGCTCATGCCCACCGCGCCGCCGCCGATGGAGCCATAGTAGCGCACCTCGAAGGGCGTCTCAAAGCTGGGGCCGGTGAGCTGGATATACACGCCCTCCTCCAGCTTCTGGCCCAGTTTGGCGGCCGTTTCGTGCAGGACCTGGCGCAGGGCCGGGTCGTAGATCTGGCTCATGTCCGGGAAACGGGGACCCAGCTCGTCCAGGTTCGGCCCGATGAGCGGGTTGGGGAAGTTGAACATCATCTGGTCCCGGATGACCATGAGCGTGGGCGTCTCCATCTTCGGGTCCAGGCCGCCGGCGGCGTTGGTGAGAAACAGGGTCTTAATGCCCAGCAGCCCCATCACCCGCACGGGCAGGACCACATCGTGTACGTCAAAGCCCTCGTAGTAGTGGACCCGGCCCTGCATGCAGACGACAGGCACACCGCCGATAGTCCCGAACAGGTACCGGCCCGCGTGGCCCGGCACGGTGGACACGGGAAAGCCCGGTATGTCCTTGTAGTCCACGGCGGCCTCGATCTCCATGGTCTCGGCCACGGGACCCAGCCCGGAGCCAAGTATCAGGCCGATGCGGGGCTGGAAGTCAGTCTTTGCCCGGACCGCGTCCCGGCAGCGGATGAGTTTTTCATAGTAATTTTCCACGTCAATGTCCTCCTGCGACAGTTTGTCCGAAATCGTCCCGATCGGAAAGGCCGTCCCGCCTGAGCATGTTCTCGATCACGCCCACGTCCCCGGCGATGTCCATGGCCTCCGCCCGATAGAGCTTGTCCAGCTGTTTTTCGTACCCGGCCACCAGCGTGTCCGCGATGCCCTCGATGTCCGCCTTTGCCTTGGCCATATTCTCCCCGCTGACCCCTTGGGCCTCAATGCGGGCGTAGGATTCCAGAAGCTTTAAAGTCGTGGGCAGGTAGTAGTTCATGAACCGGTCGATCTGCGGCCGCTTTTCCGGGTGGGCCTCCACCTCGGCGAAGATGGACGCGGTCAGGCTCTGCATCCGGCGTATCTTCTCGCTCATGACCTCATCCTCGATGTCCACGTCCGCCTGGCGTATGCGCTCCACGTACCGCTCGTACTCGCTCATTTTATCCTGGGCCTGGGCCTTCTCGTCGGCCTGCTGCTTGGCCCGCTGCTCGTCCTCCCGGCGGTACACGTCCCGCATGTCCTCCACGTCGATGACCAGAAGCTGCCGCTCGTGGTCGATGTAGGCCCGCTCGCCGTAATAGCCCCGGTCCACCATCTCCGTGAGCAGCTTGTCCGCCTCCGCCGGCTTCACGCCCATGGTCCTGGCCAGCTTTTGCATGTCTACCACGCCCTGCTGGCCGGTGATGGAGATGCACTGGCGGAATTTGGCCTCCTTCTTCCGGCCCATAAAGCCGGACCAGACCAGCGCGCCGCCGCCCAGGGCCACCGCGATCATGCTCAGCACATGCCACAGGCCCTCGCCCGTGCCCACCGCGCCGATGGCCGCCACGATGCCGAAGCCCGCCAGTATCCAGCCGAACACAGTCCTGGCCGTTGCGCCGGCGTCCGCGTGGCGCACGCCCGCAAAGCGGCCCTCTTCCTTTTTCGCGCCCGATTTGGCGGCGGACGCCGCCGGACGGGCCGTCTTTTTCCGGGAGCCGAAAAGGCCCTGCAGGATGTTCCCGATCAGGTCATGCCCCGCCGCGTGGGCGAAGGTCAGGAACAGTCCCAGCGGCCCCGTGGCAAAGATGAGCGCCACGTCCAGCACCCAGCTGACCGCCTCCCAGTCGGAGCCGCCCCGGGGCGGTCTGGGCCCGGGCGTGCCGGGTCCCGGTCCGGGGGAGTTATTGTAGCCATAATTATAATCACTCATAGTGACGGTATTTTACCACATAACAGCCAAAAGGAAAAGTATCTGTTGATTAAACTTGCATTAAAATGCCTGCCGCGTCGCGACAGGCACATTTTTGTTATTCCCGGCCCAACAGCCAGTCCGAGGACACTTGGAGAATATCGGCTAAAGCGTTCAGTTCTATATCATAGACCGGGCGCTTCTGCCCTTCCAACAGGGACAGGGCCGGTACGCTCATATCCACGCCCGCCGTCTGGAGTTTCGCCAAAAGCTCCACCTGCTTCATCCCCTGGGCCAGTCTCGCCTGTGTTACTCGGGCGCCGATGATGTTTTTGTTCCCAAGCGCCAGCTTCCGCGTTTTCAACATCATCACCCCCTATTTATGGCTCCAGGTTTTCCTCATCGAAAAGCGGGGAGCGGAAAAAATCTTCTATCCCGATGCCAAGCCCCTGGCACATTTCATGGATGACCCGCAGCTTCACGGAATCATACGCGCAATTGATCACGTTTCCGATGGTAGACTTGGGAACGCCGCTTTTCACATAAAGCTGGTACTGGGTCATGCCCCGCTCCCGCAAAAGCTCCGCCAGACGCTGGCTGACCGCCTCATTGAGCTGCATCCCCTCACCGTCCTTGTGGCTGTACTATCCACATTATAGAAACGGCCCGCAAAAAACTAGTCCCTGTAGCTGGACTATTTGGCTTGCTTGTGGTATGCTGTCTACAGGAGGTGAAGAACGTTGATCGACTATAAAAAGATGTACGCGATCCTTTGCGCGGCGGCGTCAGATGCGCTGGACGCGCTGCCGGATACGCCGGAGAACGCCAGGGGGCGGCTCCTTTTGCAGACGGCGCTGTTCCAGGCGGAGGACCTGTATATTTTTCAGACGGACCCCGACGAGGAATAGGCCGGCTTGACAAACACGTGCCCTGTCTCTATGATACGTATGTTAAGAGAAAACGCCCGGACAGATCGGCTGAGAGCATATCAAGACGAAAGCAGGTGGGACTATGTTGGGAAGGAAGAAGGGACCACGGTACGACAGGACCGGCAAACAGCCGGTCGTCCGCGCCAGCATCTGCACCGGCGAGAAGGTGGCCGGGTACCGGGATACCGCCACAGGCCGCTTTGTGGAGGTGGTGCTGATCCGCAGCGACGCCGATCTGGAGCAGTTCTTGCGGGACTACGGCTTCGACAGGAGCGAGGTCAAATACGAGTGGTGATATGGATAACAGTAAGTGCCTGCCGCGATTCCGGCAGGCACATTTTCAGCTCTCCATCTGTTTGCCGAGAAAGCCGCTGACCGTGGTGGCCAGCTTCAGCTCCACGTCCCCGGCGCGAACGCCGTCGCCCCGCTCCAGAAACACCACGCAGCCCAGCACGTCCCCCTCCGACAGGATGGGCACGGCCACAGCCGCCGCGGGGGAGTTCTCAGCGTCTGTGACGGGCACCTTTCGCCCGCCCGGGTCGGCCCGGTATGCCTTGCGGCCCTCCATGATCTCCTCCAGCGCGGGACTGATATGCCGGTCCAGGATGTCTTTCCGGCCCTGGCCGGCGGCGGCGATCACGCTGTCCCGGTCGCACACGGCCGCGGAATACTCCGCCGTCTTGTGCATGGACTCGCATATCTGCTCGGCAAAAGCGCTCATCTCGCCCATGGGGGAGTATTTCTTGAAAATGACCTCCCCGTCCTTTTCCGTGTAGATCTCCAGCGGGTCGCCCTCGCGGATGCGCATGGTGCGGCGTATCTCCTTGGGGATGACCACCCGGCCAAGGTCGTCGATGCGCCGCACGATCCCTGTTGCTTTCATCTTTATCTTTATCCTCCTGTCATCTTTTTGTCGGACAGGATTTATTATCCGCAAAAGTCCCAAACCTATACAAAGCGCCGAAAATTGGCAGCTATTGCGAATTAAGAAAATCTTAAGGCACTGATGGCGTTTTCTTCTCCACAAACGGGCCGATCCGTGTTATTATAAAGGATAGTGACGAACAAAGGAGAGCTTTGCATGAAAAAGACGAAAAATGCCCGAGGCAGGATCAAGGCGGAGCTGTGTGTGATATGCGTTCTGGCCCTGGCGCTGGTGACGGTGCTGCTGTGGCGGTCCGGCCGGGCGAAAGAGACGGCAAAGGAAGCGGCGGAGGCCACGCCTGTCCCGACGGCCATCCCCACCTCCGTGCCCACCCCCTCCCCTATCCCGCCGGATATGTTCGAGTGGCGGGAGGGAGAATACGTACATGTGGAATACGGCCCGTCCTCCAGCAATACCATCGACGCGAGCCGCCTCAAAAACCCCAGCGTGAAAAACAGCGAGGACCTGGTGGCCTGGGCGCAGATGGCCTGGGAGAACCAGTGGGGCTACGTCTGGGGCACCTTCGGCGACGTGCTGACCGAGGACCTTTTGCAGTACAAGCTGGACCAGTACGGCGAGGCCGTGGAGGAATACGAGCAGATCATCCGGGAGAAGTGGATGGGCCGCCGGGTGGTGGACTGCGCGGGGCTCATCAAGGCATACGGCTGGTACGAACCAAGCGAGGACGCCATTATGTACTGCTCCAGCGACATGCCGGACATCGGCACCGACGGCTTTTATGAGGACGCGCCGGACAAGGGACCCATCGACACCCTGCCGGAGACGCCGGGGCTGCTGGTGTACGCCCCGGGGCACATCGGCGTGTACATAGGCGACGGCTGGGCCATCGAGGCCATCTCCCACGCCGGCGGCGTGGTGAAGACCCGGGTGGCGGACCGGACCTGGACCCACTGGCTGCAATGCCCGTATATCCAATATTGAAAATTCAAAAACTTGCGTATATAATGGCGGCATACTGAATCGGCAGGGAGGCAGCAAACCATGACCAGAACGAAGATCGCCCGGCTTTGGGCCGACGCGTCCCAATTTGCGGACAAGTCCGTCACCGTGTGCGGCTGGGCGCGGACCATCCGGGACCAGAAAAATTTCGGCTTCATCGACCTGAACGACGGCAGCTCCTTCAAGGGTGTGCAGGTCGTGTTCGAGCGGGCCAATTTAGATAATTACGACGACATCGCCAGGCTCAACGTGGGCGCGGCCCTGATCGTGACGGGTGTGCTGGTGCTCACGCCAGAGGCCAAGCAGCCCTTTGAGATCAAGGCGGCGAAAATCGACGTGGAGGGCGTGTCCGCGCCGGACTATCCCCTGCAGAAAAAGCGCCACACGGTGGAGTATCTGCGGACCATCCAGCACCTGCGGCCCAGGACGAATCTCTTTTCCGCGGCGTTTCGGGTCCGGTCCGTGGCGGCCCAGGCCGTCCATGCGTTTTTCCAGGGCCGGGGCTTCGTGTACGTACACACGCCCATCATCACCGGCTCCGACTGCGAGGGCGCCGGCGAGATGTTCCAGGTCACGACCCTGGACATCAGCGACCCGCCCCGGAACGAGGACGGCTCCGTGGACTACACGAAAGACTTTTTCGGCAAACCCACCAACCTGACCGTCTCCGGCCAGCTGAACGCGGAGAACTTCGCCATGGCCTTCGGGGATGTGTACACCTTCGGCCCGACTTTTCGGGCGGAAAATTCCAACACCCAGCGCCACGCGGCGGAGTTCTGGATGATCGAGCCGGAGATGGCCTTCTGCGATCTGGAGGGCGATCTGGAGTGCATGGAGGCGATGGTCAAGTATATCATCAACACCGTGCTGGAGCGCTGCCCCCAGGAGCTGGAGTTTTTCAACGCCTTCGTGGACAAGGGACTGCTGGACCGGCTGCACCACGTGGCGGACAGCGACTTTGGCCGGGTCAGCTACACCGAGGCCATTGAGCTGCTGAAAAAGTCCGGTGCGGAATTTAAATACCCGGTGGAATGGGGCATGGACCTGCAGACCGAGCACGAGCGGTATCTGACCGAGCAGATCTACAAAAAGCCCCTGTTTGTGACGGATTATCCCAAGCAGATCAAGGCGTTTTACATGCGCCTGAACGACGACGGGAAGACTGTGGCGGCGGCGGACTGCCTGGTGCCTGGCATCGGGGAGATCATCGGCGGCAGCCAGCGCGAGGAACGGCTGGACGTGCTCACCGCCCGCATGCAGGAGCTGGGCCTGAAGGAAGAGGATTACTGGTGGTACCTGGACCTGCGGCGCTATGGCTCCTGCCGCCACGCGGGCTTCGGCCTGGGCTTTGAGCGTATGGTCATGTACCTCACCGGCGTTTCCAACATCCGGGACGTGGAGCTGCACCCCCGGACCGTGGGCAACGCGGAATTTTAAATCGAGAGCAAAATATCGCCGGGACCGGTTTTACCGGTCCCGGTGTCAGACTGTCAAAAATTTAGCAAACGTGCGTAAAGCAAGGGGGAGCTCGAGGGGGACGGGAGTCCCGCCTCGAATGGGATAAATAGCCGCCATGCGCACGCTATGCGGGCGCGTGGTTTTGGGGCCCCCACGCGACACGC
>CANQJZ010000027.1 GCA_947624385.1 uncultured Oscillospiraceae bacterium
TAGACGGTCTGGGTGTGGCTGTGGTCATTTTTGCAGGCGATGGTCAGGGTGGTGTAGTTCCCGTCCACGCCGGGCATCAGAGGCACCTCGTCACCCTCGGCGTCCCAGGCGTGGCCCAGGGCGGGAACGGCCTCCGTGACGGTGAACACACCGGTCTCGCAGCCCAGCTCCTTGGCCTTCTCCGACGCGTCCGCCGTGCAGGTCATATAGCCGATAGAGCCGCAGGTGGGCTTCATCGTCATTTCCGACGTAGTATCCACCGTCACCGACTGCTGGTGGGACTCGTCATGGGCGCAGGTGAAGGTCACCGTGGCCTGGGAATAATCCTCCGACCAGGTTGCCGAGCCGCGCCAGGCGTGGCCCACCGGGGCCACGGAGAAGCTATGGCTGTCGGAGAGCGTCTGGCCGTTTATGGTCACCGTGGCGGTATAGATCCGGGCGCCTTCCTCCGTACACTTGGGCGGCGTCTCGCCCGTCAGGGTCGCCGTCACCGTCTCCGTCACAGGCGCGCCGCCGGGTACAGGCAGATGCAGGGTGGCGACGGGCGGCTCGCCGGCCGTCAGATCATCGGGCCAGGTCCAGGTGACGCTGCTCGGGTCAATGTCGCTCACCGCCGTGAAGGTGTTGTCCCGGATGACGTACAGCGTCTCTAACCCGTCCATTTTGACCCAGAGCGCGCCGCTTTCATCGGCCAGGGCCTTGGACACGTAGGCGTACACAGATTCGTGTCATTGTCCAAAGCTGCGTGGTTCCGGGGCTGCCATTGTTTATCGCCGATGGTCACGGCCATGCCGTTGGGATTGGAAACGGTCAGCAGGTAGGCCGGGTTGCCGTTACCGTCCCCGGGCTGGACGCCGACGCTGCCCTTCACCGAGCCGCCGGTGATGGTCACATAGATGTTGGTGCCGCTGCCGTACCCGTTGCCGATATCCGCGCAGGACTCGCCGCCGGTGGCCGTTACGGTGCCGCCGTAGATGGCTATATAGCCGCTGGTTCCCCAGCTGCCCGAAGTCCCGGCGCCGATACCCGCGGCGTGATAGCCGCCCCGGGCCGTCACCACGCCGCCGTTGATGTCCATCGTGAAGTTGGTGGTGCCGCTCCCGCCGCCGATGCCCGCGCCGCCTGCGCCGCCGACAGCCGTGATCACACCGCCGTTGATGACCACCCGGGAGTGGTCGTGCCAGTCGCCGTGGGTGCCGATGCCCACCGCTCCATAGGTGCCGCTGGACGTCAGAACGCCGTCCTTTGTATAGTCCGCGTTCTGGCCCCAGATGGTCAGATGCGAGCCCTCTTGGACATTGATGCCGCGTTTGCACGTCAGGCTTGCGCCGTTGGCCAGGATCAGATTCACATCGCCGCTGACGGTGACCTGCCTCGTGGTCACAGTGCCGAGCGCTATATACCAGCCGCCCGTACCGTTGTCCGGGCTCCAGCTCGTCGTGCCATTCACGAGCGGCTCCGCCGAGTCGCGTGTCTGGACCTGTCCGGCCACCGGGTCATAGTAGTTCACGGTCGTGACCGCCTCGTAAAGGCCCTTATCCGCGTTCAGCACGTACCAGACTGGCGTTTCGCTCCCCACCGCCACGCGCACGGCAGACTCGGACCGATACATATACAGGTCCGTGTCGCCCTCGCCCGACGCCGCGTGGTTGTTGATGTTCCAAGCCGCGCCGTTTATGGTGACGGTCTCGCCGTTGGGGTTGGCCACCTGCAGCAGATATACCGGCTGGCCGCCGGCGTTCACCGGCCGGGGCGTGACGCCGCCCTTCACCGAGCCGCCGCTGATGGTCACCGGGCCATTTTCCGCTTTGATATCGCCCTGGGCCATCACAATGCCGCTGCGGATGGTCACAGCGGGCACGGCGACAGCCGCGCCGGCCGTTACGACGCCGCCGTTGACGGTCACCGCGCCGCTGCCGGTGACGCCGCCCTGGATCGCCAGCGCACGTCCTTGATATAGTCGCTCTGATCGCCCCAGACGGTCAGGCTCCCGCCGTCCTGGACGGTGATGCTCTGGCTGACCGTCAAGCTCGTCCCTTTGGGCAGGATCAGGTTCACATCGCCGCTGACGGTCACCGCGTCCAGGCCCACCGCGCCGCTGGCCACATACCAGCCGTTTTCCCACGCGGTCACGCCGTCCTTCACGATGACGACGTTCTCCGCCTGCTTTTTCGCACCCGTGCCGGGGTCGTAGTATCCCGCCGTGCCGTCCTCGACGATGCCCGCGCTCTCAAACTGGTTCGTCTGCGTATTCAGACGATACCTCTCCGTCGGCTTGCTCCCGACGGCCACGCCCGCCTCCGCGTCCGTCTCGGACAGATACATATAAAGGGTCTCGTCGCTGTCCGCTGCCGCGTGATTGACGCCGCTCCAGGTCCTTCCGTTCACGGTGACGGTCTTGCCACCCGGGTTGGAAAGCGGCAAAAGATAGACCGGCTCGCCGTTTCCGTTCACGCTCTGGGGCGCAACGCCGCCCTTCACCGAGCCGCCGTTGATGGTCAGACTGGCCTGGTTGCCGCCGACCCCTGCGCCGCCGCTGCCGGTGGCCGACACCACGCCGCCGTTGATGATGACCGTCGCGTCGTCGGTCTCATATCTGCTGCCGATGCCCGCGGATCCCCTGCCGCCTGTGGCGTTGACCACGCCGCCGTCGATGGTCACCGTGGACGTGGACAGCATGCCTGAGCCGACCCCTGCGCCGCCGCTGCCGCCGGTGGCCGTCACGTCGCCGCCGGTGATGGTCACCGTGCCGCCGGTGATGCCGCCGCTTGCCGTCACCACGCCATTGTCGATGGTCACCGTGCCGCCCTCGCCGGCGTCGATGCCGCCCTGGGCCGTCACCACGCCGCCGTTGATGGTCAGACTGGCCTTGCGGCCCACATTCAGGCCGCCGCTCTGGATCGTCAGCGTGCCGTCCTGGCTATAGTCGCTCTGATCGCCCCAGATGGTCAGGCTGCAGTAATTGTTGATGTGGATGCCATTGGTGACCGTCAGGCGCGCCCCCCTGGGGCAGGATCAGGTTCACATTGCTCCCCGTGACATCGACCTGCTCAAGGCTCATCACGCTGTGTAACAGCCTGCCGTCGCTCGTTCTTTCTCCGACCACGTACCAGCCGCTCGAGATCTGGTTCTTTGTCCACTCCTGGAACTCCTACGTGACAAGCGTGACGCGGCGCGCCTGCTGCTCCGACTGTGTGTTGGGGTCGTAGTATGCCACGGTCGCAACGGTCACGGCGGCCGTCTCAGCCTCCGGCTCCTCTGTGACCTCAGGCTCCTCCGTGACCTCAGGCTCCTCCGTGACCTCGGGTTCTTCCGTAACTTCCGGTTCGACCGTGACCTCGGGCTCCGCCGTGACCTCGGGCTCGACCGTGACCTCGGGTTCCGCCGTAGCCTCGGGTTCCTCCGTGGCCTCTGGTTCCTCCGTGGCCTCCGGTTCCGCCGTAGCCTCAGGCTCCTCCGCAACCTCGGGTTCAGCTGTAACTTCCGGCTCGACCGTAGCCTCCGGCTCGTCCGCCGCGAACGCCGTCGTCGCCAGACTGCCAAAGGCAAGGATGACCGCCAGAAGCACCGCTATGCTCCGTTTTGCCATACGCATTCCAGTTACCTCCTTGCGCCAGGTTGAAAGTGTATTATACAACCAATTCTGGAAGCAACATGATAAAATGTCGCGCCAAATGTCAATGCCTTTGTCCTGAAATGCAGAAATTCCGACCTGAATTGCATCTTGACGGGCATTATCTGGCTTTATCGATCGCATTGTGCTATACTGGTTCCGTTAAAAACTACAAGGAGGAGCACCCCATGTCTGACTATTTCGGAAAAGAGACGCCCAAGCTGGGCTTCGGCCTGATGCGCCTGCCCAAAAAGGGCATCAAGACGGACATCGAGCAGGTCAAGCAAATGGCGGACCTGTTTCTGGCGGCGGGCTTTACGTACTTTGACACCGCCTACGTGTACGGCACGTCGGAATCGGATATCAAAAAAGCCCTGGTGGACCGCTATCCCAGGGACAGCTACACCCTGGCGACCAAGCTGAACGCCATGGTGGCCCCCACGGAGAAGATGGCGAAAAAGCAATTCGAGACAAGCCTGTCCCGCACCGGCGCGGGGTATTTCGACTATTACCTGCTCCATGCCATGATGGAGAATAACCACGCCAAATATGACAAGTTCCACCTGTGGGACTATGCGGCCCAGAAGAAGGCCGATGGGCTGATAAAGCACCTGGGCTTCTCCTTCCACGCAGGGCCGAAGCTGCTGGACAAGCTGCTCACCGACCACCCGGAGGTGGATTTCGTGCAGCTGCAGATAAACTACGCCGACTGGGAGAACCCGGACGTGACATCCCGGGCCAACTATGAGATGGCAAGGTCCCACGGCAAGAGCATCGTGGTTATGGAGCCGGTGAAGGGCGGCAATCTGGCGGACCCGCCCGCGGCGGTGAAAAAGCTGTTCACAGATTACGCCCCCGACGCATCCCCGGCCTCCTGGGCCATCCGGTTCGTGGCCAGTCTGGACGGGATCATCACGGTGCTGTCCGGCATGAGCAGCGTGGCGCAGATGGAGGATAACCTCTCCTACATGAAGGACTTCAAGCCGCTCAACGAGGACGAGCAGGGTATCATCCGGGAGGCGCAGCGTATCTTGGGCCATTCGGCGGCCATCCCCTGCACGGCCTGTCACTACTGCACAGACGGCTGCCCCCGCGAGATACCCATCCCGGACATCTTCGCCGCCGCCAATAAGCAGCTGGGCAACGGTCAAATGGAACAGGCGAGGGAAGCGTACGCCGCCGTGACCGGGGAGGGTCACCGGGCCTCGGACTGCATCGGCTGCAAACAGTGCGAGCGGGCGTGCCCTCAGCATTTGCCCATAACCAGGTATCTCGGGCAGTGCGCCGAAATGCTGGAAAAGTAGGGGAGAGCCGTCTTACAAAACTGTCACATCCGGGGGCCGAAATGTCACCTGATTCGATTTCGGCTCCCGGAGGTTTTTGTTATCATGGGCCCGTAAGGAGGGCATGACGATGACGATGCTTGAAGTACAAAGTCTTGGCAAAATTTACACGGGCCGGTTCGGCGGCAATCAGGTGCGGGCGCTTTCCAACGTGTCGTTCACGGTGGAAAAGGGCGAATACGTGGCCATCATGGGCGAGTCCGGCTCCGGCAAGACGACGCTGCTCAATATCCTCGCGGCGCTGGACAAGCCCACCAGCGGCAAGGTGCTGTTGGAGGGCCGGGACCTGTCCACCATTAAGGAGGACGAGCTGGCGGCCTTCCGGCGGGACAGCCTGGGGTTCGTGTTTCAGGACTTTAACCTGCTGGACACGTTCAATCTGCGGGACAACATCTTCCTGCCGCTGGTGCTGGCGGGGAAGGGCTATGGGGAGATGGCCGAGCGGTTGCAGCCCATCGCCCAAAAGATGGGCATCACGGAGGTGCTGACCAAGTACCCCTACGAGTGCTCCGGCGGACAGAAGCAGCGGGCGGCGGTGGCCCGGGCGGTCATCACGGACCCGAAGATATTACTGGCTGACGAACCCACGGGGGCGCTGGACTCCAAGTCCTCCGACGGGCTGCTGGACCTGTTTGCCAGTCTGAACCGGGAGGGGCAGACCATTTTGATGGTCACCCACTCCGTCAAGGCGGCCAGCCACGCGGGGCGGGTGCTGTTCATCAAAGACGGAGAGCTGTTCCATCAAATTTACCGGGGGGACAGCACCAACGAGCAGCTTTACCAGAAGATCGCCGAGACCCTGACGCTGCTGGCCACGGGAGGGCGCGGGCATGAATAAGCATCTTTACGCCCGGCTGGCCGCCCGGAACCTGCGGAAAAACGCCCGCAGCTACGGCCCGTTCATTCTGGCGGGCGCGCTGACGGTGGCGATGTTTTACATCATTTTGGCCCTGTCCGTGGACGAGGGGCTGCAGAGCATGACCGGGGCGGTCACGATACAGCTCGTCATGCGCTACGGCGTGGTCGTGGTGGGCCTGTTCGCGGTCATCTTTCTCTTTTACACCAACAGCTTTCTCATCAAGCGGCGCAAGCGGGAGTTCGGCCTATATAACGTGCTGGGGCTGGAGAAAAAGCACCTGGCGAAGGTCATCACCTTCGAGACGGCATACGTGGCGGCGCTCAGTGTGGCGCTGGGGCTGGTGCTGGGGCTGGCGCTCAACAAGCTGATGATGCTGCTGGTGGCGCGGATACTGGGCGTGGAGGCGCCGCTGGGCTTTACCATCGGTCCACGGACGCTCCTTTGGGTGCTGGGCGTCACGGCGGCGCTGTTCGGGGCCATATTTCTGGCCATCTTTCTCTACAGCGTCCGGCAGGTGTACGTGGCGAGGCCGGTGGAGCTTTTGCTCTCGGAGCACGCCGGGGAGCGGGAGCCCAGGGCCAAGTGGCTCATGGCGCTCATAGGGCTGGCCTGTCTGGGTGCGGGGTATTATATCTCCGTCACCACAACGGACGTGCTACAGGCCATCTTCCTGTTTTTCGTGGCGGTGGTGCTGGTCATCATCGGGACATACCTGCTCTTCACCGCCGGGAGCGTCGCCCTTTTGAAGCTGCTGCGGAACAACAAACGCTATTACTACAAAACACGGCACTTCACCGCCGTCAGCGGCATGATGTACCGGATGAAGCAAAACGCCGTGGGGCTGGCCAACATCTGCATCTTGTCCACCATGGTGCTGGTGATGATCTCCGGCACAAGCTGCCTCATGCTGGGCATGGAGCAGAGCATGCGGACGGGGTATCCCTTCGATGTGAACATCCCCCGCAGCAATCCCGCGACCATCGCCATGGTCAAAAATGCCGTGGCGGACGCGGGCATCACGGCGGAGAACGAGACGGAGTACGACTACATCACCTTCACAGCCTATCAACGGCCCGACGGGCTGGAGATGACCAGGGACTATGCCCTGGACACGAGCGCTTCCCTGTGCGACGTGCTGGTGGTGGACCTGGACGATTATAACCGGTGCACCGGCCAGGACTATACCCTGGGTCCGGACGAGATACTGCTCAAGACCGAGCGGGCGGACTATGCCGGGGATACGGTGGAGCTGCTGGGCAAGACGTACACCGTCAAAGAACGGGTGGAGCCCAGGGTGAAGAGCGGCGAGCTGACCTTCAATCTGACAAGCTCCTGGTACATCGTGGTGTCGGACAAGGCAGAACTGGAGCGGCTGGTGCGGGCGGACTTCGACACGCTGAACGCCGTGCAAGGCGGCGATATGACCGTGGGCGAGGCGCAGCATTTGTTGGGCCGGTATTACGGCTTTGACGTGCCCGGTCACGATGACGACACGGCCCTGCGGGCACGATTGGCTATCCGGCAGGCGTGGAATGCGGCGTCGGAGGACGGGTCCGTGGACCTGGCGGGGACCTATGAGATACGGGCCTGGGAGCGGCAGGACTTCGTGAGCCTCTACGGGAGCCTTTTCTTCCTGGGGATGTTTTTGGGCCTTCTCTTCACCATGGCGGCCATCCTCATCATCTACTACAAGCAGATCAGCGAGGGCCGGGACGACCGGGAGCGGTTTCAGATCATGCAAAAGGTGGGCATGAGCCGGTCGGAGGTCAAAAAAACCATTCACGCCCAGGTGCTGATCGTGTTCTTCCTGCCCCTGGTCACGGCGGGGGTGCACACGGGCTTTGCCTTCCCCATCCTGAACCGGGTGCTGGCGCTGTTCAACCTGGCGGGCACCAACTTTTACATCTGGTGCGTGCTGGGCACCTTCGGGGCGTTCACGGCGCTGTACGCGGTGGTGTACGCCCTCACCGCAAGGACGTATTATAAGCTGGTCAGCACATGAGACGACTGTCAAAGGCAAAAAGCGCCCTCATGGGAGGGCGCTTTTTTGTCGCGGGAGGCATTTGATTGACAGAGAAGGTAAATAATATTATAATGTCGTATCTCTAAAATTAACAAAGAGGTTATGTTATGAGCGATCAGACGACCGGAAGACATTTGAGCAAGGCGGAGCCGGAGAGGAAGAGCGCGCCGGCCCCGGAGCGGGTGGAGACCGTTCGGGTCCAGCGGGAGCCGGAGCGGAAAAGGCCGGCGCTGGACCTGTTCGTCCGCTGGTTCCTGCTGGCGCTGCTGCTGGCGGCGACGGTGGCCCTTGTGGTGATGATCGTCCGGACAAAGATGATAAGCACAAAGTTCCTGATCGCCATCTGCGTGCTGTTGGGGGCGCTGTTCGCGCTGACGGCTTTGCTGATGCTGGCCTTCGGGAAAAAACACCGGCCCTGGGGCGGGATAGTACTGTCCGTGGTGCTGACGGCCGTGATGGCCGCCGGGTGCTATTATGGCTTCCAGGGGACCCAGACCCTGCAGAACATCACCAGTAACAGCACTACATACACCGCCTCCCACGTGGGCGTGTATGTGCGTCAGGACGACCCGGCCCAGTCCATGGACCAGGTGGCGGACTATACCATCGGCGTCATGGAGAGCATGGGCCGGGAGGCCGTGGACAAGGCCGTGGCGGAGCTGGGCAGCCAACTGGGGACCAGTCTGCAGACCACCGGCTTTGCCACGCCCACGCAGCTTGTGAACGCGCTGTTCGACGGCAGCGTCAACGCGGTGATCGCTGACACGGCCTATCTGGAGGGTCTGCGGGAGATGGAGGACTACACCGGGCTCATCGACCAGATGCGGGAAGTGACGAAGATGCGCGTGCAGCTGGCCAAGCCCACGGAGGCGCCGGAGGAGGAGAAGGAAGAGGATGAGGAGCAGGAAACGCCCATGACGGAGCACGTGTACACGGTCCTCATCACCGGCATCGACAGCCGCTACGGCCTTGTCCCCAGCAGTCTCAGCGACGTGAATATACTGGTGACGGTGAACACGGATACCCGCCAGGCGCTGCTTGTCTCCACCCCCAGGGATTACAAGGTGAACTTCCCCAGCGTGGGCTACGAGGACAAGCTGACCCACGCCGGCTGGTTCGGCGAGCAGGAATGCATGGACGCCATCGGCGAGCTGTACGACGTGGACGTGGACTACTATTTCCGGATAAACTTTGAGGGATTCGTGAACATCATCGACGCCCTGGGCGGCGTGACGGTCAACTCCCCCATGACCTTTGACTCGAAGAACGTCCCCGGTTATCACTACGAGGAAGGTCCCAATGAGATGGACGGCGCCAGCGCCCTGGCCTTCGTGCGGGAGCGGTTCGTGTTTGAGGACGGCGACGCCCAGCGGGGCAGAAACCAGCTCGAGATGATCCGGGGCATCATCCATAAGGTCATGAGCCCGGAGCTGCTGGCCCGGTATTCCTCACTGATGACGGCGGTGGAGGGCAGCTTTGAGATGACGATCCCCTACGATCTGATCGCGTCCCTGATCCGCCGGCAGCTGGACGAGGGCGGCGACTGGAACATCGTCAGCTACAGCGTGGGCGGCGAGGGGACCCATGAGATATCCCCCACCCTTGGCACGGAGGTCTATATGACCATCCCCGACGAGACAACGGTCCAGACCGCCAAGGACATGATGGCCCAGGTGTTCTCCGGCCAAAAACTGACCGCGGAGGGCGAGACGGTCGGCACGTGAGCGCCGACGCGTCGGAAGGGAGCGCCGTGATGGCCCGTGGGGAGGAAAGGACGTACGCGCTGTCCGCCGGGCAGGAGCGGTATCTGGCCGTGAAATACGCGCTGGACCGGGTGCTGGCCGCGCTGCTGGCGGCGGTGCTGGCCGTGCCCATGGGGGTTATCGCGCTGGGGCTGAAGATCACGTCCCCCGGCGAGCCCGTGCTGTTCCGGCACCAGCGTATCGGCCAGGGCGGACGGCCCTTCCAGCTCGTCAAATTCCGCACCATGGGAGCCGATGCGTCCCAATACGTGGCCTCGGCGGACATGCCGGACGACCGTGCGCATACCACGGGCTTCGGCCGGTTCCTGCGCAGCACCAGCCTGGACGAGCTTCCCCAGCTCTATCTTGTGCTGACGGGAAAAATGTCCCTGATCGGGCCACGTCCGCTGATACCCCAGGAGCGGGAGATCCACGCGCTGCGCCAAGAAAGCGGCGTTTACCGCCTGCGGCCGGGGCTGACCGGCTGGGCCCAGGTCAACGGCCGGGACAAATTATCCGGCCCGGAAAAGGCCGCGCTGGACAGGGAATATCTGGAAAATGTCGGCTTTGCGCTGGACTGGAAGATATTCTGGATGACCGTCTGGAAGGTGCTGGCCCGCAGCGACGTGCAGACAGAAGCGAAGTAGATGGGAGCGCGGATGTGAGATACGATTACCTGATCGTCGGCGCCGGGCTGTATGGCGCGGTATTTGCCCGCCAGGTTGCCGACCGGGGCGGACGCGTGCTGGTGGTGGACAAGCGGTCCCATGTGGCCGGCAACGTCTACACCCGGCGGATAGAGGGCGTCGATGTACACGTATACGGCGCGCACATTTTTCACACCAACGATGAGCGGGTCTGGACGTATCTGAACCGGTTCGCCGCGTTCAACCGCTTCACCAATTCCCCCGTGGCAAATTACAGGGGCGAGCTCTATTCCCTGCCCTTCAACATGTATACGTTCAACCGCATGTGGGGGGTCACAACGCCCGCCGAGGCCGCCGCCGAGATCGAAAGGCAGCGCCGGGCGGCGGGTATCACGGAGCCGAAAAACCTGGAGGAACAGGCCATCGCTCTGGTGGGGCGGGATATCTATGAGAAGCTGGTCAAGGGCTACACGGAAAAGCAGTGGGGCCGGCCGTGCCGCGAGCTGCCGGCGTTCATCATCCGGCGGCTGCCCGTGCGGCTGACCTTTGACAACAACTATTTCGACGCCCGCTGGCAGGGCGTGCCCATCGGCGGCTACACGGCCATGGTGGAGTGCATGCTGGATGGGGCGGAGGTCCGGCTGGACACGGACTATCTGGCCCATAAGGCGGAGCTGGACGCGCTGGCGGACCGGGTGGTGTACACGGGGCCCATCGACGCCTATTTCGGCTACCGGCTGGGGGCGCTTTCTTACCGGTCCGTGCGATTTGAGACCGAGGTGCTGGACACGCCCAATTTCCAGGGAAATGCGGCCGTGAATTACACGGACAGCGAAACGCCCTGGACCCGTATCATCGAGCACAAGTGGTTCCAGTTCGGGAAGGACGAGGCGGGCCGGGACCTGCCCAAAACGGTCATCAGCCGGGAGTACAGCGCCGAGTGGAGGCCCGGTGACGAGCCATATTATCCGGTGAACGACCAGGCCAACAACGCCCTGTATGCCAGGTACAAAGCCTTGGCGGAGGGGGAGGAAAAGGTGCTGTTCGGCGGACGGCTGGGACAATATAAGTATTACGACATGGACCAGGTGGTCGCCGCGGCGCTCAATGCCGCGGAGCGCACCCTGTGATGTCCGCCCCCGGTGGAATAATTGGGGTTGCAATCAGGTATTAATTGTGTTAATATGTATCGTCAGTGCAGAATATCCGGTTTTCCGACGATTTGAGGGCCCTTTTCCCCGACGATCGGCAGGTCGTGTTTTTTGCGGCAATGGGGGCTCAGGTGGCCGTAGACGGCAGAAGAAATATAGAAACGAGGACAATGTCTGGATATGAAAGTGGTCATTCTGGCAGGCGGTTTGGGAACGCGATTCAGCGAGGAGAGCCAGTTCAAGCCCAAGCCCATGATCGAGATCGGCGGCATGCCGATCTTATGGCACATCATGAAGGAGTACTCCTATTACGGGTTCAACGAGTTCGTGATCTGCGCGGGCTATAAGCAGGACATCATCAAAAACTGGTTCGCCAACTACAACCTGCGCAAGAATGACATCACCTTCGACTTCCGCAGCGGCATCAACCAGCCCATGATCCACTACCAGCACAGCGAGCCATGGGTGGTCACCATCGTGGACACGGGCCTGCATACCATGACGGGCGGTCGTATCAAGCGGATACAGCCGTACATCGGCGACGAGCCGTTCATGATGACCTACGGCGACGGCGTGTGCGACGTGGACATCGCCAAGCTGGTGGAGTTCCACAAGAGCCACGGCAAGCTGGCGACGCTGACGGCCGTGACGCTGGCGCAGGAAAAGGGCGTGCTGGTGCTGGAGAACAATACGGTCCGGGCCTTCCGGGAAAAGCGGCGGGCGGACGGCACCACCATCAACGCCGGTTATATGGTCCTCCAGCCGGAGATCTTCGACTATCTGGACGGGGACGACACGGTGTTTGAACAGGGTCCCATGGAGCGGCTTGCCGCCGAGGGACAGCTGATGAGCTACAGGCACAACGGGTATTGGCAGTGCATGGACACCAAGCACGAGCGGGATATCCTGGACGAGCTGTTGGCGCGGGGCATCGCGCCGTGGAAGAAATGGAGAGACTGAGCCGGGGGGGTAAGCTTTATGGACCTCTCGTTTTATCGAGACAGGCGGGTGCTGCTCACCGGCCATACCGGATTCAAGGGGTCATGGATGAGTCAAATACTCGTGGGCGCCGGCGCGCAGCTCACGGGCTATTCCCGTGGCTCGGAAAAAGAGGTCAGCCTGTTTGACCTGGCCGGTCTGCGGGGAAAGCTCGACCACGTGACGGGCGACGTGCGGGACCTGGAGCATTTGAAGCAGGTCTTCGCCGACACGCAGCCGGAGATCGTCATCCATATGGCGGCACAGCCTATCGTCCGGGACAGCTATGCCGACCCGGTGTATACGTATGAGACGAACGTGATGGGCACGGTGAACGTGCTGGAATGCGTGCGTCTGAATCCGTGCGTGAAGAGCGTGGTCAACGTGACCACGGACAAGGTATATCGGAACAACGAGTGGGTCTGGGGCTACCGGGAGAATGAGCCGTTGGATGGGTACGATCCCTATTCCAACAGCAAAAGCTGCTCGGAGCTCGTGACCCACAGTTATTGTTGCAGCCTTTTGTCCGACCGGGACATCGCGGTGTCTACGGCCCGGGCGGGCAACGTCATCGGCGGCGGGGACTTTGCCCACGACCGGATCATCCCGGACTGCGTGCGCTCGGTGATGGCCAATAAGCCGCTGGCGGTGCGCAATCCCCATTCCACCCGGCCTTACCAGCACGTGCTGGAGCCGGTGATGGCCTACCTGATGATCGCCGCCAAACAGATGGACGACAAGAGCCTCGCCGGGTGGTACAATGTGGGCCCGGACGAGTGCGACTGCGTGGACACGGGCCGGCTGGTGGAGCTGTTCGCCCAAAAGTGGGGCGAGGGCTTTGCCTGGGAAGATAAGGCGGAGCCGGGCGCGCCCCATGAGGCGAACTTTTTGAAGCTGGACTGCGCAAAGGTCAAGAGCGTGTTCGGCTGGCATCCCCGGTGGCATATCGACCAGGCGGTGGAAAAGACCGTGGCGTGGACCCGGACCTGGCTGGCCGGGGGCGACGTAGCCGGAGAGATGGACCGGCAGATCAGAGAATATCTGGAGGGATAACGATATGGGACCCTGGAAGACGGAGGCCGAGGCGCGGGAACAGATCAAGGCGCTGGTGGCGGAATATTACCACGACTTCAAGCAGCCGAAGCCCTTTGCGCCCGGCGACAGGATCAACTACGCCGGACGGGTATTCGACGAAAAAGAGATGTGCGCCCTGACGGACGCGACGCTGGATTTCTGGCTGACCACGGGCCGGTTCGCGGAGCAGTTCGAGCGGGAGTTCGCCCAGTGGATCGGCGTGAAATACGCCCACCTGGTCAACAGCGGCTCCTCCGCCAATCTCATCGCCTTTTCCGCCCTGACGGCTCCGGAGCTGGGCCGGCGGCAGATCAAAAAGGGCGACGAGGTCATCACCGTGGCCTGCGGCTTTCCCACCACGGTGGCGCCGGTGCTGCAATACGGCGCGGTGCCCGTATTCGTGGACGTGACGGTGCCTCAGTATAACATCGACGTGACAAAGCTGGAGGCCGCCCTGAGCGAGAAGACGAAGGCGGTCATGGTGGCCCATACCCTGGGCAATCCCTTCGACCTGGCGGCGGCGAAGGCCTTCTGCGACGCGCATGAGCTGTGGCTGGTGGAGGACAACTGCGACGCGCTGGGCTCTCAGTACACCATCGGCGGCGAGACCCGCTATACCGGCGCCTGGGGCGACATCGGCACCAGCAGCTTCTATCCGCCTCACCACCTGACCATGGGCGAGGGCGGGTGCGTGTACACCAACGACCCGCTGCTGAGCAAGCTCATATTGTCCTATCGGGACTGGGGACGGGACTGCGTGTGCCCCTCCGGGCGGGACAATTTCTGCGGTCACCGGTTCGACGGCCAGCACGGCGAACTGCCCGCGGGCTATGACCACAAGTATGTGTACAGCCATTTGGGGTATAACCTGAAGGTGACGGATATGCAGGCGGCCATCGGGTGCGAGCAGCTGAAAAAGTTCCCGTCGTTCATCGAGCGGCGGCGGCACAACTGGCAGCGGCTGTATGACGCGCTGGCGGCCAGTCCCGCGGCGGACAAGCTCATATTGCCGGAGCCGGCGGCGAACAGCCGTCCCAGCTGGTTCGGGTTCCTGCTGTCCCTGCGGCCGGAGTGCGGCCTGGACAGGAGCGAGGTCATCCGGAAGATCGAGGCCGACCATGTGCAGACCAGGCTGCTGTTTTCCGGCAACATCGTCCGCCAGCCCTGCTTTGACGAGCTGCGGGGTACGGGCGCGTACCGCGTGGCGGGAGAGCTGAAAAACACGGACTTCATCGTGGCCAACACCTTCTGGGTGGGCGTGTACCCCGGCATGACCGACGAGATGATCGACTATATGGCGGCCGCCATCGAGAAAGCCGTCAGGGGATGAGGACTTGTCCATGAAGGAGAAGATATTGGGCATATGCCGCAATAAGGCGGCCCTGCTGGTGATCGTGCTGGTCATCGGCTTTATGGGCATGGGCGCCAGCATGATCATGACCCGCGGAGCAAGCAGCTCCAATGTCCTGTTTCAGGTGAATAACGATACCTTCATGGACTTTTTCAACAGCATATGCGACGTTCAGCAGGAAAACCCCTATCGGGACAGGGGCGTCATTTATCCGGCGCTTTCATACGTATTCTATACAGCAGTGAAGCACTGTCTCCCGGTCAAGCTCATGAAGACGGACTCTGTTACGATAGCCCAGTCACAAAACGGGAAAATGCTGCTGTTGTACTTTACGCTGGCGGGCACGCTCATCCTGCTGTGCGGGCTGATATCCCTGGGGAAGAGCTATACGCTGCCGATAGCGCTGTTGGTATCCGCGCCATTTCTCTATTTGGCGGAGCGCGGGAATATGCTGCTGATAACGGTCGCGTGCGTGGCCATTTTCCTGGCGTTTTACAGGGACGAGCGCTGGTTTGTGCGGGAGATCGCCTATGTCTCCCTGGCGGTCGCGGCGGCCACAAAGATCTACCCGGCGCTTTTCGGGCTCCTGCTGCTGCGGGAGAAGGACTGGAAGGGCACGGTCCACTGCGTTATCTGGGGAGCGCTTTTGTTTTTTGTTCCCTTCTTTAAGTGGGGCGGGTTCGAGGATATCGGCATCATGCTGAATAATATCCTGCATAACGATGTGCATACCGGCTCGAAGATGGGGTTCGGAGAAAAGCTGAATTTCAGCAATACGTTCCGGATGCTGGACGCCTATACGGGCTGGAGCGGGTTCGGCGTGCTGGCGAAACATTCGTCCATTATCTGTATCGTCCTGCTGGCGCCCGCCATGCTGGTCTGTAAAGAAAGATGGAAAACCGTGCTGGCGATCGCCGTTTTCAGCGTCGCCTTCCCGGATTTCAGCTACATGTATTCGTCCGTTCTTTTGCTGCCGGCCGCGGTCATGTTCGCAAGAGCGAAGCTGCAAAAGAGCGATTACGTGTATTTATTCTTATTCGCTGTCCTGCTTGTTCCGTGGGTGTTCGACCTGTCCAGCGTGCTTCCGCGGCTGGCCGCCCTGGACGCAAGTCAGTATTATCATCTGTCGGTAGATTCCCTGTTTGGAAGCTTCGCGCTGCTCGGGCTTGCGGTCTGCCTGGAGATCGACGCTGTGGTGCGGATCGTCCGGAGGATCAGAGGCCGGAGAGCCGCCGGCTGAGCGGACGGGAAAACGATCGGGAGCGGTAGATCATGTTGGATAAATTGAAGGACCTGCGCGGCGGCGGCCTGTGGAATACGCTGGTGCAGTTCATCAAATTTGGCCTGGTGGGCGTGTCCAATACGGCCATATCCTACGGCATCGAGATGCTGTGCTATTACGTGCTGCTGGTCAACGCGCCGATGAGCGAGGGCGTGCGGGTCGTCGTGACATCGGCGCTGGCGTTCATCGTGAGCGTGACCAACTCGTATTATTGGAACAGCCGCTATGTCTTCAAAAGCGGCGGCGAGAAAAAGACGCTTTCCCAGCATCTGCGGGCCTACGCGAAGACGGTGGCCAGCTACGGCGTGACGGGTCTGCTGCTGGCCCCGGCGCTGAAGCTGCTGCTGGGCCGGTGGGGCGTCCCCTATTGGGCGGCAAGCCTGGGCTCGCTGGTGGTAACGATCCCGCTGAACTTTGTGCTCAATAAGTTTTGGGCCTTCCGGAAGAATTGAAGTCAGAAAAAGGTGTGTGCGATGGGCAGAGAGATAAGGCTGCCGGAGAATAAAAAGCGCGGGCTGCAGGGCTGGGTGTTGTCGCTCCTGCTGATGGCCGCGGTGGTGGCTTATTCTCTGCTGTATTTTAACAACACATATCCCATCAGCGAGGGCTGGGGCGTCAACTACGCGGAGCTGATGTTCCGCGGGAAGTTCCCGTACCGGGACTTTTATTATTATCTGCCGCCGCTGAACCTGTGGATCGATGAACTGTTTTGGAAGCTGTCTTTCGGCTCGCTTTTGGCGTTCCGGATCTGGTATCTGGCCCAGCGGCTGGTGCTATGGGTGCTTATCTTCCGGCTGCTCCGCCGGTTTTTTGACCAGTACTATGCCTTTTTGGCCTGCGTGCTGGCGGCCATCATCAGCACGGGCGACGTGTACGATCTGTTCGGGGATTACAACCAGACCACGGACCTTGTGGCCGTGCTGCTGTCTTACTGCGCGGCGGATTTCGCGATGGCGGAGACAAAGCGGAAGAAGCTGGCGTATATGGGGCTGGCCGGCGTGACGCTGGGCGCCGCCTTTTTGAACAAGCAGACGATCTTTGTCGCCTGCTTTATCGTGTTTTTCCTGGCGCTCACCGCGCTGTGCATCCTGAAAAAGGACAAGGGCTATTGGGGATACTGTCTGGCCGTGGCGGGGGGGTTATTACTGCCGGTGGCCGGTACGGCCATATATCTGGCGGCCAACGGGGCGCTGGTCCCCTTCATTGAGCAGGTCTATGTCAATGTGGACGGCAAGGGCACTCTGTTCCACATTTTGGTCTATTCCATCATAAGCCGGCTGTGGAAGCCGGCTGTCTGGAGCGCGATCTTCCTGTTGTTTGGACTGGTGACGCTGGAGGACGCGAGAAACGATGTAGACAGAAAGAAAGCCGCACTGGCCGCCGGGCTGCTGCTGTGCGGTCTGGTGCTTTGCGTCTATAGTCAGTTCGCTCCGCAGATCACGGACTTTGCGCGCATCGTCTCCCACCACCGCTCGGCGATGGCGTCGGCGCTGCTGTGCTTTGTCCTGTTCGCGGCATCGCTGTACGGCGCTCGCCGGGATCGGGAGAGACTGTCCCGGGAGACGATCGTCCGGCTGGAAACGCTGGCCGTCCTGGCGGGAACGATGGCCATGATCGGCATCAACCTGTACACCTCCGTTTTTGCGAAGGAGCTGTACTCTGAGAGCGCCATTTTCCATATGGGAGACGGCGCCCTGAGCTCCTTTGTCCTGTTGGCGTCCATCGCGCTTATAGCGGCATGGTTTTATAAGTGGCGACGCGCCGATGTGGAAGATAAACCGCGGTACGAGGCCATGCTGTTCGTGATATGCGGCGGCTTTTGCCTGGAATATGCCGGCGTGATGGCCGCGGGCGATCAGGGCTTTGCGTGCCGAGCGCTGAAAATACTGCTGCCGTTTATGGTCTGCGCGCTCCTGTCTGTCAGGATGAGACACCCGATCGTATCCCGGGCGCTCAAGGGCGGGGCCATCGCGGTGTGCATCGTGCTGGCCACGGCGTGCGTGGCCGAGAAGATCGCGTGCTCTTACGAATGGTGGGGTTCCCATATGGCGCCGCGGGAGGAAAAGGTTTATTCCGTGGATATCCCGGCTATGAAGGGCATCAAGGTCTCGGCGGACCAGAAGGAGCTGTACGAGACGGTAACGGCTATCATCGAGGAGAATACGGACGAGGACGCGGTGATCTGGGGCTACCCCCATATCAAGCTGTTCAACGTCCTGACGGACCGGTACAACATGGACACGTTCGTGCCGGTGCTGTTTTACGATGTGGTATCGGACGTCTATGTGGAGCAGGAGAGGGACCTGCTGGCGGAAAATTTGCCGGACGTGGTCATTTGGGAGCAGATCGACGGGGTCCTTGAGGCCCATGAGAACGTATACCGGCATGGAGAGCCGTTGAAGCAGCGGGAGATCGAGGCGCTGTTTGCCCAGGTCCTGCCGGAAAAATATGAACTGAAAGCCCAGGTGGGCAACGTGTCCGTCTACTTGTTAAAGGACCATGCCTAGGACAGAGCCGCGACAAAAAATGGAAGTTCGTGTTGGAGGAAGGGTGATAGAATGAGTACGAATATCAAGCTGCTGGACTGTACGCTCCGAGACGGGGGCTATATAAACGACTGGAAATTCGGCCGGGATAATTTGAGCAGCATATACGAGCGCCTGGCGGATTCCGGCGTGGATGTGGTCGAGATCGGCTTTCTGGACGACCGGCGGCCTTTCGACGCGGACCGCAGCATCATGCCGGATACGTCCTGCGTGGAGAAGATCTACGGCGCGGCCCGCAAGCGCCCGCCCATGACGGTGGGGATGATCGACTACGGCACATGCGACATCTCGAATCTGCAGCCATGCAGCGAGAGCATGCTCGACGGCATCCGGGTCATCTTCAAAAAGCACCGTATGTACGAGGCCATGGATTACTGCGCCCAGGTGAAAAAGCTGGGCTATCAGGTGTTCGCCCAGCTTGTGTCCATCACCAGCTACAACGACGACGAATTGCGGGAGGTCATCGGCCTTGCCAATCAGGTAAAGCCCTGCACGCTGTCCATCGTGGACACCTACGGCCTGCTGGACCCGACCAGGGTGCGCCATATCGCCCATATCATGGACGAGCATCTGGACCGGGACATCGCCATCGGCTTCCATGGGCACAATAACAAGCAGCTGGCCTTCGCCAATACGCTCACGTTCCTGGAGGAAGTGGCGCAAAAGCGGGACGTGGTGGCCGACGGGTCCCTGCACGGCATGGGCAAGAGCGCCGGCAACGCGCCGGTGGAGCTGCTGGCGGAGCAGATGAATGATAAGTACGGCAAAGCGTATAATATCGGGCCGCTGCTGGAGGCCATCGACGAGAGCGTTCTGGATATTTACAAAAAGACACCCTGGGGCTATAAGATCTATTTCTATCTCTGCGCCCACAACGAGGTCCATCCGGACTACGTCAAGCAGATGCAGAGCAAACCAAACCTGTCTGTGAGCGGGCTGAACGAGATATTGGGTCAGATCGAGCCGGAGGAACAAAAGCTCCTGTACAGCAAGGACGCGGGGGAGCGGGCATGGTCCGCCTATGAGCGGGAACACTATGACGACGAGGAGAATATGCGCCGCCTGCGTCAGGCGCTGCTGGACAAGCCCGCTATCCTGCTCCTGGGACCGGGCCGGAGCATTTCTCTGCAGCGCGACCGGGTGCTGGCGTATATCCAGCGGGAAAAGCCCGTGATCGTGTCCATCAACTATATCCCGGACGAGCTGCCGGTGGACTATGTTTTTGCCACCAAGCCCAACCGGTATCTGGAAATGGCCAATAAGCTGCTGACCCGGACGGACCGGCCCGTCCAGATCATCGCCACTTCCAATCTCACGCCGCGGGACACGGCCTTTTCCTATGTGTTCACCCGTGCGCCGCTGCTGGAGGAAAAAGAGAGCATCGCCGACAATTCGCTGCTGATGCTTTTGCGCATTTTGAAGCGCTGCGGGGTGAAGGAACTGTCCCTGGCCGGGGTGGACGGATATTCCGACCGAGACGAGAACTATTTCGACCCGAAGATGGAGTACACGTTCATCCGTGAGCAGGCGATGAATCTGAACCGCCACGTGCGCGATGTGCTCCAAAGCGAATATGCCGATATGAAAATGAATTTCCTGACATTCTCCCGTTATACTGACGTGCAGGAGAGCTATGACGCGGCGCTTTGAGCGGGCGTGACAGAACGGAAGGAGGCGCGTATATATGATGATGCGGCTGGCCGATTATATTGCTGACTTTCTGGTGGAGCATGGCGTGACGCACAATTTTATGGTCACCGGCGGCGGCGCCATGCAGTTGGACGACGCGCTGGGCCACCATGAGGGCCTTAAAAATATCTTCAACCACAACGAACAGGGCTGTGCCATCGCCGCGGAGGCCTACGCACGGGTCACGGGGCGCATTGCCAGCGTGTGCGTGACCAGCGGCCCGGGGGGAACGAATGCGATAACCGGCGTCATGGGCGGGTGGCTTGACAGCATCCCCATGTTCGTCCTTTCCGGCCAGGTGAAGCGGGAGACGACGCTCTGGGCGGTGCCGGAGCTGCGCCTGCGCCAGCTTGGCGACCAGGAATTTGATATCACCCACTCCGTCGCGAACATGACCAAATACTGCGTCATGGTCACCGAGCCGGAAAAAATAGCCTATCACCTGGAAAAGGCCTGGTACCTGGCCACGACGGGCCGTCCCGGTCCGGTCTGGCTGGACATCCCCCTGGATGTGCAGGGCGCGAAGATCGACGCCGACGCGCTAGCGCACTTTGACCCCGAGCAGGAGCATGCTCTGGCAAAAACGCCGTCTGTGTCGCCTGACACGGCGGACGCCATCCTGGAAAAGATCGCCGCGGCGAAAGCGCCGCTGGTTTTCGCCGGGTACGGCGTGCGTCTTGCCCAGGCGGACGAGCTTCTTCTGCAGCTGGTGGAAAAGCTGCACATTCCCGTGGCGGTGGCCTGGAACTCCGGCGATTTAGTGGCCTATGACAACCCCTATTACGCCGGTTCTCCCAGCCGGGAGGGTACCCGTGGCAGCAGCTTCATCGTGCAAAACTGCGACCTGCTGCTGGTGCTGGGCAGCCGCATGAACATACGGACCATCACCTATAACAAACATGACTTCGCCAGAAATGCCTATAAGATCATGGTGGACATCGACGAGCAGGAGCTGAAAAAGCCCACCTTCGTGCCGGAACTGCCCGTCCACGCCGACGTGCGGGAAATGCTGGAGGCGCTTCTGGCGCGGCCTTACGCGCCGCAGGCGGCCCATGAGCCGTGGGTGCGCTGGTGCCGCATGATGGTGGAAAAATACCCGGCGGTGCTGCCAGAGTATCATAAAGGCGCGGGGGAGCCGCTCAACCCATACGTGTTTGTGGACACACTGTTTTCCAAAATGCGTGCGGACGACGTGCTGACCCTTGGAAACGGCAGCGCGTGCGTCATGACATTCCAGGCGTGCAAGATCAAGCAGGGCCAGCGCATGTTCACAAACTCCGGCTGCGCGGCCATGGGCTATGGCCTGCCCGCGGCCCTGGGCGCCGCCGTGGCGCGGCAGGGGGAGAACGGCCGTGTCCTTTGCCTGGACGGAGACGGCAGTCTCATGATGAACGTGCAGGAACTGGCCACGATCGCCTATAACAAGCTCGGCGTGAAGCTGTTCGTGCTGAACAACAACGGCTATCACTCCATTCGCCAGACCCAGCGGAACCTGTTCAAACCCCCGCTGATCGGCCTGGACCCGGACACCGGCGTGGGCTTCCCGGACTTTGAGAAATTGGCGCAGGCGTTTGGGTTTTCCTACTACTGCATCGACGAGGAGCCTGGCGCCGCGGAGACGGTCGAAAAGGCTCTGGCGACGCCGGGTCCCGTGCTGTGCAATGTGATCGTGGACCCGGAGCAGAACTTTGTGCCGAAGCTGTCGTCCAAGGTGCTGCCCGACGGGCAGATCGTCTCGCCGTCCATGGACGATATGTTCCCCTTCCTGCCGCGGGAGGAATACGAGTCGAACCGCTATATGAGATGAGAACGCTGGTCATATTCGATTTTGACGGTACGCTGGTCAATACGATAACGGACGTGGCGCTGTGCTTCAACGAGGCACTGCGCCAGTGCGGCTATCCCACCCACCCGCTGGAGCGCTTTGGCCGCTTTGTGGGCGGCGATCTGGAGACGGTCGTGTCCCGCATGCTCCCGCCGGAGGAGCGCCGAGAGAGCGCGATAGACGCCGTGAAAACCCTCTACCGTCAGCTATACCTGCAAAGCGAAAAGCCCAACACCAAGCCCTATCCCGGCGTTATGGAGCTTTTGCGGGAGATGAAAGCGCGGGGATATAAGCTGGCGGTCAACTCCAATAAGGGCCAGGTTTTGCTGGACGACATGGTGAATAAGATGTTCCCGACGGCGTTTTTTGACGCGGTCGTGGGCTATCAGGAGGGCAAACCCTCCAAGCCGGAACCGTACGGCGTGGACGAGATATGCCGCTTGTGCGGCTGCACCCGCGCTGACGCGGTCTATGTGGGGGACGGTGACAGCGATGTTGCCACCGCCGTCCGGGCGGAGATACCCTGTGTGTTCGTGACATGGGGGCAAGGCGCGAACAAAAAGCGGACGGAGCCAAATGTTCTGGCGTGTGTGGACAGCGCGGAGGAACTGAAGCGGGTCCTGTTTTGCTGACTGGTTTTGAAATTAGCTGCGCCGCCGGCAGGAAGGACAGAGCACAGTGGAGAACAAAAGAGCTGATATATTGAATGTCATACGCACAGCCGCGCTTATGATGGTCTTTCTGCTCCATGGGCGCGGATGGGTACCTGGACCTTCTTTGACCGCTGGGCCCTTTTTGATCTTTACGACTTTCCCTGCGTGGGCAGGGGTATGGATCCTACTGTTCCTTTCGAGCTATCTTCTCGGAATGAATTTTCTGTCCGGGAAATATGTCCTTGTGGAGGATGGCCGTTTCAGTTTTCGCGGACTGTGGCGGTTCTACCGCAGCCGGTTTTTGAGGGTCGCGCCGCTATACTACTTTTACTGTTTTATGTTTGAACTGCTGAGCGGCAGCCGTTTTTTGTTGAACGGCGGATGGATCACGGTGAAAATATTGACGTTCACGTTCAACGGCAACGGCGGCATCGACGGCATCGGTCATTTGTGGTACTTGTCTACCGCTATGCAGATTTATTTGCTGGCGCCTTTCGCGTTTCTGCTGGTGCGGCGGTTCCGCTCTCCGGGAGCATGTCTGACGGCATTTTTTGCTTGCCTTTTGCTTGGACTTGGCGCCAGGTACAGCCTATATACCGCCGGAGCCGATTGGTATACCTGGATATATACATTCTCGTTGGCCAACCTGGATTTTGTGCTGTGCGGTCTGCTCCTTGCGCGTATCAGCCAGATGCTGTATACGGCGCGGGCCGGGGGGGTATTTACAAAGATCTTTTCCTCCCTGGCGGCTTTCTTTCTGATCGGCTACAACTGCTATATCTACTATTACGGCGGAAGCGTCAATTTTTTCCTGTACCAAATCGTTCTGCCCTCGATATACATCCTCTGCTGCTCTCTTTTGATCATCGCCTGGCTGCCGAGGCGTGACTCCGTGCCGGTCTATGGCGGGATATGGGGGTGTGTCAACGGATTCGCAAAATACTCATACGCTTTCTATATATTGCATATATCGGTCTTGCTTTATGTGGCCGATCTCATCACAAAGCTGTCTCTTGTAAGCGGGCATGCAGTCGTCAACTATTTCGTGTATTTTGGGATCAGCTTTGCGCTGACATTGGGTTTAGCGGTCATGATGACGAATGTAGGCCGGGGACGCAGGACAAGAGGAAGGGGCGGGAGTATTTCGTGATGAAAAAGCTCTTGTGCATATGGCTCGTTTTTCTGTTTTGCGCCGCGCCGGCATATGCCGCTTCGGAACCGATGCCGTTTGCCGGGGAGGGGACAAAAGCCGCGCCCTATGTCGTATCGTCCGCGGAGGACCTTACCGCCCTTGCCGAGCTGGTCAACAGCGGAGAGCACTTTGAAGATACGTTCTTTTTGCAGAAGGCGGACATCGACCTGGCGGGGATCGAATGGACACCGATCGGCGAGTTTGAGACAGAGAACCATTTCGACGGGCGCTACGACGGCGACGGTCACTGTATAGAGAACATGACGATAACGCAGGGGGGCAACTGCGCTCTCTTTGGTCAGCTGGGCGGGACCGTGATGAACCTGGGAATCGAGAGCGGAGAGATCAACGGCGCCTGCGTCGGCAGCATAAGCAGTCATGCCGGGACGATCAATGCGCGGATCATTAACTGCTATAACAAGGCGTCTATCCAAGGTTTCCGCGCTGGTGGGATCGCAGACAACTTCAACGGCAAGATCGTCGGCTGCTGGAACGCCGGCGCGCTGAGCGGGGACCAAACCGGCCAGATCGTCTCCTATGGGGCCACATACGTGGGCTACTGTTATGAAGATGTCCCTTCGGCAGAAGAGCTGAACCGCCATCTGGGCTCTGTCGCGGTCAGAGCCAATGTGCGCTGCAAGGATCTGAATATGTGGATAGAAACGGAAGACGGTCCCGCGTTTTCCACGGAAAAGAGGGGCTTCGCTATTCGTGACATTCCTGCGGTATTCGTGGTCAGACTGCCATTGATCATCCCGGCTGTGCTCGCGCTGAGCGTATCCGCCTGCATGATCGCGGCCGTCGTTGGGGCCGGGCGGCAGAGACGCAGAGAGAAGACAGTATAGGGAACGTTTTTTCGCATCGGAAGATATGATCACTGACAGGAGGACGATACTTTATGCCAGACAAGCTGCGCGAGATCAAGACTGCTGTGATCACCGGCCCCACGGGGGCCATTGGCACGGCGCTGATTCGCCGTATGGCCGAAGAAGACGTACAGGTCTATGCCGTTGTCCGGCCGGACAGCCGGCGTCTGGCGGCTATACCGGCGCCCCCGAACGTACACGTGGTGAAGCTGGACGTGTCGGAGCTTTCCCGGCTGCCGGAGCTTATTCCCGGCGGGGCGGACGCGTTTTATCACTTTGCCTGGGGCAGCACCGTGGGCGCGGGCAGGAATGACATGCCCGTGCAGATACAGAACATCCGCTGGACCATCGAGGCGGCGCGGACCGCGGCGGCCCTGGGCTGCCAGGTGTTCATCGGCTCGGGCAGTCAGGCGGAGTACGGTCGGGTAGACGGCGTTCTGACGCCGGAGACGGCGTGCTTCCCGGAAAACGGCTACGGCATGGCCAAGCTCTGCGCCGGGCAGATGAGCCGGGTGGAGTGCGAAAAGCTGGGCATCGGCCATATCTGGACCCGGATACTCAGCGTGTACGGTCCGGGCGACGGGACCGGCAGCATGATATCCTCCGTGATACGCCAGCTTTTGGCCGGGGAAAAACCGGCGCTGACGGCGGGGGAGCAGGTCTGGGACTATCTCTATTCCGAGGACGCGGCTATGGCGTTTTACCTGCTGGGTAAGCATGGGGTGAGCGGCAGGACTTATGTGCTGGGAAACGGTTCGTCCCGGCCTTTGAAGGAGTATATCGAAGTTTTGCGGGACGCCATCGACCCGGCGCTGGCCCTTGGTCTGGGCGAGGTACCTTACGGGCCCAGGCAGGTCATGCGCCTGCAGGCGGATATATCCGCGCTGACGGCCGACACGGGCTTTGCGCCCAGGTATACGTTTGAAGAGGGCATACGCCGCACGATCCAGTGGGCCAAAACGGCCGGGAAACAGTGAGAAAGGGGGAGAGGCAATGGAGAGCGCAAAAAAGACGATATCGGTGATGATCCCCTGCTACAACGAGGTGGAAAACGCACGGGCCATTTACGAGGCCGTGCGGGACACGCTGAAAAAGGACTGCTCCGCCTACGATTACGAGATACTGTTCATCGACAACAAGTCCACCGACGGTACCCGTGACATCATCCGGAAGATATGCGCCGAGGACAAGCATGTCAGGGCCATCTTCAACATGAAGAATTTCGGCCAGTTCAACAGCCCTGTCTACGGCATGATCCACACCAGCGGGGACTGCACCATCACCATGTGCGCGGACTTCCAGGACCCGGTGGAGCTGATACCCAAATTCGTGGAGAAGTGGGAGAGCGGCTATAAGATCGTCATCGGCCGGAAGACAAGGAGCAAGGAAAATTCCCTCATCTACTTTTTGCGGGGGTGCTATTACAAGCTCATCCGCAAGATGAGCTCCGTGGAGATGATCGAGCAGTTCACCGGCTTCGGGCTCTATGACAAGTGCTTCATCCAGACCCTGCGGGACCTGCGCGACCCCACCCCGTTCATCCGGGGCATCGTGGCCGAGCTGGGGCCGGAGCGGGCGGAGATCGAGTACGAACAGCCCCGCCGCCGGGCCGGGAAGACGCACAACAATTTCTTCACCCTCTTTGACGCCGCCATGCTCAGCTTCACCAGCTACACAAAGTTCGGCATGCGTATAGCCGAGTTCCTCGGCTTTGGCATGTCCTTCGTCAGCTTCCTGGTGGCCATCGGCTTTTTGATCGCCAAGCTGATCGCCTGGAAAACCTTCGCCGCCGGGTACGCGCCCATCATCCTCGCGCTGGTCTTCCTGTCCGGCTTGCAGCTGGCCTTTCTGGGCTTTTTGGGCGAGTACGTCATGAGCATGAACACCCGCATCATGAACCGGCCCCTGGTGGTCGAGGAGGAGCGGCTCAATTTCGACGAATGAGCCTAAAAGTACATAAAAAACCCGTCCGAACGATTGTCGTCCGGACGGATAATTTTTTGTCATGCTTTATTGATTCCCCAGCGTCTGCGCCGCGGTGACGCAGGCGTCCACGCGGGCCTGACAGACGGCCTTGTCCGTGCCGTGGGTCAGGATATAGATCTTGATCTTGGGCTCGGTGCCGGAGGGGCGGATGATGAAGCTGGTGTCCTGCTCCAGCTCAAAGTACAGCACGTTGGACCCGGCAATGGGGGTGCGCTCCACCGCGCCCAGACCGGGCACGGTGACGGTGCCGTCCTTGTAATCCCGGACCCGGACCACCCGCTGGCCGGCCAGCTCCATGGGCGGATCGGTCCGCAGACTGGTCATTAACGCGGCCATCCGGTCGGGCCCGTCCACGCCCTCCATGTACACGTTCACGGTGTGCTCCACGAACGTGCCGTATTTGGCGTACAGGGCGTCCAACGCGTCCAGCAGGGTCATACCCTCGCGGTAATAGTGGGCGGCCATCTCCGCGATCATCATGGAGGCGGTGACGGCGTCCTTGTCCCGCACGTAGTCGCCCAGCATGTAGCCATAGCTCTCCTCAAAGGCCATCAGGTACTGCTCGCCGGTACCCTCGGCGGCGTATGTCGCCAGCCGCTCAGCCATGAATTTGAAGCCGGTGAAGGTCTCGCCGTAGGCCACGTGGTTGGCCTCGCATATGGTGCGGGTCATGCCGGTGGACACGATGGTGGAGAGGATGACGGGCTTCGCCGGCATGGCGCCCTTTTTCTGCCGGGCGGTGATGACATAATCGGCCAGCAACGAACCCATCTGGTTGCCGGTGATGGTGTGAAATTCCCCGTCCTTGCCACGGGCCATAACGCCCACCCGGTCGGAGTCCGGGTCGGTGCCGATGATCAGGTCGCTCTTGACCTTCTTGGCCAGGTCCACCGCCAGATAGAAGCCCTCGGGATTTTCCGGGTTGGGGCTCTCCACCGTGGGGAAGTGGCCGTCGATGACCATCTGCTCGGGCACGGGATGGATGTGCTTCAGGCCCAGGCGCTTCAGCGCCTCGGGGACCAGCAGGTGACCGGCCCCGTGGAAGGGGGTGTACACGATCTGGAACTCGTCGGCCACGGCCTTCACCGCGTCGGGGTCGATGGCCTGCCCCAGGACGTTTTGCAGGAACAGCTCGTCCGTCTCAGCGCCGATGATCTCGATGAGGCCTTTTTGGACCGCCTCGTCGTAGTCCATGGCTTTGACGCCGGTGAAGATGTCGATCTTCTCCATATTTTTCGCCACCACCTCGGCGTGGTGGGGCGGCAGCTGTGCGCCGTCGGACCAGTAGACCTTATAGCCGTTGTAGGTCGCGGGGTTGTGGCTGGCGGTGATGTTGATGCCCGCCGTGGCGCCATAGTGGATGATGCCGAAGCTCAGTTCCGGCGTGGGGCGCAGGGACTCGAACAGGCGCACGTGGATGCCGCTGGCCGCGCACACGCACGCCGCCTCCCGGGCAAACTCCGGGCTGTTGATACGGCAGTCGTAGCCGATGACCACGCCCTTGTGCCGGGCCTCGTCCCCCTCGGCCACCACCAGATCGGCGAAAGCCTGGGTGGCCCAGCGGATGACGTGGATGTTCATCCGGGCCAGACCCGCGCCCATCACGCCCCGCAGACCGGCCGTGCCGAACTCCAACGGGCCGCGGAAGCGGCTCTTGATCTCATCGTCATTGTCCCGGATGGCGTCCAGCTCGTGCCATTCCTCGTCCGAGAGGGCGGGGCTGTCCAGCCAACGCTCATACTCCTTCCTGTAGCTCGTCATGTTCCGGCTCTCCTTTCAAAAGTTCCTGGGCGTCCGCCAGGGCGCTCTTTGGTACATAGATGTCCACGCCGCTGCCACTCATCCCGATCACGACCTTGCCAAAGGCCCCGTCGCCGGGATAGCGCTCCACGGAGGGGATGCCGTAAGCCTCCAGCATGGAGCGGGTCATGTCCGCCGCCATATCCAGGGGAGAACAGCTCACGAGAAACGCCGGTTCCTCCGGCTCGCCGTCAGGCCCCTTGGGCCAGGCGTCGTAGGTTTTTCCGAATTGGTGCAGTCCCCAGCTCATGATAGCCCCTCACTTGTGGTATTTCGACCCGGCGTTGATGGAAAACGCCCGGTACAGCTGTTCCAAAAGCATCACCCGCGCCAGATGGTGCGGGAACGTCATGTCCGACATGGAGAGGGAGAAGTCCGCCCGGTCCTTGACCGCCTGTGGCAGCCCCTCGGACCCGCCGATAAGGAAGCAGATACGGCTGACGCCCTGGCCCGCCAGACGGTCCAGCAGCGCCGCCAGGTCCGGGCTGGAGAGCTTCTTTCCCTCGATGCACAGGGCGATAACATAGGCACCCTTGGGGATACGGGCAGCGATATCGGCGTCCTCAGGAAGCTCTGTGACCTCGACCTTGCAGTACGCGCCCAGACGTTTACAGTATTCCCGGCAGGCGTCGGCGTAATAGGGCTCCTTGAGCCGGCCCAGGCAGAGCACGTTCACCCGAAGCATGCCGTTACCTCCACCTCAAGACAGCCGGCCTCCGGCGCCAGATAGAGCTCCGTGGCCCGGCCCTCCAGCGCCCGGCACACGGTACGCCGGGCCAGTCCGGGTACGTTGTTGTTTTTGGAGATGTGCCCCAGAACGATCTTGCCTGTGCCCTGACCGGCCAGCACCGCCGCCAGCCACGTACACTCGGCGTTGGAGAGATGGCCCCGGTCGGACAAAATGCGCGCCTTTAAATAGGCCGGGTAGGGGCCGTTGCGCAGCATGGTCACGTCGTGGTTGGCCTCGATGAGGGCAGCGTCCGCCCGGTCAAAATACCGCAGCATATCGTCCGTGACGCAGCCGGTGTCCGTGGCGGAGACGAATACGGTCCCGTCCGCCTGGAACCGGTAGCCCACGCTGCCCGCCGCGTCGTGGGGCGTGGGGAAACAGGTGACCGTCATGCAGCCCAGGGATAAGGGCCGCTCCGGTTCGATCTCCCGCAGAAATTTGTCCAACTCCGGCACGCTCCGGCGCAGCGCCGCCGCCACAGGGCCGGGGGCGTATACCGGGGTGGGGAACTGCTTTGTGAACACCCGCAGGCCGGACACGTGGTCCGCGTGCTCGTGGGTGACGAAGATGCCGTCCAGCGCGGCGGGGTCAACGTCCACGCTCTCCAGCGAGGCGCGGATGCGCTTGGCGGAGATACCGGCGTCCAGCAGCACGCTCCTGCCGCCGCCTCTCACAAGCGCGCAGTTGCCGGTGGAGCCGCTGGCGAATACGGCCAGACGCATCAGCCCGCGTTCCAGCCCCGGGCCGGTTCCTCCGGCTCGTCGATACAGCGGATGTCCGCGCCCAGAGCCCGGAATTTGCCCACGATGTCCTGATAGCCCCGCTCGATGTAGAGCACGTCCTCGATCTCGGTGACGCCCTGGGCGGCCAGACCCGCTATCACCATGGCCGCGCCGGCACGCAGGTCGCATGCCCGGACCGTGGCGCCGGTCAGACTGTCCACGCCCTGAATGAAGGCGGACTGGTCCTCCACCTCGATATGGGCGCCCATTTTGTTGAGCTCGGCCACGTATTTGAACCGGCCGCTGCTCCAAACCGCCTCCGTCACCACGCTGACGCCGGGGGCGCAGCAGAGCACGGCGGTCATCTGCGGCTGCATATCCGTGGGAAAGCCGGGGTAGGGCTTTGTCTTGATGTTGGCGTTGTGCAGGGGACCATCCCGGCGGACAAGGACGTAATCGTCGCCCTCCTCCACCTCCACGTTCATCTCCTGCAGCTTGGAGGAGATGCCCTCCAAATGCTTGGGGATGATGTTGGACACCCGGATGGACCCGCCGGTGGCGGCCACGGCCGCCATATAGGTCCCGGCCTCGATCTGGTCGGGAATGAGGGCGTAGGAGCCGCCGTGCAACTGCTTCACGCCCCGAATTTTAATGACGTCGGTGCCCGCGCCGCGCACGTCCGCGCCCATGGAGTTGAGGAAGTTGGCCAGGTCCACGATGTGGGGCTCGCGGGCCACGTTCTCGATGATAGTCCGGCCCTCGGCCGTGACGGCGGCGATCATGATGTTGATGGTCGCGCCAACGGAGACCTTGTCCAGATAGATGGTCCGGCCGTGCAGGCGGCCGTCCCGTGCGTTGGCGCAGATAAAGCCGCCGGACAGCGTCACGTCCGCGCCAAGGGCGGTCAGGCCCTTGATGTGCTGGTCGATGGGGCGGATGCCGAAGTTGCAGCCGCCGGGCATCGTTGTACGTGCGCGGCCAAAGCGGCCAAGCATCGCGCCAATGAGATAATAGCTGGCCCGGATGCGCCGGGTCATGTCCCACATCTGGTCCGGGATCAGGTCCATCTGCACATGGGTGCAGTCCAGCTCCACGGTACTGCGGTTTATCATGTACACCTTCGCGCCCAGATAGGTCAGGATGCGCAAAAGGGTATCCGTATCGCTGATCTCAGGCAGGTTTTCCAGCCGACACACGCCGTGGACCATAAGGGCCGCCGGGATGATGGCCACCGCCGCGTTTTTCGCGCCGGATATCTCCACCTCGCCGTGCAGCGGCTTCCCGCCGTGAATAACGTACTTTTCCATAGGAACTCCAAACTATGTAGTGTCAGGCCGGCGCACACACACGCCGGTTCAATATGGCAGAACACCCATAAGTGTACCACACCGTGGGGGAAAAATCAATTCCCGCCAAGAATTGCCAGGGCCTTCAGCGCAGCCACGACCGTTTTCGCGTCGTGTATCCGGCCGTCCATCGCCATCCGCGCCAGCTCCGCCAGGGGCATTTTCTCCACGTCCAGAAACTCGTTGGGGTCCGGGTGAGCCCTGCCCTGGCGCAGGTCCGTCGCCAGATAGAGATAGAGCTTCTCCGTGGAAATGCCGGGGGAGACGTAGATGAAGCCCAGGTCCCGCCAGGTGCCGGCCTCCAACCCGGTCTCCTCGCTCAGCTCCCGCTTCACCGCGTCGAAGGGGTCCTCGTCCTTTTCCAGCTTTCCGGCGGGCAGCTCCAGCAGGACCTGGCCGAAGGGGTAGCGGTACTGCCGTACCACGGCCACATTGCCGTCGCCGTCCACCGCCGCCACGCATACCCCGCCGGGGTGGTGTACCACCTCCCGCACGCTGGTGGCGCCGTTGGGCAGGGCTACGATGTCCTCCGTTACCTCCACCACCGGCCCGCGGTTGGCGCAGACGCGCCGCAGTGGCCGCTCCGTATAGTCCATGGGAAACACCTCCGGTCTTTCCAACAGGTTACATAATATCGCCTACCGCCCAGTATAGCACATTCCTGTACAAATTTCCACATTTTTATGCTATGCAGGTCAAGAATATTTGCACTATAATGGTCCCATGGACTTTATTGCGCGGGAGGACCTCCATCATGAAAACGGTACAGGCAACACAGACGGCAGTATCCATCTGGATCAGCCGGGAGCAGGCCCCCAGCCGGGCGCAGATGCTGGCGCTGATACGCCAGGCGCTGGCGGAGCGAGGGCTGACCCCCTGGCCGGAGACTGAGGCGGAGTGCTTCGCCGCGGGGGAGGATACGCTGGTCATCGCCCGGCCGGGCCATGCACGGCGGACGGCCTGGTATTTCGCCGACCTGGAAGCGCTGCTGGCGGGGGCTTTGGCCTGTCCCGGCGGGGACAGCGACCTGTACGCCGTGCCGGAGGGCTATGTGCTCACGCTCGCGCCGGAGGCGGCGGGTCCGGCCCTGGGGGAGTTCGGTGAGAGCTTCCCGGTGGCGCCTGAGTGGGAGATACACGCCCGGGAGCAGGGCATGTGCCTGATGCGCGAAAGCGCCATCGACGACCTGCGCCGCTATTTTTCGCGGTGAGTACATGCTATACTGCCGTTCTGTAAACTTTTTTCAAACAGTTTCCCGTTCCATTTGCTAAATCGTAAGAAATACGCTATAATAGCGCCGTTAGCGCTATTATAAAAAAGATACCGGTCGCGCTCCCGGCAAATGCCGGAACCGCGCGACATGGTACAATATATTTCCCAGCACAGCAACAGGGGAGGTGTACGCTATGCCGGTCCGGGGAAAGGGTACCAAGCTGATCGTGGAAAACCGCAAGGCCCGCCACGACTACTTCATCCTGGACCGCTACGAGGCGGGCATCGAGCTGACCGGCACGGAGGTCAAGTCCGTCCGGGCCGGTACGGTGAATCTCAAGGACTGCTACGCCCGCGTGAAAAACGGGGAGCTGTGGGTCCGGGGGATGCACATCAGCCCTTATAAGCAGGGCAGCTACTTCAACGCGGACCCGGACCGGGACCGGCGCCTTCTCATGCACCGGCGGGAGATCGTCCGCCTGGGCGCGAAGGTCCAGCAGGAAGGGCTGGCGCTGGTGCCCCTGAGCCTTTACTTCAAGGACAGCCTGGTGAAGGTGGAGCTGGGGCTTTGCAAGGGCAAGAAGCTCTATGACAAGCGGGACGACGCGGCGGTGAAAAGCGCCCGCCGCGAGATGGACAGGAAATTCAAGGAGGCAAACGCATGAAAAATCCAATCGTGACCATCCGCATGCACGACGGCGGCGTCATCAAGGCGGAGCTGTACCCCGAGATCGCGCCCAACACGGTCGATAACTTCATCTCCCTTGCGAGCAAGGGGTTCTATAACGGCCTGATCTTCCACCGGGTCATCCCCGGCTTCATGATCCAGGGCGGAGACCCGGACGGCAACGGCACCGGCGGCCCCGGCTATTCCATCCCCGGTGAATTTGCCGCCAACGGGTACACCAACGACCTGCGCCACACACGGGGCGTGCTGAGTATGGCACGGGCCATGGACCCGGACAGCGCCGGCAGCCAGTTCTTCATCATGCACGAGGACGCGCCCCATCTGGACGGCCAGTACGCCGCCTTCGGCCAGGTGCTGGAGGGCATGGATGTGGTCGATAAGATCGCCGCCACCAAGACCGGCTGGGGTGACAAGCCCCTGACCCCCCAGGTGATGCAGAAGGTCACGGTGGAGACATTCGGCCAGGACTACCCCGCGCCGAAAAAGGCATAATTTAAAGTAACACAAGTTCGTTCTCATACTTTCCTCCGAAGTGCAAATCGACGCTTCGACCCGGTCACGGGCCCCCCGAGCGAACCAAGCAAAGCTGTTCGCGAGGGGAGAGGAGGAGCCGCAAAATATTCGAGCCTTGCCGCTTGCGGCAAGGGGAGACCTATTTCGCGTGCTCCGACGACGTGGGGCTGCAATGGTTTCGACGGGGGTGTGGGGGCGGAATAAGCGGGCGGATGACCCGGACATCCTAAAAACCGGGAACCTTTCAAATCAACTGAGAACGACAATACCGTTCTGGCCGCCGCTTAAGGCAGGCCCGTCCAGCCCGGGAACGCTGCGGCCCGGGACCTGGGCGTCGATCAGCAGCGTCCGTGCGTGCGCAAAGCTTTGCGCGCACCATGCATCATGAAGCTACCTGACCCGTCATGCGTGACGGCTTGCACCGGGAAGGGGAACGGCGCGTAAGCGCAAAATAACCGTCTGCGCCCGGAGAAGGTTCCGTTGAAACGCTTTCGGACAGGGGTTCGATCCCCCTCAGCTCCACCAAATTTACGCTATACGAACACCGGGGCGGCCATCTATGTGACCGTTTCCGGGTTCGTACTAGTGTGTCCTATCGAGTTCCCGCGCACGCCGGGGAAATAAACAAGACCTCTGGACAGTACCATGTTGTCCAGAGGTCTTTTGCTACTCTGACGATATTTGATATATCATATCGCCATTTGTTTTTACATGACAAAAACGAGGAAAAACTGCACACTTACGTTACATTATGACGTAAAGGAGAATGCGGCCATGATAAAGATTTTGCTATCCACCCGACTTGGCGAAAGAAGGTGGACCCAGGCTGACCTGGCCCGTATGACCGGAATCCGCCCAGGAACCATCAACGACCTTTACAACGAGATGGCAGAGCGGGTGAACCTTGAACACCTGGATTTGATTTGCGACGCGCTTGACTGTGACCTTTCAGATCTACTTATCCGCATTCCCACCAGCGACCCGCAAATCAAATTCCGCACAGGAGCGGAACGGCCAGACAAATAGGTCACCACTGCACCCCCGGACGATCATTCGTCCGGGGGATTCTTTACGCTCTCGCGGATATCCGATTCGTCCAGGAAGATATGTTCCCCGTCCGGGAGGACGAATCCCACCCGGCAGCCGGTAAAGGCTGCAATCCGTATGAGATCGTCTGCGGAGAATCTGCTGTTGGACATCTTGTTATTCATGCTCTGCTTTGTCACCCCGTAGAGGTTGGCCAGGTCAATCACCTTTTTGCCGGACAGAGAGAGCACAGCCCGAACCTTGTCGCTCACCATAGCGACCACCTCCTTCACACAGCACTATAACACGATTTTTATTTACAAGTCAACAAAAATTTTTTACTTTTTCGCAATTTCCTATTGACAAGTAAATAAAATTAGTGTACTATATACCCAGAAAGCGACAGGAACGCCGCCAAACAATAAGGAGGACACACGAAATGACGAACAAGAAGAACTTCGGAATCAGCGACAAGACCATGAACCTGTGGTACGCGGTCAACCGGAAGTACGGACAACACGCTTACGTCATCGGCGTAACTGGACAGGGCAAGCTGGTGTTAAGCAAAGGATACATCGACCGCATAGCCGAGGGAACGCAGAACGTCACCGCGAAGCTCAACGAGCTTCTGAACAAATAAGGAGGACATAATGATGAAGATCATTGAGACCCGCCACTGGCACGTCGTTGATGTTCACGAGATGTGCGTCCGCGAGAACCTGTACACCTGCGGGCACCAAGAGCAGTACGACGCGATGTTCCAAATGGTAGCCTGCCTTACCCCGACGGTCGAGAACATCTACAAGGTGGCGGAGGACATCAACCGTCACAGCGTGGGCCAGACCGTCACCAACATCATGTACATGCTGGCCAACGACGTGATTAAAAGGTTTGTTTCCTCAACGGTCAGTGTATTCATGCTCATACCTCCAATTCGTGATTTTTTGATTTTGCCGCCGCC